>CAZTLE010000032.1:0-26982 GCA_964614415.1 uncultured Aureitalea sp. | reverse complement strand
ATCATGACCAGCAGAAGAGATTTTATACGAACCGGCTCACTCGCCTCTCTTGCCTTGCCCTTCCTTTCTTTTGATAAGTCCAAAGATTGGTCCTTGCGACCAATTGTTGGGATCACTGGAGCAGGGGAGTCCTATTGGGAAACCGTTCGGAAGATGTTTCCGTTAAAAGAAGGTCAGACCTATTTTAATAACGGAACTATGGGACCTACACCCGGCTATGTGCTCGACAAAATGATGCAGCATATGATGCACTGGAATACCGAAGCAGCTACCATAGACTACAAAGATGGATCCGGTCCTGAACTGTTAAGCGGTTACTTTCCTTATGTATCTCTGCGAGAATCGTTGGCGAAGATTATTAACTGCGATTATAAGGAGATTTCCATCACTCAGAATGCCACTATGGGGATGAACATCGTAGGGCATGGGTTAAAACTGAAAGCAGGTGATGAGATCATCAACACAAACCAGGAGCACGGTGGTGGTTTTGGTGTTTGGCAATTGCTGGCCAGAAAGAATGGATGCATTTATAAACAGGCTGAAATGCCCGTACCGGCCAATGATCCCCAGGAAATTGTTGATGCCATTTTCGCCCAGGTAACATCAAAAACCAAGGTCATAGCTGTACCACACATCATTTCAGTATATGGAACGGTCATGCCGGTAGCTGAGATCTGTACCCGGGCCAAAGCACAAGGAATCTTTACTGTTTTGGATGGAGCCCAATGTGTGGGTCATGTTCCTGTGGACGTACAGGCGATTGGTTGCGATGCCTATTATTCCAGTTTGCATAAATGGATGTTGGCACCCCCGGGTAGCGGTTTGCTGTACGTCAACAAGAACCGGGTGACCGATCTTTGGTCGACCATAGCCAGCTATAACTGGGACAACCAGGAAGATCATGGCTTCCGACTCATGCAACATGGCACGGGAAGCCCGTCCATCATTGCCGGATATGAAGCCGCTGTAGAATTTTACAATACTATAGGTGAACAGCGGTGGTTGGATCGAATCAAGGAATTGGGCGCTTATTTGCGGAATGGTCTAAAAGAAATAAAGCATGTTACCATTCATTCTTCTACCAACGAGGCTATGGCTGCGGGCATTACTACCTACGCAGTAGACGGTATGACGGGTCCCGAACTACAAAAGACCCTTTGGGAACGCGAGCGATTGCAACCCCGATCTGTGGGTGACGAATTGCTGCGGCATTCTGTGCATATCTATAATTCGAAAGATGAAATAGACAGGGCGCTAGGCGTGATTCGCGAGTTGGGGTAGTAAAGCGGACATTTTATACAAGTAATTAGCTCAGATCATTTCCTGGAAGCTGTGAAGTCGACTGTTCTTCCGGCTGCCATTCCAGACTTCATTTCCATAGTACCGCTCATAGTATCGCCGTCGAGTACCGCATTTACATCAAATTTCATGTTTCCCATAGGGGTTTTATTGGTCATTTGCCAGGTATAATTATCTCCATCGCTCCCAACCTTATAAGAACCAATATCATTACTCACCTTTAGCTTTCCTTCGTCATCATAAAACGTGAGTAAACCGGTATCCGTTCCATTTGGAGCATTGATTTTCATTTTCCAGGTTCCGATAATAGGATCTGTCTCCTGTAATTGTGTACTGTTAAAGTCAGTCATAAAAAGACCGAGTATAAGTAGTGCCATTAACTTCATAGCTATGGATTTTAAAGTTTGCTACTAAGCTAGCAGATAGAACAACCCGGTTAAAATGTAATCTACCAACCGGGTTTTTTCGTCTACCAATTCATACCTGTTTGCATCAATACTCAATGTCGTCTTTGATGCCATACGCCCGATGTTAAGTCATTGAGCGATGTGCGAAGTTTCAAAACCACAATGATCTGGAATTTGGGATACACACTGAAATATTAATACAGCCGTTGTACATTTGTACAACACTAAATCGTATACCATGAGATTCTCCCACCTGCTATTGTCATTTGTCTTGATCTGCACCATAGTTTCCTGTAAACAACAGTCTGAACCGGATCAGGAACAAACACTGGATGGCTCTTACGAACAGCTTGGCTATGGACATATTGCGATAATAAATGGGCAGGAGTTCACGGTATACGATCATACCAAGATTTCCTGTTTGCCCGTATTGGAAGGAGAACTGTCGATGTTTGGCGAAAATCTCAGCCTTGTCAATGACACCCTACATCTAGAGGACGGTATCAACCTTTACAAGTTTGTTCGCCTTGATGAGGAACCGCAGTTGTGCGTTGACGGAATCACTGAAGAACAACAGAATGACCCCATATACAACTTCGAAGTACTGGCGGCTAATTTCACCGAGAACTATGCCTATTTTGACCTTCGGAATGTAAATTGGGATAGCTTGTACACGGCTACAAAAGAAAAGATCAGTCCCGAAACCACACCCGCTCAACTGTACATCATCTTTGAGGACATGTTGGACAGCTTTAATGACGGACATATAGGTCTGGATGCGCCGGACGAGGTAGTAGAAGCGGCCGATTCCATACGTGCAAGCCTCACAACGAATGAAGAAGAGTCGTCCAACGAGAAAAGATATGGCGACCTGGAGGTCGCAGCCTTGATTGCCGATCATTATATATCAGATAGCCTGTATGAATCTCGAAGCGGCCTGGTTAAATGGGGATATATGGAAGAGGGGATAGGCTATGTGCAAGTCAACCTCATGATGGGACATGCCGATCTTAAGTTGAATGACAGCCTTTCGGGAATGCCCTACCTAAGGGCTTATTTTGATGAATTGGAAGGGCTGACCTCCGAGGAGCACACCGGTATGGAAGTGACCGGTATTGGAACGACTATGGAAAATGCGCTCAATGACCTTGCGGATGCCAGGGCTCTGGTTCTTGATGCCCGCTTTAATGGCGGTGGAAAGGATGAAGTAGGCATGGAGATCATTCGTCAATTTAATCCTCGTCGTCACCTGGTGTTCACCAAGAAAGGAAAGATGGGAGATGGCTATACGGTTCCCAATGCGGTATATCTGGAAGCGGCAGAGCAACCCTGGAATAAACCGGTATACTTGCTCACGTCCCGATCCTCGGCCAGCGCTACGGAAATTATGGTCATGAGTTCCCTGCTTCTGGAAAACGTCACTCGTGTTGGCGGTCCTACCGAAGGTGTGTTTTCAGACGTACTTGAAAAAGTACTTCCCAACGATTGGGAAGTGGGACTTTCCAGTGAGGTCTATCTGGATACTCAGAACAACAACTACGAAGGCGAGGGCATTCCTCCTCAGAAGGATCTGGGCTATCCCGATGACCGACAAGAATTCCTTAGAAGTCTGGCCAACGATTTGGAGGCTGATAAACAGCGGGTATTGGGATTGGTTGGAAGCAAGGAAAATTAGGTGTTCGATACCAGGCAGTTGTATCGCTTTTTTCTACTTTGACATTCCAAATTGATTCAGAACCAGTATGCGAGAGGTGTACGTCTTGCATAGCTCGGACCTCTCAGGAAATTTACTACATTTGTTAGGGTATGAAAGAAGTTGTCGGGCGTTGTTTTGCTGTACTGCTGATCGGTTTATTACTGATCAAGATTTCTGCGTTTCATGTATACGAACACCAGGAAGCCTCGAATAGTTCCACAGATCACTGCGAACAATGTTTGGTAGCCATCCAGGGACAACAATCCGAGATGGTTATAACTTCATTTCTAATCCTTAAGGAACCTCCAAGGATCATTTACCACAAGGAGCCTATCATCTCTTTCGAGAACGTGGTGCCCAGGACTGTTGCGCTCATTATTCCCTTTTCACGGCCTCCTCCCGTTATTGTTGGCTAAACTTTCCCTTTCCATTTATCATCCAGGACTTTCCCACTCAGGATTGGTCTATGGTAACAGACAATCAGCATTTTGCAATCTCCGTCAGGTCGCAAAATGATTCCTTGAGTTTATGAAGGCTTGTTTGAGTTAACCTTTCAATTAATTCAATTAAAGAGTCACTTGGTAGACAAATGTTATTGCAGCATCAAATGAATAAGAAAACATCCAGATTAAACACAGTTTAGAATGAAAACCCCGACCTATATGTTTTTGATCATATCCCTAATGATCTTAGGTTGTAAATCCGAAATAAAAAAGAATGATTCAATTCCCTCCGGCGATACATTGGAAGGGAAAGACCTGTTTACACACAAGATAGAACCCAGGTATGCAACGAGGTACTCCGTTACCTACCACAACAGCTACAAGGTTGTACGAACTAATGCACGATTCGGAGAGAAAGGATCATCTTCGGCCGAATTCGAAGATGTTGAAGACCTTATGGTCCTGGTCCAAAAAGGCACAACTCCGCCGGCGTTAACCGGTGAATTGAAGAACGCGACGCTAATCTACATCCCTGTGGAGACGACCGCCGTTAACATCCAACATTCCGAAAGTTACTTGCGTGAAATAGGACTTGAACATCGCATCAATGCCATTGGCGGGCTCTATTCCTATAATAACGAAATGAGGGAGAAAGCACTTAACGGTACTATTGGTCAGATTGGATACAGTTGGCACAGTCCGCCCAATATGGAGGTACTCCTTGAACGAAAACCCGAGCTTTTTTTAATGACTATGCCAAGTCTGGATTACAGGGAAAGTCTGGATAAATGCCGTCAATTTGGAATTCCGACCGCAACGGTGTTTGACTGGGCAGAACCCGATTACCTGGCAAGAGCCGAGTGGGTTAAGTACTATTCTTTGTTCTTTAATGCCGAAGAGGAGGCAAATCGGGTATTCGAAGAGATTGAAAGTAATATCGCAACCTTAAAGACCCTGGCCGGTAGTGTAGAGGAAAAACAAACTGCCATGTGGGGATTTTATACCAGTAAGCAACGCTGGCATATGCATATAAACAGCATCCCCGCACAGTATATGAATGATGCAGGTTTGGAAAACGTGCTGCTCGGTAACACCAAAGCCGATGCCGACGGGGCTCAGACATTAACCACCGAAGAATTGCTTTCCAAAGGAAAAGACGTCGATCACTGGGTAATAGGCGATATCCATGCACCTCCTCTACCAAAAGCGAATATCATGGATCACTTCAAGTCCTGGCAAATGGGAAAGCTCTATCACAATATGAAAAGAGTGAAGGCGAAGGAGAATACCTCCGACTGGTACGCAAAGGCGATTGTGCGTCCGGATATGGTATTGGAAGATCTCATAGGGCTCGTGTATCCGGAATTATTGCCCGGCCATACCCCGGTTTTCATGGGACATTACGACAAAGCCACCGAAGGACCTGTAGAACAGGTAAATGATTTCATTGAGAATGACTGAAATTCAACCGACAATTAGTACTTCGAGCAAGTCTCACATTTTCCAATATAACAGGAGCCAATTCCTGTTTCTATGGTTTCTTTTGAGTATTGTTTTGTTGACTATAGCGGGTTGCCAATCGTCAACCAGGAAAGAGAATAAGTCTAAAATTCAAGTAAAAAGTTCTGAAAGCCATTCCTTTACGGAAGTGGATATACAATATGCCCGGAACTTTTCGGTCTCCTATGGACCCAACTACAAAGTGGTCGATATCCATTTCTCAAGCGAAAACATCGATATTATTTTCGATCAAAAGCTGGTTTTGGTGCAACGGGGTACCCCGGCACCTGAATTGAAAGGTGATCTGGAGAATGCCTGGCTCGTAGAGATTCCACTTGAAACAGTCGCCGCCAACGATGATGGTGAAATAACCCGCTTGAAAGCATTGGGCTTGATGGACAATATCATAGCCATGGGAGGAGGAGGCATTTACGATTCTGAATTGCGTGCCCGTTGGGAGGCCGGCGAGATTGCATCTATTGGATATAGCTTTCACCGAGCCCCTCTACCGGAAGTTATCCTTTCACTAAAACCGGATTTGTTGCTACTGTATTCCTATAATCAGAACAGAATGACTTCAGTAGAAAAACTGAGATCTCTGGGCGTTAATGCCATTCCCCAGTTTGCCTGGGCCGAGTCTTCGTTTCTGGGCAAATCCGAATGGGTGAAGTTTACATCTCTTTTCTTCAACAAGGAAGAGGAGGCCAACCTGGTGTTTGAAGAAGTGGTGACACGCTGCGAGCGACTCATGGAAAGAGTAAGGGAAAAAGAGGAGAAGGCCACTGCCTTCTTAGTATACCATCCGTCCGAAAGCAGTGATTGGTCAGCGCACCGTAATGATTACTATGCTTCTTTCCTGGAAGCGGGTGGAGCTATCAATGTCCTTGCCGACGACGGCCCGACACATTCAGTGGGGATGAACAATGAAAAGATACTTTCTCTGGCTAAAGACGCTGACTTTTGGATCGTAAACAGCACTTCGGATGTGACCTGGCCACCCGCAGAGTATTTGAATTCTTTCAAAGCGTATCGTATGGGGCAGGTGTATCACTATCAGAAGCGAACCAATTATGAACACGATGCCTATGATTGGTACGAAACGCCCGAAGTGCGTCCCGATTTGGTCCTCGAGGATCTGGTATCCATATTTTATCCGGAGCTCTTACCGGAGCATGAACCTATATATTTTGAAAAGGTAAAACTTACCAAGAACAAACAGTAATGGAAGGAATTAAAAAAATAGAAAACCACGTCTCTGTTAAAGTGAAACTTCCGGTGCGCACCAGGATGTTTATTTTCCCAATCCTGATAGTTGTTATTACATTATTGCTGCTTTTGGAGTTAGGTATAGGCACAGTTTCTATAGACATCAAAAATGTGGTTGCCGCATTGTTTGGATTGGATAGTGCAGATCCTACGCACCGCACCATCATCAATGAACTAAGAATGCCGCGTACCATCGCTGCGGGCATTGGAGGAGCGGCTTTGGGAACTGCCGGACTACAGTTACAAACGATGTTTCGCAACCCTCTTGCCGGACCCTGGGCCCTGGGGCTTACAGCCGGGGCTCAATTAGGAGTCGCTTTGGTGGTTGTGTCGGCCGGCGTTGTAGGTTCTTCGTTTCTGGAGAATTTTGAAGTTTTGGGAAACTTAGGCATCGTTGCCGGTGCTATGTTAGGTTGTCTTTTAGTATTGCTGCTAATGGTTTCAGTATCGCGCTACGTAAGTACCATCACCCTGCTGATTCTCGGATTAATGCTGGGTTTTTTCTCCAAGGGACTGATCAGTGCAATTCTTCACTTTACCAATGAATCTCAGGCCAAGGTCTTTGCGGGTTGGAATGACGGTAGTTTTGCCGGTGTATACTGGGAGCATTTCCCCATTTTAATACCGCTAACAGCTATAGGGCTGATAAGTGGTTGGCTTATGGCCAAACCGTTGAATGCCTTTCTGTTAGGAGAAAACTACGCCAGGGCATTGGGGATGTCTGTAGAAAGAACACGCATCATTACCCTGGGGAGTGCTGTGTTGCTGGCAGCTCCGGTTACTGCCTATTGCGGCCCTGTTCTTTTTCTGGGATTGATTGTTCCCCACCTTGCGCGTGGACTTTTCAACACATCCGACCATAGAGTTCTTATGCCTGCGGTGATGTTATTAGGTTGTGTCGTGGCAATGGCGGCCGATCTTTTTGTACACCTTCCATGGGAGCGGCACTTCCTGCATTTAAATGCGGTCAACGCATTGATCGGAGCGCCGGTGGTGATGTGGGTGCTATTGCGAAATCGGAAAATGAGAACCTTTGAACTTTAAGATGATGGAAGACGTTTTGAACCTAAAGGACTTATCAATTGGCTACTCGTCCAAGTCAGAGGATAAAGTAGTTGCTGAAGGCATTTCAGAAACCTTAAAGAAAGGGGAGTTAGTGTGTCTTCTCGGACCCAACGGAGCCGGAAAATCGACCCTGATCCGTACCATCTCCGCCTCTCAAAAACCACTGGACGGGCAAGTATTTTTAGAAGGTAAAGACATCTTTCAGATTGCCTCCAGGCAATTGGCCACTAAATTGAGCCTCGTACTTACCGAACGCGTTCATGGAGGTATGCTCAGTAGCTACGAAGTGGTTGGTTTGGGCAGATATCCTTATACGGGTTGGTCGGGCAAACTTAAGTCCGGAGACCATAAAGTCATTCAGTGGGCTATAGCCACGGTGGGAGCCCAGGAACTGGCTGAAAGAATGCTGTCGGAACTCAGCGACGGGGAGCGTCAAAAGATCATGGTGGCCAAGGCACTGGCACAGGAAACCGAGATAATGGTGCTGGATGAGATCACCGCCTTTTTAGACCTGCCCAGACGTATTGAAGTGATGCAACTGATGCGGCGACTGGCCAAAAAAGAAAATAAATGCATCCTAATGTCGACGCATGATATGGAACTGGCCCTAAAATATTCAGATAAGCTTTGGTTATTGCCTAAGAACGGGAGATTGGCCATCGGTGCTCCCGAGGATTTGGTGCTGAACGGCACGTTTGCCAGGGCCTTTGAAAGCGAAGGAATTCATTTTGATATGCAAAAGGGGGCCTTTGAGAGCCTGGAGCCTTATGAACAAAAGGTGCAATTGGCAGGAACAGGAAATGAACTCCTGTGGACCAAAAAGGCCATGGAGCGAGCTCGAATCGAGGTGGTGGCAGATGCTCCAATCTCTGTTTCCGTTATGCGAACTGAGAACGGAATGTCCTGGCGGTTGACCTCCGGAAGGCATAATAACGAGACAAATTCTATCTATGAATTATTACAAACCATAAAGGAAGTTAGAGTGTAGCTGCCTAAAGACCTTAAATGAGTCTTCAATTAATTTCGTGAACAAATAATACCAAAAAACTGAAATGGAAAAGAATAATAAGTTACCGGTTACCGTGCTCAGTGGATTTCTCGGAGCGGGAAAGACAACCTTACTCAACCATATTTTACATAACAAAGAAGGCCTTAAAGTCGCCGTTATTGTAAATGACATGAGCGAGGTCAATGTCGACGCCGAACTGGTGAAAAGCGAAAATACCCTCTCGCGAACAGAAGAGAAGTTGGTGGAAATGAGCAACGGTTGTATTTGCTGTACCTTGAGGGAAGACCTGATGATAGAAGTAGAACGCCTGGCAAAGGAAAACCGATTTGATTATCTCCTTATTGAAAGCACGGGGATTAGCGAACCGGTGCCGGTAGCGCAAACCTTCTCTTTTATAGACGAGGAAAACAACATTGATCTTTCCCGGTTTAGCTATGTGGATACTATGGTTACTGTGGTGGATGCATTTAACTTCTTCAAAGATTTTGGCAGTCCCGAGACCTTGATGGACAGAGATCTGACCGACATAGAGGGTGACTACCGCACCATTGTAAACCTCTTGACCGACCAGATTGAGTTCGCCAATGTCATAATTATCAATAAAACGGACCTGATTACAGCGGAACATCTGGGTATTTTGAGAGCCACCATTACCAGGTTAAATCCACCTGCACGCATTATTGAATCTAACTTTGGTAAAGTTGGGCCCGAAGAAATACTAAACACAGGCCTGTTCAATTTTGAAGAAGCAGAGCAAAGTGCTGGGTGGATAGAAGAGCTTAATAAAGAAGAGCATACGCCGGAAACCGAAGAGTACGGTATTGGTTCCTTCGTATATCGCAGTAAGAAGCCCTTCGATCCTGAACGTTTTTGGCATTATGTGCAATATGAGTTCCCGCATAACATAATTCGCAGCAAAGGATTGTTTTGGATAGCTTCCCGTCCCGAACAAGCATTAATCTGGGGTCAGGCCGGAGGGTCATTACGAACCGACAGTGCGGGCGTCTGGTGGAGTAGTATGCCATTTCAAAAGCGAGCACAGTATCTGGCATTTCTGGAGAATCAGAAAGAAATAGAATCAGAATGGGACGTCACATTTGGAGACCGAAAGAGTGAGATTGTGTTCATTGGTCAGGACATGGACGAGGCGCATATTAGGTCGGTTCTTGATGCTTGTTTGTCAAGTGATGAAGAACTTAGTACAAATAATTGGAAACAGGGGTATGCCGATGATTGGCCTGTTGAGAGGGCTTACGCTTTGCAGTAGGTTAAGTCTGCGGTGATATTTATGTAATTTAGAGAACTAAATAAGTCAAGAAACCATAACAAATGAAAAAATCACTCCTTGTCGCATTCGCACTTTTGCTTGGTTTTAGCCAGGTTTGTGATGCTCAGAAAAGATCAACTAAGAACACAGATGAGAAAACTCCTCTGGAGGCGATCAGTATTTCAGGTCTGAAATGGCGTAGTGTAGGTCCTGCATTGACATCAGGGCGTATTTCAGATTTCGCTTTTAATCCCAATAATCCATTCGAATATTATGTGGCAACCTCTTCCGGTGGTGTTTGGAAAACTGTGAATTCTGGTGTTACGTATGAGCCTATCTTCGACTCGCAGGGTTCATATTCAATAGGCTGCGTTACAATGGACCCAAACAATGCCAACGTAATCTGGGTGGGAACGGGAGAGAATAATAACCAGCGCTCTGTTGCTTACGGTGATGGGGTGTACAAATCCATGGACGGGGGTAAGTCCTGGAAGCACATGGGGCTTAAGAATTCCGAACATATCGGAAAGATCATTGTGCATCCTGAAAACTCCGATGTGGTTTATGTGGCGGCAATAGGCCCTCTATGGAATAAAGGCGGTGACAGAGGTCTCTATAAAACCGAAGATGGTGGAAAAACCTGGAATTCTGTTATAGAAGTTGATGAACATACAGGTGTGAACGATGTAGTTATGGATCCAAGGGACCCAAATATCCTTTATGCATCCACGCATCAGAGACGTCGGCACGTCTTTACTTATGTGGGTGGTGGCCCGGGATCAGCCATGCACAAGAGTGTTGATGGTGGAGCGACCTGGACAAAAATCAACAAGGGGTTACCCGGTGAAGAATTAGGCCGGATAGGATTAGCCATTTCACCGGCGAATCCGGAAATTATTTACGCTATTGTGGAAGCGGCCAACGGTAAAGGTGGATTCTATGCCTCCACGAATAGAGGTGCCAGTTGGGAGAAAAGAGGCTCCCATGTGACCAGCGGAAATTACTACCAGGAGATCATTGCGGATCCTGTCGATGAGCATACGGTATATTCTATGGACACCTGGATGTCCGTGACCCATGACGGAGGTAAAACGTTCAAATTTGTTGGCGAGGACACCAAGCACGTGGATAATCACTGCATGTGGATTAATCCACATAATAATAAACACTGGGTAGTTGGATGTGATGGGGGAATCTATGAGACATTTGATGCGGCAAAAACCTGGGATTTTAAGAAGAACCTGCCGGTTACTCAATTTTATAAAGTTGCCGTAGACAATGACTATCCGTTCTATAATATTTATGGCGGTACCCAGGACAATTTCAGTATGGGAGGGCCTTCCCGGGTATTAACCAATCACGGCATTCGAAATTCCGAATGGTATATTACCAATGGGGGTGATGGTTTTGAGTCTCAAATAGATCCCAATAATCCGAATATAGTTTATGCCCAATCACAGTATGGTGGATTGGTGCGTTTTGACAAAAAGAGTGGGGAAACAGTCGGAATCAAGCCCAAGGCAAGAAGAGGCGAGAACGCTTACCGCTTCAACTGGGATGCACCTTTGGTGGTGAGCAGACATGTACCCGGACGATTGTATTTTTCAGCAAACAAAGTCTTTAGATCGAATGATTATGGGAACAGCTGGGATGTTATAAGTGATGACCTTTCACAACAAATCGATCGAAACAGCTTAAAAGTGTATGATAGGGTGGTGAGTATTGATGCCGTGTCGAAGAACGGTTCTACTTCGCTTTACGGAAGTATAGTTGCGTTTTCAGAATCACCCTTGAACAGAAATTTATTAGCGGCCGGAACCGATGATGGCCTCGTTCATATTTCCGAAGATGGAGGGCAGACCTGGAAGAAAATATCCAATATTGCGGGAGCACCGAGACAATCCTATGTCAATAGCGTGTACTTATCCAGGCACGACGAGAATGTCATTTACGTGGCCTTTAACCATCATAAGTACGGAGACTTCAAACCGTATGTATTTAAGTCTAATAACAAAGGAGCAAGTTGGACCGCCATACAATCGAACCTTCCGGAACGGGGGAGTGTGTATGCCATTGAAGAGGATCATGTAGATCGTAATTTACTTTTTGCGGGATCAGAATTTGGGGTGTTCTTTTCACCCGATCAGGGTCTGCATTGGAAACAATTAAAGAATGGGCTACCCACGATAGCAGTCAGGGACATAGCCATTCAGGAGCGTGAGAACGATTTGGTATTGGGTACCTTTGGTCGTGGTTTTTACGTTATGGACGACTATTCGGCTTTACGGGATGTTGAAAATTCCGAACCTTCATACGAAGCCCGAATTTATCCCGTAAGAACGGCCTTAATGTGGGAGCAAAGCAGTCCTTTGGGATTGCCTGGCAAATCGTTTCAGGGAGATAACTTTTACACCGCACCGAACCTTGGTCCGGAGGCTGTAATTACCTATTACTACAATTCGGATTACAAATCTTTGAAAGATAAGCGCCAGAAGGAAGAAAAGGAACGCATAAAATCCGGGGAAGATACACCTTATCCCAGCTATGAAGCCCTAAAAGCAGAGAGTGAAGAAGGTAAACCGGAGCTAGTGTTTACCATTAAAGATGTAAATGGCAAGGTTGTGAAGAAAGAGTTCAAACCGGCAAAAAAAGGAGTACAGCGTTTCCATTGGAATTTGAGGTATACGCTTCAAAACCCAATCAATTTGAATAAACCTTCATTCTACAATCCGTTTAGTGGGCGGGATGAAGGGACCTTGGTAGCACCGGGCGTTTACACCGTAGAGATGAGCTTATTAAAGGACGGAGCGCTAACCGGGCTTGCCGCACCTGTAAGTTTTGAAGTGAAAGCACTGGAAAATGTAGAAATGCCTGCTGAAAACCGTGCGGAAAAGGTCGCCTTCCAAAAAGCACTGGCCAAACTGCAGGCGGATATGGGAATTGCGCAGCGATTGATGTCGGAATCCAGAAATAAGCTGAGACATATTAAAGCTGCCATAAAACGTTCGGAACAACCGTTGGGTAGTCTGGCGGCAGATGTCAAAGCCATCGAAGATCAGTTGAGCGAAGTGCAATTAGCGATGTATGGCGACTCTGTGAAACGTCGCTTGGATATGGATCAGCCACCCTCTCCCGCCAGTCGTTTAGGGTCTATTGGTTGGGAACAGAAATATTCCACAGCAACGCCAACTAAAACCCACCGCGACAGTTATGCCATAGCGAAGGATGAAGTGACCGCTATAAAAGCAAATATGGAGCGTATTTTTAACAACGACCTAAGAGTCCTGGAACAAAAATTAATCGATTCTGGTGCACCCTATACTCCGGGACGTGGGTCTGAGAATGAAGATTAGCGCCAAAGGAGAATAAGGTTCTGCACAGAGAACTGTCGATCCTTAGAGAAAGAGTCCGCCTGAATACCTCTATTCAGGCGGACTCTTTTTCAATTGGTTATAGATTTTATATGGTTTGTCACTTCATTTTAATGGCATCAATACCTGTATTCCAAAAGATTTAATCCAACAGAGTCTGTACGCCCTTCTCGAGTTGATACAGCGTACTAACTTCTTTGTTGGTTAATCTTCTGTTGAAAATGGACAATTCATCCATAAGTCCAATATACCCAAGACCCAGATAGATATTGGATTGTGCCAAATCCCAGGTAAAAGGAGTATCTATATTGTTACGGGCTCCCTGGTGCACACCATTCATGTAAAGTGAGGCCTGTCCGTTCTCCGTATTTAAACGGGAGAAATTAATCAAAACGTGGGTCCATACATCACTTCCGAAAGGTGGATTCTTTACCGCTGGAAGACGCTCGATAAAAATCGGGTTCTCATTGTCCGGGCCTTCGGGATTTGGGTTCCAAACATCCCGGTCTCCAATAACACCCAATCTGAAGTCCCTTGGGTTTTCTTTGGTGAAATCTACCCAAATAGCAGCATCGTTGTAACTCACATCGGTGATTTGAATGGGATCACAATAGCCGGGTTCCAGGTCGGTTTCCGGGTCCAGGCGCAACCAAAAAGAAATGGCCCCGCTCCAGTCGTCTGTACTGTACTCGATGTTCTTTTCACTGGGATAATAGATATAACCTGGGCTGCGCTCCGTAAATACGAGTCCGGCACCGTATCGCCCTTTTCCTTCTTGTCGTGTTATATCCGGTTTATGCAATCCTACCTGAGCCGAATCTCGGGCTTGTCTGTTTGGTACCGTGTACATACGGGCATCACCCAGGGCAAAATCAGCATCAACGCCTTGATCAAACGAAGCATAGAAAGTCAAGGCTTCTTTTAGATCGGCATTTGTAGTATCGACAGGGGTTGCTTCTTCAGTTGTAGTAGGCTCTTTCTGCTTGCAGGAATTAAGAACAAAGAGGCATACAGCTAATAGAATGAGATTACTGGTACGGCGCATGATAGTGGTATTTCAGATTAGTATTTGGAAGGTTAAAGGTATTAATTAATGCGGTTAGTCTTCGGAAATCAGAATTCCTTAAAACTATTCGGTAGGGGAGTGTGTATTCAATTCCCGGTTCCGAAAAGCAGAAAATCCTGTGATCCCCGATTGCTTAAGAACAGGTCTTTTATGCCGTCCCCGTTAAAGTCCTCAAAGTCGATATCAAATCCTCGTCCTTTAATGTTTTCGGGGAGCACTTCAGTAGATTCCTGATACAATCCCTTGCCGTCATTCAGATATACGCTGAACGGGCTATCACCTGCAAACCGGGCACCATTGGTGTTTCCGGTAATGATATCGGCATCCCCGTCACGGTCTAAATCCAAAAAGGCCACTCCAAAGCAGCGGTTGTTGTCCCCGGGTAGGTGCGTGCCGGTGATATCCGTAAAGAAGCCTTTGCCGTCATTGCGAAGCAATCGGTTTTGTCGTGAAGCATTTGCCACAAAGGCCTGTACATTACCATATAAGATGTCCATATCGCCATCGCTATCGATATCGGCTACCACTACTTCCCGGGTTTCTTCCAGCTCAGAGCGATAGGGGAGCCGGTCGGCTGACTGATCCTCGAAAAACCCCTTTCCATTGTTAATCAGAATCCGGTTGGCATCTTCGTTCCCTAAAAGGACATCCACGTCGCCGTCATTATCGATATCGGCCAGGGTAATATCCTGGGTAACGTCTGTAAACAGGCCCAATCGGGTTTCGGTTTCATCTTTGAAAAACCCTTTTCCGTCATTGATGAGTATGTTATTCTGACCATTGTTTCCAATCATGACGTCTTCAGCCCCATCACCATTGAAATCAAACACAACCACCGAATTTGAGGTACCGGTTACCGGAATGCGATCCCCGGCATTTTCGAAGGTGCCGTCACCTTTGTTCAGGTACAGTTCGTTGGTTTGATCGTCTTCACTCACCACAATAATATCCAGATCACTGTCACCATCGAAGTCGGCTATGCCAATATCTTCACTGTCATGAGGTACTTGCGGGATGCGTGTGGCACTTTCGTTGGAGAATTTACCATTGCCATCGTTGATCAACAGAATATTGGGACGATGCTCGTTGGCTATCAGGATGTCAAAGTCGCCGTCGGCGTCGAGATCGGCTATTCCTGCGTCCATAGAGAGTTGCTGTAGATCTTTATAAGGCAGATGTGTTTCGGTAACGTCCTTGTACAACGCAGTAGCGGCACTTTTCTTTTGACTGCAGGCCGTTTGCATCATTACAATAGCCAGGCATAGCAAGGGATACTTTTTCATAACCCAAAGCTAGGGATTATGACCTGTGTTTTCTCTTAGCGTTTGGTTAAAACTAGTAGTGAATTCCAAAGCCACAATGAAAGCCTGACATGCCGGGCGCATGTTCCGCAGAGACTATTTGCTGATAAAATTTAATACCTGACGGAGATCGCCGTCTTTTTTTAATGATAGATCATTTTCTTTGATAAAGTCCACGATCGCTTCTTCACTATGATCGCCTGTCGCAAAGAGTTTCGCAAATGACTTGTTGGTCAATTTTATCTTGATAAGTTGACCGTCCCGGTGTAGGTAATAGGTTTCGCTCCGCGTGTATTTGTTCGTTTTTCTGTTGATCATGGGATTTGGATCGCTCTTTCTGTATCGTATGCTGTAGTGTTTATAAACGGACACTTTTTCATTATAAAACAGCTCCAGTAATTGGGGTTTTTTATCAACGGTAAGCGCTCTAAAAATCTTGTCGTTGACTATTACCTGTAGCACCTTTTCCGTTTCGAGCACCACTACATTGTTCTCGTCGTACAGGGCCTCCAATTTGTTGTCCATCAAATTAATATTCACTTGTTCGACCTTATATCGACCTTGTTCTTTTAGATACACAACGGCCTGTGTATCCCAATTGTCAAAATAATAGGCAGATCCCTCCGTTCGTACTCGTGGATTTATGAATCCGGGGCCCATATTAAATCCGGACATTTCACCAAACCCAGCTCGGGTGGTTTGAAAAGAATTATCGCTTGATTTTGGTTCTGTTTCCTGTGCAAAAGACGGAAGGATAAGAAAAACCTGAATTAAAAATAAAAGGGCTGCTTTCATAGAGTGAAACGTATTACGTGCTGTGTTTGATTCGGCTTTAAATATAAGACACTTCCGGGATATAGGATTGTAGTTGCAGGCTCAAAACGATGGTTTGTTATCTCATTTCTTGTCGAAATTTGTTACCTTGGTTACGGGGTAACTTTTTAATATCCAAATTGTTGGGGCATATTTTGATTTTCCATCTACTACGGGAAAAGAGTTTGGTTATTAGCTGTTTTTAAACTGGAATATATGAAGCGAAGAAGATTTGTTGCAATCGGCACAACAGGATTATTGGCAACTGCCATACCATGGGCATGTATGAATCAAGGTGATGTTGATTATGAAGCTGTTTTGGCTCAACCGAATTCGTTGTCCGGACTGTTGAATGTCGAACAGGTCACCGGGATTGGGAATTCGTATCTTAAAAACGCAGCCGATGAAAACAACATTCGGTCGTTGGTTGATGGGTTAATGAAGGACATTTCGAATACCGAAACCGGACTACCCGAGGCTATTACTAACCAAATTAAGACTGACTTTGAAACAGGAAATACGATGATGATCGACGGGTGGGTGCTTTCCCGGTTTGAAGCGCGTCAATGTGCGCTTTCCGCGCTCACTAATCTTAGCTAATTATGTTTACAGATGCCAGAAACCTTCCAAACAATTCGATCATAGACGGTGATGTATGTATTGTTGGAGCCGGGGCCGCAGGTCTTAGTATCGCCCTCGATTGGATCGATACTCCATACAAAATCATTCTTCTTGAAAGTGGCGGATTTGAATATGATAACGATGTTCAGGATTTGATTCACGGGACTACTTCCGGACAACGATATTACCCCTTGAGAGCGAGTCGTCTTGCTTTTTTCGGAGGTACTACCGGGCATTGGGCAGGTATGTGTTCTCCCATGGATGCGATCGATTTTCAGAAACGGGATTGGGTGCCGCATAGTGGGTGGCCAATTACCCGGGAAGACCTCGATACCTACTACGCCAAAGCGCATGAAGCGATTAAATTAGGACCCTACAACTATGATCTTGCGTACTGGCAGGAGCAGATTCCCGATCTTAAGCAATTCGAGCTCAATGACGAAGTGGTGTGGAGCAAATTATGGCATATCAACGCCCTGAGGTTTGGACCGACCTATGCTGATACCATAAAGAAAGCCAGGAACATTCACCTTTATACCTATGCTACACTCACTGATATCGTAGCTAATGAAGAAGTAACCGATATTCGCGAAGTAACCGTTAAGAATCTTGCCGGAAAA
This sequence comes from uncultured Aureitalea sp., assembly GCA_964614415.1. GTDB lineage: Bacteria > Bacteroidota > Bacteroidia > Flavobacteriales > Flavobacteriaceae > CAZTLE01. The sequence goes on along the minus strand of CAZTLE010000032.1, from coordinate 9,238 downwards.
ACCCATACCGTTCGTGCCAGGCACTTTATTTTGGCAGGAGGATCTATTCAGAATGCGCGAATGTTACTGGCTTCCAATACCCAGGCTAAAAACGGAATAGGTAATGATCATGATAATGTGGGGCGCTATTTTATGGAGCACCTTGAGATCCAGTCAGCTGAATTATGGTTGTACAAACCGTTTCCGGCCAAGTTGTATTCCTATAGCGGTGATTGTGGTATCTATGCCGAACTGGCCATTTCCGAACAGGCTCAGAGAGCGCATAAAATTTTGAACGGTACGGGTGGATTGGTTCCCTTGAGCATCGCAAAAAATCAACAAGCGAGAATGGACATCTGGCAAAATGACGATCCCAGAAAGTCGATGGACAATCTCATTAGAAACTGGACCGAAGCGGCTATGGAAGCGAATGCCGAACTAACCGGTGATGATGAGACAGCAGAGGAGCCACAGACGGAAGAGGAAAAATTCGAAAGGCTGATTGAGATGTTCGACAGGTTGCAAATGACCAACAGCTTTGAATTTCAAACCCGTATAGAGCAGGCACCTAACCCGGATTCACGTGTGACCCTGGGCGGGGAAAAGGACGCTCTGGGCATGCCCAGAGTGAATCTTCATTGGCAACTCACCGAACTGGATAAGAGAAGTATACGTACCATATATAACATCATCGGGCAGCAAATGGGTCTGGCAGGTTTGGGACGTATTAGGCTCAAAGAGTTTTTGCAGGATGAAAATGATAACATTACCTGGCCGGAAGGCACCAATGGAGGCTGGCACCACATGGGTACCACACGCATGAGTGATGACCCCAGGAATGGGGTGGTTGATGCCAATTGTAAGGTACATGGCATTCAAAACCTGTATGTCGCCGGTGCCGGTTGTTTTTCAACTTCCGGAGCCCCGAATCCAACACTTACCCTGGTCGCCTTGTCATTACGTCTTTCGGATCATCTGAAACAGAAGATGAAAGGGAATGCTTAAGAGATTTACCTGGCCCGGAAAAAGCTGTCTGGCAGCACCTCTTTGCGCAATATGATTTATCGTTTATTAGCCTGTATAGCAAGGCAGGAGGGAAGGGGAAGTGTATGTCAGCGTCTTCACATCAACGTTATCGCTTCGCCAAACCTTTCAGTTTTTCAGAAACAACCACCTTATACGTAGCACTCACTGGGACTTCATTATTTTCAATCCGGAGATTGGTCCGGGTGGCCTTCGAAACTCTTTCCAGATTGGCAATGTACGATTTATGGGTGCGCTGGAAGTTTTCAGGCAGGAGCGTGGTAATATTGGCCAATGTTTCAGTGATTAGGTACATCCGTGAATCGGTGAATATTTTCAAATAGTTTCCAAAACTCTGAATGTATAGTATGGAAGACAAGGGGATATTCACCGGGAGACCGTCGTGCTTTATCTGAAGTTCTTCAATTCCACTGCTCTTTTCAGGCTCAGCGATCCTGGAGGCTACCACCTTGTTTATGGCTTTCAGGAAGCGTTCAATTTTGATGGGCTTCAGTAAATAATCCACCACATCATAGTTATAGCTTTCCAAAGCATATTCGGAATAGGCTGTCGTTAATATTACCCTGGGAGGATTGATCATGGAACGCAAAATCTCCATGCCATTCAGTTCCGGCATTTCAATATCCAAAAAGATAAGATCCACTTTGTGTTGTTGCACGAAATTGACAAACTCAAGCGGATTCCCCGTGCTTATTACCAATTCGAAGTTGTCAATTTTCGAGCAATACTCTTCCAGCACTTCACGCGCCAGTATTTCATCGTCTATGATGCCAATCTTAATCATCCACTATTCTTTGAGGATTCCGGAGGTTAAATCTACAGCTAAAGTTACGCGATACGTTTTTTTCGTATCGTCAATTTTCAGGGAGTGCGTGCCCGGATATAAGAGGTTTAAACGTCTTTTCACATTCGAGAGTCCGAGGCCACTACTTTTTAATTCAGATATCCTGGAAGGCTTTGAGTTGACCACAGAAAAATGAAGCGTAGTGTCCCGGATGGTGGCAGAAATATCAATGGTACTCGGCTCATTTGTGCTTTGGGCGCCGTGTTTAAGGGCGTTTTCAACAAATGGAATGAGCAGCATCGGAGCGATCTTTAGGCCCGACACATCACCTTCTATGGTAAATTCTACCTGGCAGCGCTGGCTTAGCCTTTTTTCTTCAAGCAGTACATAGTTTTCTATGAATTCAAGTTCCTCCTGTACTAAAACCATGTCTTTTTTGGAACTCTCCAATTGATATCGCATTAATTCGGAGAGTTGCATGACAACATCCGGTGTTTCGGGCGATTGCTTTCTTGATAGCGAATAAATACTGTTCAGAGAATTGAAAAGAAAATGAGGATTCACCTGCTCCTTTAGATAGTTGAGCTCCATCTCTTTTTGCAATTTCTCTTTTTCACTGTTTTCTCGTTGAATACGCATGTTTCTTCGCAAAAAGAAAGCAGCCATTCCGGTTCCGGTGGTATATAAAAAGAAGAAGAAAAACTTAGAAATCGCGGTCCAACTGTATTCGAAGTTTATTTTGGTAGATATGGCAGCAAGGATGGTAGCGACAAGGAGTATTGTGAATGGCAAATAGCGCTTTTTGTCCAGGACAAATGGAATGAGAATAAAATGATTGATCCAGATGATTCCCATAATGTGCACAGTATAATTCAAACTGTGCATGAATAGTGCATAATCGGAACCTAATTTATCCTTAATAATCCAATTACTCATGAGCTCAAGCAGTAGCACCAATACAAATGCACCCAGGTTGAGGAGTATGATATGCTTCAAGGACTTTTGTGTCATGAATTCCTTTGATTAAACAACAAAAATACATTGTAGCAATCCAAACTTTCACAATTTCTTACAAAAGGCCTGTATCAATGATGAAATGAGTTCATCATTTAAATGCCATGCTTGTCCTGTTTACGATATCCGATAGGGTATAAGCAATACTTTTATCGTGCAGTTATAAATAACAAAACAATGAAAGACAGAACAGGAATATTATTAACAATCATTTTTCTAGCTATACTGAATGTTGGTTTTGCACAGAAGAACAGTGTAAAAGAAATCGCATCAACCGTAGTAGGATCTGCTTTTGAATCGCCTCAGATCCGGGTAGTTCCCATAGAAGACACACAAACGGAAAGGAACTATGAACTGTATATAGAGTTGCCGGAAGACTATGCTGAGAATCCGAATAAAAAGTATCCTGTCCTTTATTATACGGATGCCATGTGGCATCTCGAAATGCTATCTGGGGCTACAGAATTTATCTTAGAAGATGTTATTCTTGTTGGAATTTCCTGGCAGTTGGATATCGATCAAGCTCTTATAGATGAAAGAGGAGCCCATGTGAGTCGATTTCGTGATTATTCGATGAGCCCACATAGCAATCCGGAGATTCAAAAAAGATATCAGTTAGGCCACGCCAAAACACATTTGGACTTTATTCGGAATGATGTTATTACCTATGTTGATAAAACGTACCGTACAGACCCAAACAGTCGCACTTATTTTGGGTACTCGCTCAGCGGGGAATTTGGCGCCTATATACTAATGACCCAACCTGATACCTTTAACAACTACATTATAGGTAGTCCAACGGTTAGAGGGGAAATCGAGCACTTAACAGAACTCAATAATCAATTTGGGCCTTATGAGTCTTCAAATAGAAACTCGAGTCTAAATGCTAATGTTTTTATTGCCTATGGTTCCTTAGAAGAGGACAGGGTCACTGAACCTATCGAGGCGTTTGTTACCTTATTAAAAGATAGACGAGACGTCGGTTTGTCCGTAGTGAAAGAAGTGATTGATGGCACCCATGGAACGGCTTTTCCTATGACTGCGGTTCGCAGCGTCTCCTGGTTGTCGTCTATATTGAGTCATATTTCAACCGATAGTAATGAGACCTCATTCTGGTCAACGCCACGACTCAATACCCCTTATATCAGTCAGACTCCCGAGGATAGAGAAGATGGAATATCCGTTGATACTTTATCGGTAAGCAGCAAAGACCAGGACGCCATTCTCAAAGTTTCTAAAGAAATTTTTAAGGGTACGTACGGTAATTACGATGCACTGCTGATTTCACATAAGAACAAATTGGTCTATGAATCCTATTACAACAAGGGACGTGTCAATGTACCGCACGGACAAGCCTCGGCGGTAAAAGGATATACCAGTTTGGTATTGGGAAGAGCTATTGAAATGGGGTATTTAAGTATGGACGACCTCGACAAACCTTTAACTGGTTTCTTGAAAGATTTAGACCCTAAGAAATTTACCAAAGGATATGAAAAAATCACCCTTCATAAGGCATTGACCATGCAAGGCGGATTAACGATCGACAGGGAAGCATGGAAGAAATTTGAGAATGATACAACGCTATTAAAAGGGCAGGGGCTGGTGCAGACCCTTCTTGAGCAGAGTGAACCCATAACCGCGAAGTCTCAAACCTATTTGTACGGAAACTTCAATCCCATGTTGGTGATGACAGTGCTTGATGCCGTGGTGCCGGGATCAGCTGAAGAATTCATTAAAAGTGAACTACTCGATCCCCTGGGTATTTCCGATTATGAATGGGAAAAACATGCCAATGGGTTGCCGCAAGCAGGATGGCTTGTTAAGATGCGATCTCGCGACATGCTGAAACTGGGGCATTTGGTACAAAATAAGGGTAAGCTGGATGGAAAACAATTCATCTCTGCAGCCTACCTGGAAAAGGCTACCAGTGGCATTGTACGACCTGCCATAGACTGGATGCCTAAGAACTATCTGTATGGATACTTTTGGTACTATACCCCGGTGCAGGTGGGTGACAAAAGCTATGATATGACACTGGCCTGGGGAGGTGGCGGACAGCGTGTTATCGTGGTAGAAGAGCTTGATCTCACCATTGTCATCTCAGGTTACGACCGGGAGGATGACAAAATCATGAAACCTATTTTTGAAACGGTTGTGCCTGCTTTTGCTAACAATTAACTCATCCTCACATCTAAATCAAAAACGAACAGTAAAATATGAAATGACCCCGGCCATGGCTGGGGTTATTTTTTCAGTAGTTCTTCCTTGATCTCTAAAAACCGGGTGATGTCTTCTTTTTGCTCTTCTGTAATGGAGCTTTTGTTTAGAATACGATTGGAAATGCCTTCCAGGTGCTCCGAATGCAGGGAAGTATGCCAATTTGCTCCTTTATCCAGGTCAAAAATGGCTATGGCGCCCGGCTTATGGGTCTCCAAAGAACTTTGGTGACAGCTGCCGCAATGGGTAATGAGAACACCGCGAGTCGTCAAGGAGCATTTCTCGAACACGCCTTCATCCGGATTGACAACCGTGGTTTGTAAGTCGGTCGCAGGCACGAAGTCTTCCATTTTGGACGTATGGGTGTTGTGAACACAACTTTGAGCGCATAAGGCCACAAAGGTCAGAAGGAAAGACGATATTTTGAGAGAATAGGGCATCTTAAATAGTCATTAGTCATTAGTCGGTAGTTGGTAGTCTATAGACAATGGTTAATGGTTAACACTCAGTACTGAATACTCACTACTCAAATTACGATTTTCTTTCTTAAAGTCTTCTTAATTAACATATTACCTGAATCATTGCCGCTTCGCAGATTAAAAACCAACAACGAGGCAATTTAACTGTGAGAGACTTCCTGGCTTTTCCTTCCTATACACTTCTTGTTCTTAAACACCATTGCTCTAGACGGCATAGTGGTTCATGATTTTTAGCGATAATTTTTAAGTAGCTTTTTTTTATGAAGAAAAGATATTAAATTGTCGTTGGCATTACATGATCGGTAATAGACGCTCCCCCTTTATGTTTTTACAACCTGTATCCTCTTTGTTTGAACTATGAAATAGATAGCTTTCAATGAAGAATGTATTAGTAGATATGGATGCCATAGACCTTATAAAAATTATTTGAATGTCGTTTTTCGGAGAACTGAAAGAGAAACTTGAAAATGCCCTGGTCGATATCACTACCGTCGAGCATGCCATGATCATAGAGGAAGATGATGGATGTGTATATCGATTTCAGCAAATAGAAGGAGATAGTTTGACTTTCGTAAGCGAAGATCCGATTGACGAAGAGTATATCTCTCTTTTTAACGATGCCTTTTCGGCCTCGATAGAGGCCAGAACCGGGATTACCAGATTTATAATAGAATGTTTAACATAATCAATAAACCATGAGTGCAGAAAAACTAAAGAAACTAAAAGACGATGTTGTAGCAGTTATTCAGGATCTTTCAACCCTGGAGGTTGCGTCCTTCACTGGGCCGCAGATCGAATTAAAAGATGCAAAGAACCCCAATGCCGTATTTGACACCATAAAATCCAAGTTGACGACTTCAACTCTTGTGGGCTATTCAAGATTCGAAGTGGACGGCGATGCCATGAATTATACCAACTCAGACCTTGGGGAAGACAAAAAGTACTTGTTGGATGCTCATAACGGTATGGTAGAAGGGGCTCAAAAGTCAAGAAAGGACTTTTTCGATTTTGTTCTGAAAGTTCTTAAAGTCAATTAGGTTAATGCCACACATTCGCATATATCGATTTCCGACAAAATCCCAACCTCCGTCTCAAATTAATAAAATGCTGAACTGGTTCAATAAAGAAGTATCCGATGCTTCTGTTGAACCGGTAGATTCGTATCGCATTACCAAAAATGGCCCGGTGGAAGGAAGTGAGAAGCATTTGTCTTTGGCGATCAAGATGTTCAACGGGTTGATGCTTCTGAAAAAGGAATTTGTACGATTTAAAAAACGAAGGTAGCTAGTGGAAGCCTTTGACATATTAGAGAATGCTCAAATAAGAGATGAGTTTCACCAAGCCTTTGATAAGCTCGATCGGATTGAATTAATTCAGCTTTTGTCAGACTTGAAGTATTTGCCCTTAAAGGCTTTCGATGACGACAATGTAGATGATGCAGAATTAGCCAGGGCCATAACGCGATTTCGTTCAGAATATCAGGATGCTTTAGAACTACCTGAAGCCAGTAATCTGAATGTTATCAGGGTAGCTTCCGAAGCCATTGAACCGGAGCCCCTCATGGCTAGTTCGCTTACCAGAAGAGAGACGTTTGTTCTAAAGGAGATTGTTGGCCTGGACAACGAACTGCTAATTCACGAAGTAGGGTTAGGGGAGTGCTCCCTGCTTTCCAGGGTTATCATATACAGATATCGCGTTTATGATATAAATAAAGCCATAATGCCCAATCACAGGATCACTTCCAATGTGATTGAGAAGTTGGAGGCCTCTGCTACCGAGATCGGATTCAAAAAAGGCTGGCTAGCACTAGGTAATCTACTGGCAGATCAGCAAGCACTATCGTCATTTTGTTTAAAATCTCCGGTACTGTCAAAGCACATTTACGGCTATTGCATTTTTATCGAACTCACATCAAAAGAAGGACGAAAGGTGATTCGTAGGTTGGGGTCTGACATTAAGCGGAAAAAACTTTTTACTAATGCCATAACCGCTAAGAGTGGTCAACGTTTGGTTAATGATCTTGCAACTCATAGTGATCGTAGTAAAGTAACAGCTCAGGTGGATACGTATATGGATAGCGTTCCCAATGAATTTATGAGACGTGTGCTCCAGGTAAAGCTTTGGACTACGGGACTTTACCAGGGGCGACTGGATCATGATTTTGGTCCGTTGTCAACAACAGCATTGGTAGAGTATTTAAAGACCATTGTCCAGGGAGAGGTCTTAACTAAAGATGAGCTGGGACGTATTCTTTACAATCTGGGCAACAATCAGTGCATTGTAAGTATCAGGCATCTGTTGACCAAACATTTTATACCTGTTGAAACATCAGAAATTCATACCGATCATTCTTCAGTATCTCAAATTTTCGATTTTGTGCTGGAGGACAAAACCCATGTGAAATTCAAAAAACGAAAAGAGAAAAAGGCTGTAGAAACCGAGAGCCGGAAACTAAGAGAAACCCTCGAGGTTGATCTGCGTAAGGAGTCTGATCTTATCATTAAAGACAAAAAAAGAAAGGTAAGGCAATACAAAGCGAAAAGGGGTATTATGAGATTCTTTTCCAGGCTGTTTAAGTTTGTTAGCAATGCGTTTTCCAAACTCATGAAGCTAATTGGGAAACTTTTCAGGCTGATTAAAAAATCTATTCAAATAATTTACAACGAAATCAAGGAGGCATTTCAGCATTTTCGTGATGGAATGCAGTTTTTATTCAGTAAGCGTGAAATCAAGACCGGAACAGCTGTAACCACCGATTACGACTTTGATTTCGATGGAATTACCAAAATTCATGCGACACCCAGTCCCGAAGATCTCCGGGAGCACTCGGCTACCCTAAAACAAAAGGCATCCGCAATATATCCTGCGTTAAACTTTGTGCGCATTGTGATTAAATGGGGAATACGCGTAGCCACTGGACCCATAGGCTGGGTAAAAATACTTGTGGGTATAGCAAAGCTATTTAAAGAAATGATCCTTCGAAAAACTAAAGTGCGACTGGCCACCATTTAAAACATACAGAATAATGCAAGTACAGTATAACGGAAAGAACGAAAAATTAATTGAATGTGTAGAGTTCATCAATGACCTCCTAACGTTGGATGCCTTTTATGATGAAATTTCCAATCACCCGGAATTTACCCATCTCGATAATGGTTACACACCCAAGCAAATTGCAGAGATATTAAAAGCGGATCAATCTACGATCATGATCAAGACGTATAAATCAAAGTGGAGATGGTCTAAAGCAAACGCTTATGTGAGCAAAAAATATAAGAACACGTTGTTCTATAATACCCGAAAACTATGGAGGGATCCGGAAGATATTATGAACACCATTGTACATGAATGTGTTCATGTGGCCGACCATAACGATAATGGTAAGACCAATTTTGGTCATGGAGACAATAACTCCAGGGGCAAAGAGAATTCTGCTCCCTATTGGATTGGTGCTTTGGCCGGAAGGTATTACGAAGAAGAAATGGCAGAAGAAATAGAGATCGAGGCCATAGATATTGATGAAAGCCTGATTGTTGATTAGGACTGCTGCGATTTGTTCTTTTGTCACACCCTCCCTGAGTTTATCGAAGGGTAACTTTGCTTGGGAAAAGCAAAGGATAACTAACGCTTCCTTTCCAGATACTTCGGCAAGTTCAGCACAAGTTTTTTTCTTTCCAACTGCAATGGCCGTAGAAAAGGAATAGGACCTGTGTCACGAAGC
>CAZTLE010000031.1:0-27257 GCA_964614415.1 uncultured Aureitalea sp. | reverse complement strand
AACACCTTATATCCGGCTTTCTTAAGACATGCTTTTAATGTGGTGTATGTAGTTTCACTTCTGGCGGCCAGACTGCCATAAACAAATACCCCGGAAGCCCCGGATAGTTTTAAAGCCTCATCCGTATCCTCAATCGAGTCCCACGCCACGGGATGCTTAATTGTATAGGTTGCCACACCTTCTGAATCCAAAGACACCTGGACCACTCCCGTTTCCAACCGATCATTCTTCTGAATTCCATCAAGGGAAAGACCTGCATCGGACAGGTAGTTCAAAATCCCTTCTCCCCTGGCATCATGACCAATGGCACTAATAATTTGAACATCGTTGCCAAAAGAGGTCAAACGCAGTGCAACATTCAAAGGTGCTCCACCTATGCGCTCACCCTCCGGAAATGCATCCCAAAGGACTTCTCCAAAACATACAAAAGATGACATCAGGGTGTTTTTATTTCACTTACCAATACATTTTCAATAGTCACAGCAACATTGGAATTCATACTTAGTTCACTGTATGGTTTCGAAGGAAAGAATATTTCGGTCATCACTACTGCTCCTCCGTTTACAAAAAGCTCCACGGACGTCTTATCGAGATAAAGCTCAACTGTCGAACCTCCGGGATTGACATAAGATGCTATTGAAGATTTCGCAGCAAATTTTTCTGAAAATCCGACCTTCCCGGATTCGGACCGGTCGACAAAGAAATGCGATTCATCGGCATTATACCCCATGCGTAATTTCTCACCTTCAGAGTTCTTAAGCTCCCAGCTTACAATTCCCGACTCCATGGCCGGTAATTCAAAGCGAATTGCCAATCGCGCCATGTCTACTTCTTCTGAAGTAGTAATTACCTCCGGGGAAGCATTATCCAACACAATGGAGGCTGTCTCTTTTACCACACGAATATAGTTCTCGATTTCAGTAGCAACTTGAGAGAATATCTTATAGGCATCACCTATGCGTTTGAGCTTTAATTCCCGCGGAAGTGTCATCGCACTGCGCCAGGTCTCTGTGGGTACAACCTGGGCATAGTCCCAGTTGGACATCCATCCGATGAACAGTTTTCGGCCATCCTGCACCGGAATATTGGACCAGGTGACTCCAGCATAATTATCCCGTCCAAAGTCAAGCCATTGGGGTCCCTCTGTTTCTAACTGTGTAACAAACTCAGGGTCTAGTGTAAACGACTTTCCGTCGAAATCACCTACAAAATACTGAGTTCCTGATCCGCCGTTCGCACTACCCGGATTAAGACTCTGTAGTAAAACCCACCGGGTCTCTTGCGAACCATCCACCTGCATTGGAAAGAAGTCAGGGCATTCCCAAACTCCTCCATGGGCACCGACATCCTTACCGAATTCCGATAATAGTTCCCATTCCTTCATGTTGGAAGAACCGTAGAACATTGCCTTATCCTGAGCGGCCAGCACCATGACCCATTGTGACCTTTCGGCATCCCAAATAACTTTAGGATCCCGAAAATCCCGGATACCCGGATTCGGGATCACCGGGTTGTCGTCATACTTGGTCCAGGTAGCTCCCTGATCCAGCGAGTAGGCAATTCCCTGATATTGAAAATCGATAGCGTCTGATTTCTCTCCTTCCGGATCGTGGTAAGTGAACATTGCAATGACGGGAGGCTGATCTTCAGAACCCAATCCCGAAGTATTTTCAACATCTACCACAGCTCCTCCCGAAAAAATATATCCCAGGCTGTCCGGATACAGGGCAATAGGCTGCTCCTCCCAATCGATCATGTCCTCACTCGTTGCATGACCCCAATGCATAGGGCCCCAAACGTTGTCATCAGGATAGTATTGAAAGAACAGATGATACGTTCCGTCAAGGTAAAACATACCGTTGGGATCATTCATCCAACTCGCTGCCGGTGTGAAGTGAAAATTAGGTCTGTACAACTCTTCCTCAGATAACTGTACATCCTGTACCTTTTCTTCCTTCTGTTCTTTACAACCCGTGATCATAGTCATAATTGCTATTAGCCAAACAAAATAATAGAGCCATTTATGATTTTGTTTCATCTTTTATAAGTTTTTTACTCAATTCCTCGAGGGGAACTCCCTTGGTCTCCGGCATCATGAATGCCACAAACAACAGTTGCAGCACCATACAAATGGCAAAGATGAGGAACACATTGGCAGCTCCTATGGCGGTAATCGTCAACGGAACCATTGCGGGTATGAAGGCCGCCCAGACCCAATGTGTGGTACTTCCCATAGCTGCACCCGAAGCCCTGAGATGATTGGGAAATATTTCTGAAATGAACACCCAAATCACAGCCCCCTGTCCTATAGCGTGCGACGCAATAAACACAAAGAGGAATATGGGCACGGCCATTCCCTGCCATTCGAAGTAAAATGCCATCGCAACCAAGGCCAGCGACACGATATATCCTACAGAACCAAAGTACATGAGTTGCTTTCGTCCCAATCGATCAATGAGGTACATACCCAAGAGCGTAAACAACAGATTTACGGTTCCTACGCCAACCCCGCCGAGCAAAGCGGCACTTTCTTCAAGACCGGCAAGACCGAATATCCTCGGTGAATAATACAGAAACGCATTGATACCTGAAAACTGATTGAAGGTAGCGAACAAGAAGACGAGTAGTAAAGGTAGCCTGTACTTCGAGCTGAAAATGGTTTCTTTCTTTATTGAAGAATTCGAATCGACCTTTAGCTGCCGTGCCAACTCGTCCACGTCCATATTCGGATTGATAATCGCCAGGGTCTTTCGGGCCTCCTCTTCTCTTCCCTTGTAAAGAAGCCACCTGGGGCTTTTCGGAATAGTAAGCACCCACAGGGTATATATGATCGCCGGTATGGCCTCAACTCCCAACATCCATCGCCAATCGTTCTCCCCCATACCGCTTATCAGATAATTGGACAAGAAGGCAATCAGAATTCCGAACACAATATTAAATTGATACAAAGCCACGAGCCGACCACGCTGTGCTGCCGGTGCAATTTCGGTGATGTAAGCAGGTGCGGCAACGGTTGAAGCACCAACACCAAGACCACCGATGAAGCGAAAGGCTGCAAATGAAAAAGGATCATTGGCCAGAGCCGAACCCAGCGCAGATACCGTATATAACACACCTATCCAAATAAGCGTTTTCTTACGCCCTAACTTGTTGGTAGGAATACTCGCAAAGGCGGCGCCCAAAACAGTGCCCCAGAGCGCACCGGAGACCACGACCCATCCGTGAAAGGCATCAGACGAATTCCAAAGTGATTGAAGGGTTTCTTCCGCACCGGAAATGACAATGGTATCAAATCCGAATAGAAAACCGGCGAGAGCAGCAGTGATAGACCACAGCCATAGCTTCTTGTTCATATAGATTGGTTTTAGTTGCGGTTGAAGTTAGTCAAAAATTAGTTTGACGCGGCCATTACTCCCCGATTCTTTGGAGCACTTTAGCCTGCCAGGGTGCGAGCTCAAAAAGAGTCCCATTGTTCACCATATTGGTTTTGGCCAAATAATACGATGATTCGTCTCCGGCCCCTTGCCATAGTTGCGTCTCATCAGAAAAATTAAGCAATACCAGAAATTCGGATTTATCGTCCCAACGACGATACGCATAAAGGGAAGGATGTTCCGGATTCAGGCATTCATATTCTCCATAGACAAATACATCATTCGCCTTTCTAAAAGCCACCATCTCACGATAATAATTGAGAATAGAATCGTCATCTCCCTCGTTGGACGCCACATTAATATGCACGAAGTTCGGATTCACTTTGATCCATGGCGTACCCGAAGAGAATCCACCATTCGCTCCTTCCGTCCATTGTACAGGCGTTCGTGCATTATCCCGACTTATATCGTGTACCAGCTTCATAAACTGATCCATGTCCTTACCGGCCTCCTGAGCTTCCTTCCAGTTGTTTAATGTTTCAACGTCGTCATAATCCTCTATGGAGTCATAGGCCACATTGGTCATGCCGATTTCATCTCCCTGATAGATAAACGGAGTTCCGCGCATGGTGAGAAGCAGTGTACAAAGCAACTTGGCCGATTCTTTGTGAAAGGCACCATCGTCGCCAAAGCGCGACACCATTCGACTGAAGTCATGATTTCCCAGGAACACGCTTCCCCAGCCTTTACCTTTTAATTTTTCATCCCATTCTCCGAATACCTGCTTGAACTGAGGTAGTGAAACGGGAATCGGATCGTATTTTCCTCCGGGACCGCAGTCCAGGAACATATGCCCAAAATGAAACACCATTTGCAACTCCTGGCGATCCTTTCCCACATAGTCTAAAGCATTGTCCAAATCAATCCCCGGGCCTTCACCCACGGTCATTATATCATAGTGTTGCAGTACTTCCTGATGTAGTTCCCTAAGGAACTCATGTACGCGAGGACCATTTGCATAGTACTCTTTAAACATCACATTGAAATCATCGGTATGGGAATCCGGTAAACCGGGCCGCTTTGAGATCAGGGAGACCACGTCCATTCTAAAACCGTCGATTCCTTTGTCCAGCCAATAACGTACCACATCCTGTATCTCCTTACGAACTTTCGGGTTTTCCCAGTTGAGATCGGGCTGCTTTCGGGTAAATAGGTGCAGGTAGTACTCCCTGGTCACCTCGTCGTATTGCCAGGCACTGCCACCGAAAATGGATTTCCAGTTATTCGGAGGTCCGTCATTTTTTCCGGGTCGCCATATATAATAATCCCTGTAGGGGTTGTCTTTGGAACTTCGGGAGGCCTCAAACCAGGCATGCTCATCGGAAGTGTGATTAGGAACCAGGTCCATAATCAGTTTCATTCCCCGGGCATGTATACCATCAAGTAGCGCAGAGAACTCTTCTTCGGTACCGAACTCCGGTAAGAACCTTCTGTAATCACTTATATCATAACCGTTATCATCATTTGGAGACATGTATACCGGGCATATCCAGATCACGTCTACCCCCAGCGACTTTATATGATCCAGCTTTTCGATGATCCCATTAAAATCGCCAATGCCATCGCCGTTGGAGTCATTAAAGGATCTGGGATAAATTTGGTATACAACACTTTCTTTCCACCAGGTGCGGTCATGCTCACGTGATGGCGTCATATCTACATGTCGGTTTTTGGATTCTAGCATTGATTTGGGGTTTATCCAACTAACGTAATAAGATAAAGATCGCGACTACGGCAACGAACAGCAACGCCGCCCAAATTCGGTAGTCCTGATACCATGCCAGACCTTCGTTGTCCTGATTGACCAGGGACTTCCTAAATGTAAAGTTCTGTATGATCTCAGGCGGTGTTGGTGTGCCGTATCTGCTCGATACGATAAAGATGATCGTCGAAATGGCCACCACAATTCCCGCAGTGATCGTAAAGTGGATTGGCCATAGATCAAACTGCCCGAGTATGAACAATAGAATTCCTAATATCGTACCGCAAACCAAGGTCCAAAATGCGCCATTCCCATTTCCTCTTTTGTAGAATACACCTACCAGGAATAGTACTACGATGGGTGGAACAAAAATGGTGTACATCTGTTGCAGATATACCCAGATCCCTCCGAAATTCTCAATCATGGGTGCCCAGAGGGCGGCGATAACCATAAGTACCAAAGTCGCAATACGACCGTATTTGGCAACTTCCTTTGGAGTAATATCCGGCTTCCTCGGCTTAATAAAGTCGATAACAATCAACGTTGAAGACGAGTTTAGCGTAGAATCCACGCTGGACATAATGGCCGAGATGAGTCCGGCGAGTACCAGACCTACAAGACCTACCGGCAACGCTTCAAGCACGATTGTAGGATACACCATATCCGGGTTATCAATACCTGCGTAAATGCTAATAGCCATAGCTCCAGGTATTACCATAATGAACAACGGTATGAGCTTCAGGAAACCTCCCAACATTACACCCCAACGTGCATGACGTACGTTCTTCGCCCCGAGAACACGCTGTACAATGTATTGGTTGGTCGACCAGTACCAGAAGCCTAACAAAGGAGCTCCCAGGAAGAGTCCCGGCCATGGCAGGGTCTCATCGTCAATAGGTCGGTATATGGAGAAATGCCCTTCTGGTGCCGAGGACAACATGGTATCGAGTGAGAAGTCTATCTTTTCAAACAATATATAGGTAAGAATCGAGCTTCCCACGATCAGGACCACTGCCTGAAGTGTATCCGTATACACTACCGCTTTCAGCCCTCCCATGGCCGTATAGAGACCGGCTACCAGTGCCAGAACAATACAGGTTTGCCAAATGACAATATCCGGGAAGAATGTCTTTAATACAATAGCTCCCGCATAGAGCCCTCCGGCAGTTTCTACAACGATGGTCGTAAAGATGGTTACTACGGAAAAGAAGACCTGCGAGCGCCTGTCAAAACGTTTTGCAAGGAACTCGGGAATGGTCGTTACCCTTGAATTAAGGTATAACGGAACGAATATAATCGCCGCTATGATAAGCGGTATTCCGGAAATCCACTCATAGACCGATTGCACAATCCCGGAGGCATAGGCTGCTCCTGTAAGCCCTATGATCGTTGAACTTGATATATTGGATGCGAATAAGGAAAGACCTATAACACCCCAGGTAAGGGTTCTTCCTCCAAGGAAAAGGTCTTCACCCGACTTGGTCTTGCGGGCCACCCAAAAACCGATGAAAAGAACGATTAGAAAATAAACAATGATTACCGTTATATCGACGTTACTAATCAATCTTTCCATAAGGTTGGTTTTTTAGCGGTTACGGACTAAAATAGCCAAACGCCTAAAATTTGCAAATCAATCCTCCCGGAAACCCGCGAAATCCGCACCGAAATCGTTATCGGAATGTTAGCTCATTGTAAACTTCGCAATGAAACCTGCGTATTTTTTTCAATATCTGAAATTACATAAGAGCGGTTCAATCAACTTTCGAAATACAAAAAATAGCTACTTTAGCAGCTATTCCGGAAATACAATTTTCAATGATAGACAAACAGCACCTTATAGATCGATTTACGCGTTACGTAACCACCGATACAGAGAGTGATCCCGAAAGCAAAACGACTCCGAGTACAGCTAAGCAATGGGATCTTGCGAATGCACTGGCAGAAGAGCTAAAGCGCATAGGAATGAGTGATGTTTTCATCGATGACAAAGCCTACATTATGGCCACACTCCCATCCAATGTGGAGCACGATGTTCCGGTGATAGGATTTGTCGCTCACTTTGATACTTCGCCCGATTTTACAGGCGCCAACGTATCTCCTCAAATTGTTGAAAGTTATGACGGGGGTGATATAGTACTCAATGAAAAGGAAAACATTATCCTGTCTCCCTCTGAATTTGAAGATCTCCTATTGTATAAAGGTCAGACGCTTATTACAACCGACGGCACTACCCTTCTAGGTGCAGATGACAAGGCCGGTATTGCGGAAATAGTCTCTGCCATGGAATACCTCATACAGCATCCTGAGATCCCACACGGAACTATTCGGGTGGGCTTCACACCGGACGAAGAGATCGGTAGGGGTGCCCATCACTTTGATGTGGAGAAATTCGGGGCCGACTGGGCCTATACCATGGACGGTAGTCAGATCGGAGAACTGGAATATGAAAATTTCAACGCCGCAGGTGCTGTGATCAATGTAAAGGGGAAGATCGTTCATCCCGGGTATGCTAAAGGGAAAATGATCAACAGCATGTATATTGCTACTGAATTTATAAACGGTCTGCCTCACATGGAAACTCCCGAACATACCGAAGACCGGGAAGGGTTCTTCCATTTATACAGTATCAACGGTGAAGTAGACGGAACCAAACTTCAGTACATAATCCGTGACCATGACCGCGATCTGTTTGAGGAAAGAAAGCGGACGATGCAGGAACTTGCCAATTCGATAAATGAAAAGTACGGTCGTAATTGCATTTCGGTGGACATCCGCGATCAGTATTTCAACATGCGGGAAAAGATCGAACCGGTTATGCACATAGTAGACGTGGCGCACAAAGCCATGGAGGAAGCCGGGATCACGCCTATTGTGAAACCCATTCGTGGCGGAACCGATGGCTCTCAATTGAGTTTCATGGGACTCCCCTGCCCTAACATTTTTGCCGGCGGACATAACTTTCATGGACGTTATGAATATGTGCCCGTAGAGAGTATGCAAAAGGCCATTGAGGTTATCGTGAACATTGCGCGCCTTGTTGCAAGTGATCGCGATTCTTAAGTCACCTATAGAATTGCGACACATTGATCATACTATGTGACGCAACCCTTCGGCAATACATCGCATCTTCTCCTAAAAATTACTATGAAATACCTTTATGTATGCCTATTCATGGCAGTATCTCTTGGCGCCTACGGCCAGGAAGAATCCACAAAATCCAACAATGCCTCTTCAAGAAAGCACGAAGTTAGGCTCGACGTGCTCGAAGCAGTGGTCGTACCGGCCATCGAAGTGAATTACGAATATGTGATTAGTCAGTACTCGGGAGCTGGAGTGGCGCTTCACTTAAACTTTAATGACGGTGAATACCTGGAGTTTCAGAACTTTGCGCTTACTCCCTACTACCGGCAGTATTTTTTCAACAAACAGGACTTCGGTGCGCGGGGGTTCTTTGTAGAAGGAAACCTTAGAATTGCCACCGGAGACGAATTCCTGGATGGTAGTGGTGACGACTGGACACAGTTTGGAGCCGGATTCGCGGTGGGTCAAAAATGGACCAGCAATAACGGATTTGTGTTCGAAATAAGCGCCGGTATTGGGCGATACTTCGGAAGTAATGACATTGGTCCGGAGGTGTATCCACGTGGTGGGTTCTCCGTCGGATACCGATTCTAATAACACTTATTGCAAAAAGAAAAGGCCGTCGAAAATTCGACGGCCTTTTTTATTTGTTCAGTAGTTATTGCTACTTTTTCTTGGCAGGAGCATTAAGCTTCTGACTCATTTCCATGGAAATCGCAGAACGTTCGAACTTCATTTTACCGGCACCGGTTTCAATAATACAGGTCCCATCATCGTTGAGATCCAATACTTTCCCGTGCATTCCGCTTTTGGTTATAACCCGGTCTCCCTTCTTCAATTCACTAGCGAAATTACGCTCTTGTTTCTGCTTTCTTAGTCCGGGACGGATAAGGAACAGATAGAAAACAAGGAATAGGAGGATATACGGGGCAAACCCCATTAACTGATCCATGAACTGCTATATAGCTATATTAGTTTGTCTGCTTCAGAGGTGTTCCTGTGGTTGCAGCCGCAGCTCCTTCCTTAGGATTCACAAAAGCTTTGATCTTGATAGTTTCCTTCCCGGCCTGAGTATTGGCGGTGATGGTAACTGTCTTGCTAACCTGGTTTTTACCACTTCCGTTGAACTTCACCAAAAGCTCTCCTTCTTCACCTGGAGCAATAGGGCCTTCTGGCTTCTCAGGAACTGTACAACCACAGCTACTCTTAGCGTCAACAATAACCAAAGGAGCATCTCCGGTGTTTGTGAACTTGAATAGGTGTTCTACGTTGGTCCCCTGGTCTATGGTACCGAAGTCATATTCAGTTTCTTGAAATGTCATTACTGGGAACTTACCTGCATTCTCATCGCGCTCAGCCGCCGCAGCTACATTTTCGTCATTCACTTTATCTGAAGCGTTTTCCTTGCAAGAAGTAAAAACAAACACAGATAATACAGCTAGTACTACAAATGTTCTTTTCATAGGATAATTTATTTAAGTTTAAAGCGTGGCTAATGTAGCCATTTTTTTGTTTTTATCTAAGGCCTCGCCCAATTTTATTTAATTTCCCGGTCTCTGTGTAGTCCTTGACCAATTTGTCCAAAATCCCATTGACGAAGAGACTACTTTTCGGAGTGGAGTATTCCTTGGAAATTTCGAGGTATTCATTTATCGTAGCGCGTACCGGAATTGATGGAAAATACAGGAACTCCGAAATACCCATTTTGAGAATGATCATATCGATCTCCGCTATGCGTTCTTTATCCCAATTAGGCGTCTTCCCATCAATTTCCGAAGTAAGCATATCGTCATTAAGGATCACTTTTCGCAACAACTGAATGGCAAATTCCTTGTCATCCTCATTCTTGTAGAGGTCCGGCAGTAGACGGGATCCAACGTTCTTTGCAGAGAGCTGGCCCAGCATCTTTACCATGGCTGTATTCACAATGGGGAAATCGTCCAGCCAGGTAAGCCTTTTGTCTTCGAGATAGTCGTACAACTTATCGTCCGGTGCTATAATTTCCTTATAAACCCGGATGAGGAAATCCCGGTCCTCGGTGAACGAGCGATCCGTTTTGGACAGGTACTCGGTATACCAATCCTCCGCTCTTAGTTTTTTGAACAGTATGGCCGTATATTCATCATCCTCAGCCCAAAAATTCAGTTTCTTTTTTGTGATGATATCCGAAAGGCGCTTGCTACCGGCCAAAAGACCAATAACTTTATTATCCACGAAGGTTCGGCTGGGATTCTTTTCCTGATCGGTAGCCAGGTGCTTTTGTTGAGACCTAACAAGAAAATCTTCGGCATGGTCGCGCATCGCGATCATGAGCTGAAGCATTACCAGGTACAGATCGAACATCTGATCCATACTGTATTTCAGGAACTTCTCCTGACTATCAAGGCTGGGAGCTTCGTTTTGGTACATGGCGTAGACCGACTGCAGCACCTTCACCCTAATATGTCTTCTTGTTAGCATTTCAAAAGAACTTTATAAAGAAACAACGCACAGAATGAGATTCTGTGCGCTGCAAATATAGTACATTAAGTAAACTTACTGTTGCTCTTTTTTCCGCGTATCTATGCGCGCTTGAGCAATGTCGAACGCCGCCTGATGTGTTGTTACATCATTGGCTTCGGCGTTGGTAAGTATTTCAAGGGTTGTATTGTAAATATTCTCCGTCTTTCGGATGATCTCCTGGCGTCCGTAGTTTTCCAGCTCGGCATATACGTTAATAATCCCACCGGCATTGATCAGGAAGTCGGGAGCATACACAATCCCCCGCTCTCGCAACAACATCCCGTGACGGTTTTCATTTTTCAGTTGGTTATTTGCCGCACCGGCAATCACCTTGGCCTTCAGCATGTGAACGGTATTGTCATTCACGGTAGCGCCCAGGGCACATGGGGCATAGATATCCATTTCTTCCGCATGGAGATTGTCCCCTTCGTATATAGTGGCAGAGTACTTATCGCTTACTTCTTCAAGCCGCTCTCTGTTAATATCCGAAATGTACACTTTGGCACCTTCATTGGACAGGTTCTCCACTAATGCCTCCCCTACATTTCCAATTCCTTCTACATACACGACCCGGTCTTCGAGCACATCGGTTCCGAAGGCAAATTTAGCTGCAGCCTTCATCCCCATAAACACACCGTAGGCCGTAATAGGTGAAGGGTTTCCAGCGCCTCCTTTTGCTTCGGAAATACCCGTAACATAAGGAGTTACCGTACGCACCAGGTCCATGTCACTTGTTTCCATACCTACATCTTCGGCGGTGATATATCTTCCGCCCAGGGAATGTACAAACTCTCCAAAACGCAGCATTAGTTCCGGTGTCTTTTCGGTTCTTGAATCACCTATGATCACCGCTTTACCCCCTCCTAAATTGAGACCGGTTATGGCCGACTTGAACGTCATTCCGCGTGACAATCTTAGCACGTCATTCAGTGCGTCCCACTCGCTGTTGTATTTCCACATTCGGGTGCCTCCCAAAGCAGGGCCAAGCACTGTGTTTTGTATTCCGATTATTGCTTTTAATCCAGTATCTTTGTCGTTGCAAAAAACGACTTGCTCGTGGTTGTCGAACGAAAGCTGTCCAAAAACAGGGGCTATTTTTGTGAGTTCATTCGCATTAACTACATCAGTCACCATAAAAGATCTAAGTTTAAGAATCCCATAAAAAAGACATGCAAAATTATGGGTTTACTGACAATCTAACAATGAAATTGTTGTTAAAATACGAATTTGTTAATAACTAGTTGCGCCGTAAATGAAAGAGCTTCAATATCTTAACCAATATTTCTTCAAATATCGCGGTCGACTGCTCATAGGTCTCGTTATCACGGTTATTGCACGTATTTTCACCCTGTTCGTGCCCGTTAAATTAGGAGATTCCATCGATGTGATACGCCTTCATTTGCAGGGAGATATTAGCCGGGAAATGTTAAAGTCTGAACTCCTCGAGAACATTCTGCTCTTATTGGGTGCGGCTTTGCTTTCGGGCTTCTTTACCTTTCTGATGCGACAAACCATTATTGTTGTCTCAAGGTATATCGAATTCGACTTAAAGAACGAGATCTACCAACACTATCAAAAGCTCTCCCTCGGCTTTTACAAGCAGAATCGAACGGGTGATCTGATGAACCGCATCAGTGAAGATGTTTCCAAAGTGCGTATGTACGTGGGACCGGCTCTTATGTACAGTACGACTACACTTACGCTCTTTGTCGTCGTAATAAGTTATATGTTCTACAAGGCGCCCATATTGACCCTGTACGCCATCGCCCCGCTTCCCGTGCTATCCATAGCTATCTACCGATTAAGCGTTGCCATTCACAAACGCAGTACGGTGGTGCAACAATACCTGTCAAAGCTCACCACCTTCACACAGGAGAGTTTTAGTGGTATTGCGGTGATCAAGGCCTACGGTATTGAACCCAGAACCCGGGATAGCTTTGTGGAACTGGCAGAGGGCAGTAAAGACAAGAATATCGACCTTGTGAAAGTGCAGGCCTTGTTCTTCCCGCTTATGATCCTTCTCATTGGTCTTAGCAACATCATGGTGATCTATATCGGCGGAAATCAGTTTATCAACGGGCAAATAGAAGATTTGGGAACCGTAGTGGAATTCCTAATCTATGTAAATATGTTGACCTGGCCGGTGGCCATTGTGGGTTGGGTTACGTCCATGGTTCAGCAAGCGGAAGCCTCTCAGAAACGGATAAACGAATTCCTGAAGGTTGAGCCGGAAATCCAAAATAACGCAGCTCACGCCACGCACATCGCAGGAACGATAGCATTTAAAAATCTCACCTTTACCTATCCCGATACTAATATAACGGCTCTTAAAGATGTGTCCTTTAGCATTGATCCGGGAGAAACACTGGCTATCGTGGGTAATACCGGTTCCGGAAAATCTACTGTACTTGAGCTTATAGGCAGGTTATACGATGTGGAAGGCGATCAACTTACGATTAATGGTGTACCCCTTCAGGCATTGGATTTGGAGAGTCTGCGAAGCAGTATTGGTTACGTCCCTCAGGATGCCTTCCTGTTTAGCGATACTATTCGCAACAATATCCGCTTCGGAAAGGAAGATGCTACTGAAGAGGAGATCATCGCTGCGACCAAAAGTGCAGCCGTTCATGACAATATTATTGGATTCTCACAGGGATATGACACCGTTCTTGGAGAACGCGGAATCACACTTAGCGGGGGTCAGAAACAACGGGTTTCTATAGCCCGGGCCATCATTAAAGATCCTCAAATATTACTTTTCGACGATTGCCTTTCCGCAGTAGATACGGAAACCGAGGAGGAAATTCTTCAGAACCTCAATGCCATTTCCCGGGATAAGACTACCATAATCGTTAGCCACCGGGTCTCTTCTGCCAAGAATGCCAATAAAATTATCGTACTCGAAGAAGGACGCATTATTCAGCAGGGTACTCATAGTGAATTAGTAAACGTTGACGGCTATTACAAAGAGCTCTACACCAAGCAGCTTTTGGAGAAAGAAATGTGACATAACCTTGGGTTATTAGGATTTTTTTTAGATTTTTGGAAACGTTAACGAAAACTTAAAACTATGAGCGAGCAGTACACGATGGAGAAGGAAGAGATTTTTTCCAAAGTAATGCGCGCCGGACGACGCACTTACTTCTTCGATGTAAGAGCTACCAAAGCGGGCGATTACTACCTAACCATAACCGAAAGTAAAAAGTTCACAAATGACGATGGATCGTATCACTACAAGAAACACAAGATCTATTTGTACAAGGAGGACTTTTCCGAGTTCAGAGATAACCTTCAGGAAATGATTCAATATATTATTGATGAAAAAGGCGAAGAAGTTATCAGCGAACGCCATCAAAAAGACTACAAGAAAGAACAAGCGCCTGCTGCACAGGAGGAGACCGAAAGTGGGGAAGCGAATCCTACTTCAAGTTTCACAGATATCGACTTCGACGATATCTAGGCACCTTTCACATAAAATTACCATAAACCGTCCGCTCTTAGCGGGCGGTTTTTTATATATTTAGGCAAAACAAAAACCAACCGATGAGAACACTTCTGCCTATCATTGCCCTCTTTTTTCTATCCCCGATATTTAGCCAGGACTACCGAGTTGACCTGGACTACTATCTTCCCGATGATGTCACTTACGACCCAAGTATTCCAACACCCAAAAGTGTTGTAGGACACGAGGTAGGAGACTGGCATATCACACACGACAAGCTAGCCATGTATATGAATGCACTGGCCAACGCCAGTGACAGAATCACTATTGAGAACCGAGGAAGCTCTTTTGAAGGAAGACCAATTTTGTTGCTTACCATCACATCTCCCGCGAATCACGCAAACATAGATCAGATACGCCGGGATCACGTCGCTTTAACCGAGTCCGGTTCAGGTTCATTAAACACTGCCAACATGCCCGTGGTCGTATACCAGGGATTTTCGATCCACGGAAATGAACCCTCCGGTTCCAATGCCTCATTGGCCGCAGCCTATTACCTCGCCGCTGCCCAGGGACCCAAGATTGACGATCTGCTGTCCAATACGGTGATATTATTCGATCCGTCCTTTAACCCGGATGGACTGCAGCGATTTGCCTATTGGGCCAACGTACATAAAAGCATTAATATTAATCCCGATCCTAACGACCGGGAATACAGTGAGGTATGGCCAGGTGGGCGCACCAACCATTATTGGTTCGATATGAACCGGGATTGGCTACCCGTACAATTGCCCGAAAGCCGGGCACGTATCAATTCCTTTCACAAGTGGTATCCCAATATCCTGACGGACCATCACGAAATGGGAACTAATGCTACATTTTTCTTTCAGCCCGGTATCCCTTCCCGTACGCACCCACTGACTCCTCAAAAGAATCAGGACCTTACCGGAGACATCGCGCAGTTCCATGCCAGGGCCTTCAACAAGCTTGGTAGTTTCTATTACACCCAGGAAAGCTTTGACGATTTCTACTACGGAAAAGGCTCTACATTTCCGGACATCAACGGAAGTATAGGAATCCTCTTCGAGCAGGCCTCTTCCAGAGGACATGCCCAGGAAAGCGCCAATGGGATATTGACCTTTCCGTTTACGATAAGAAATCAATTTACGGCAGCGCTCTCTACCCTCGAAGCGGCAGTTTCCATGCGTACCCAGCTTCTGGACTATCAACGACAGTTCTACAGCGATGCACGACGGGAGGCTTCTTCCGGTGGAGCTATCGTATTTGGTGACGAGAAAGATGCCGCCAAAGCCTATCACCTTGCAGAAATTCTGAAACGACATAAGATCAAAGTGCACGAATTGGCTTCCGACTTTAGCTCAGGAGGCAAACGATACGTAAAAGGTCACAGTTACGTCGTACCTAAAAATCAGCGGCAACACCGATTGATCAATGCCATTTTTGAAAAGCGTACCCAATTCCAGGACAGTTTGTTCTACGACATCAGCGCCTGGACCTTTCCGTTGGCCTTTAACCTGGATTATGAGGAAAACGCCTCCATGAATCGAGCGGGTGCGGAGATCACCGATCTCAAGATGCCCGCACCAAAGGCTACACAACGGTCCAACTACGCTTATCTCATGGAGTGGCACGAATACTATACTCCCAAAGCCCTAAACCAGATCCTAAAGAAAGGATTGCGGGCCAAGGTAGGTTTGAAACCTTTCACGGTTGAAGGGAAATCGTATGATTACGGCACCATTCTTATTCCGGTTCAGAATCAAAAACTATCCGCCGCTGAACTAAGTAGCTTCCTCACTGAAGTTTCGACGAATTCCAGCGTTACCATAACCGCTGTCGGTACCGGTCTAACCGAGGGTATTGATCTGGGAAGTAATCAATTCAGGCCACTAAAGCAGCCCAAGGTTGCCCTTGTTGTTGGGAACGGAGTAAACCCATACGATGCCGGAGAGATCTGGCACCTGTTTGATACCCGCTACGACATCCATATCACCAAGATCGACACCCGCAATTTCAATCGCACTGACCTAAGCCGTTATACGGATATCATTCTTCCGGCCAGTTGGGGAAGTGCTCTTGACAAGCAAGGTGCCGAGAAGATCAAAACCTGGGTGCGCGATGGTGGGACCCTAATCGGTTATAAAAACGCAGGACGTTGGATGAACAGTAATGAGATCATGAAGATGGAATTCAAGAACCGGAAAGATACGGCTACCAATATTTCGTTCGAACAGCGCAGTAACTATTTTGGCGCCCAGGTGATAGGAGGAGCAATTTTTGAGGCAAAGATTGATCGCTCGCACCCAATTGCTTTCGGTTATAAAAACGCTACGCTACCGTTATTCCGTAACTCGACCATCTTTCTAAAGGCCGATGATAATAGCTATAACAACCCAATTAAGTATACGAGTTCGCCCCTGTTGAGCGGCTACGTTTCCGAAGAAAATCTTGAAGAGCTTAAAAATACTTCTGCCTTTAAGACCACCGGATTAGGCCGTGGGCAGGTGGTATATTTTACAGACAACACCAATTTCCGGGCCTTCTGGTATGGCACCAACAAATTGCTTATGAATGCGGTGTTCTTTGGGGATAATATGTAAGTGATCTCTTATGGCGAAAAAGAAAACATCCCGGATCAACTGGAGATATGCCATAGGTGAGATTCTTCTTATTTTCATTGGTATTACCGCCGCCATATCCTTTAATAATTGGAACGAATCCCGAAAAACAAAGAGGATAGAGGTTGGGACCCTGCAAGAAGTTCGGGAGGCTATACGTCAGGACCTAACGGATATTAATGGCAACATTGAGGGCTTTGGAAACCGTGTTGCCCTGTATCGCATGTTAATTGACCATTTCGAAAACGCCAAACCTCTTAGTGATTCTCTCAGCGATTTGATTCCCTATATAGAAGGGCTTACCACCTATTATGCCAATACGGGTCCCTACGAAACACTAAAATCGAGAGGGATTGAAACCATTACCAATGATAGCGTCCGACTTAAGATCTCGGTATACTATGATTTGGATTACGAACGCATTAAAACCGACGAACAAGACCATCATGACCTGGTTAAGAATTATATAAGACCTCAGATCATAGAAAACTTCAATCTTTCGAATAAATTGAGTTTCATTGATTACGAAAGAACTATCAACGACACTCAGTTTCAACAGGTCGTATACTGGGCTTTGCGAACCGATTATTATATGCAACGTCAGTTTGAGTATCTGGGTGAAAAGGCCCAAACCTTATTGCTGGATCTTGATGCAGAAATAGAAAGATTAGAATGATGAAAAGAGTTTTTTTATTCTGGATTCTCTGTGTAGTATATGTGGCCCCATGCCTGGCCCAGGAGAATACCGTGGCAGTACAACCCTCATTTTCCGCGATCATCGTAAAAGATATCGATGCGTCCATAGCATGGTATGAAAAGGTGTTCAGTATGGAAGTGCTGAACAAAGTGCATTTAACGAAAAGAGGCATTAAGCAAGCCAATTTGAGATCGGATACCTTTTCACTCGAGCTTATCGAATTGAGCAATAGCATTGACCCGGAGCCTATCCTGTCTGAGGCAGGAAATAAAGCCCGAATGCAAGGCTTTTTCAAAATGGGCTTCTACGTTCCCGACTTCGATGCCTGGATAGCTCACCTGAAGCAGCATGAGGTTTTACTGGGCGACGTGGTTGAAGATCCGGTGAGCTACAATCGTATGGTGATCGTTCGCGATCCGGATGGAAATCGCATTCAATTTTTTGAAGAAGAAAACTAAGATTATGGAAGAAGCACCGGTTATCGTAGAGCAACAACTATTCGTCACCCCGGAGAAACTCTGGGCCGCTCTCACCGACGTTGACGAAATGATACAATGGTACTTTGATAACATCCCCGATTTCAAACCGGAAGTGGGATTCTATACGGAGTTCAACGTATCCACGGGAGAACGTGATTTCCTGCATCAATGGCGTATCGTTGAAGCAGAGCCCAACAAGCGAATTGCCTACACCTGGCAGTTTGCCGGGTACGAGGGTGATGGGATCACGTATTTTGATCTTATTCCGAACGAGACCGGCACCCTACTACGACTTACGATGACCGGAGTACATACCTTCGACAGTAGCGTACCCGAGTTTCAGCGAGAAAGTTGTGAGGGCGGTTGGAAGTATTTTCTGCAAGGACGACTAAAAGAATATCTGGACTCATGAAAAACCGAATTCACTTACTTACGCTCCTGGGGTTTCTTTTTGTTGTGAATGTCGCACTTGCTCAGGAAGAAAACGATGAGGCAAGCGACTCTTTTGTCCTGGGAGAGGTTGTGAATTTGAAATCAGACATTCTTAACGAAAACCGGACGTTGAATGTTTACCTGCCACACACCTATCACCGGGATCCGAATAAAAAATATCCGGTTATCTATCTGTTAGACGGAGCAAAAGACGAAGATTTCATCCATGTAGCAGGTTTGGTCCAGTTCGGCAATTTTCCCTGGGTAGAACTGCTGCCTGAGGCCATCGTTGTAGGTATTGCCAACACTGATAGAAAGCGGGATTTCACCTACCCCACTACTGTCGAAAAAGACAAACAGGAATTTCCAACCACCGGAGGTTCAGCCAACTTTATAGCTTTCTTAAAGAATGAAGTGGTTCCCTATATTGAATCAAATTATAAAGCTTCGGAAACAAGCACGATCGTAGGCCAATCCCTGGGTGGATTGCTGCTAAGCGAGATTCTTTGGAAGCATTCCAAAATATTTGATAATTACATCGTTATAAGCCCCAGTTTGTGGTGGGATAAGGAATCGCTACTCAGTCAAAAACCATTGCGCGCACTTGAGCCGGAGCAGGCTGTTTTCATTGCCGTGGGTCAGGAAGGTCCCAACATGGAACGTGTGGCAAGGGAGCTTACGCAGGCGTTGCGCAAAAACAATGAAGGGCATGCTCATATCCACTTCCAGTACTTTGGCCAATTGAATCACGCCACTATATTGCATCTGGCCTTATACGATGCTTTTCAAACCTTGTTTGGTAAGATAGAGCCACCCAAAGATGAGAAAGACAACCTGCTCGCTGCGATGGAAGGCTTTTCAGCTACCACAGGACCGGAAGGTGCAGGAGCAGACGCGTACGGATCGTTCCTTGCCCATAACTTTTCCCGATGGACAATGGGTTCAGATAAAGTTGTTGATAAAGAAGAAATTGTGGAATCGGTGCGCGGATGGTTCACGGACGGATGGCGTGTTACCGATCGCCAAAGTACCGAACTCAGTATTGAGTTCCGCGGAAACCTGGCTTTTACACGGCGCATTGTTGCCGAGTCTTATCTGGGTCCTAAAGGTGAGACCTCATCGTCAAAATCGGCCCTAACCGAGATATGGACCAAGGATACCGGAACCTGGCTTTTGCTTTCCGTGAATGTAACCCCTGTAACAGAATAATTTATTATGACCGAAAAAAACAAACCCAAGGATAAGAATTACTTAGGCATTGGTGTTGCACTAGGTGCCGGAATTGGTGCTGCTATTGGGACTGCACTCAGCAACATTGCTATTGGAGTGGCCGTTGGCGTAGCTGTTGGAGTTGCCATCGGTACCGTTATGGATCAAAAACAAAAGAAAAAAGATCAGAACTAATTCCTGTTCATAAAGCGCAAAAATTGGCATGGAGCTAACCATATATCAAATTGATGCCTTCACCAATCAAGTCTTTAAAGGGAATCCCGCTGCGGTATGTCCCCTGGAGGATTGGCTTCCGGACGAAACACTTTTGAATATTGCCATAGAAAACAATCTGGCTGAAACGGCCTTTTTTGTCCGTCAGGATTCAGGTGTGTATCACCTACGGTGGTTTACTCCTGAAATCGAAATGGACCTCTGCGGTCATGCTACCCTGGCTTCAGCTTACGTGATCTTTGAATTTTTGGGACATGCTGAAGATACGATCCGGTTTGATTCGCAAAGCGGCCGACTTGAGGTAAAGAAAGACGGCAATATCCTTGAGATGGATCTCCCGTCGAGGCCACCACAGCAGGCAGAACTGCCAAGAATTATTTCCAACGCTTTGTCCATCCAACCTGCTGAAGTTTGGAAGGCTCGTGACTATATGCTGGTCTACGATTCCGAAGACGATATTCACAATCTGAAAGTAAGTGCCAGTGTGTTGGAGGCTATTAACATCGATCCGGGAGGTATTATCGTGACTGCTGAAGGTGTTGAGGCCGATTTTGTTTCACGCTTCTTTACACCGGGCGCCGCTGTATTTGAAGATCCGGTGACAGGGTCGGCGCATTGTACGTTAACACCATTTTGGGCCGAACGCCTTGGGAAACAAACACTTCAGGCTTTTCAGGTATCTCCGCGTTTGGGTGTGCTTGAATGTACCCTACAGGGTGATCGCGTGCTTCTCAGGGGGCAGGCAGTTCGTTACCTGGAAGGAAAAATCTATGTGTCATGAGCCCTGAACAACTCACATCCGAACTCCATAGCAACAAGGAACTCTTCCGTAATTTATTTGCTTCGGTTCCCAGGGAACAGCGACTGTGGAGACCCGCGCCGAACAAGTGGAACATTCACGAGATCCTATGTCACATGCATGATGAAGAGTGTGATGATTTCAGATTCCGAACTCGATTTGTTTTGGAAAACCCTGGCGAAACACCGCCTCCGTTCGATCCGGTGGCATGGGTGGAAGAACGCGACTATGCTTCCAAAGATTACGACGAAATGCTAGTAAAGTTCGTGCAAGAGCGGGAAGATTCAGTCACCTGGCTACGATCACTTGACAATCCCAAATGGGACAACCATTTTAC
Organism: uncultured Aureitalea sp.; assembly: GCA_964614415.1. Lineage (GTDB taxonomy): Bacteria > Bacteroidota > Bacteroidia > Flavobacteriales > Flavobacteriaceae > CAZTLE01. Next base: position 6,270 of record CAZTLE010000031.1, on the reverse strand, counting down.
GCACCCTAAAGCGGGCCCGTTCAGTGCCCTTCGTGTTTTGAGGAACTGGCTGGCCCATGATCAGTTGCACATACGGCAGGTTCTGGACAGAAAGTTCCACTATTTGAAACAGTTCGATGAGAACGGCCTCGACTACGCCGGTAGCTGGTAACCACTCATTCCGTCGACTTAATACTGGAAAGAACTTCTTTCCCATGTACATTCCCGGGATTCAGGTCTACTGATTTCTGATAGTTTTCGATGGCTTGAAGCGTATCGCCAATTGTTAAATAGGTCTCTCCCAAACTGTCGTATAGATTGCTTGATTCCGGATAGTTCTCAATACCCAGCTTGAATATCCTTATAGCGTCTTCATAGCGTTCATAGCTTATCAATTCGTAGCCATAGGTATTGATCTGGTTCTCCAGTTTTTTTCTAAGCTGTCCTTCAGCCAGCATCCTGTACGCCGAGTATTCTGATGTAATTTGATCCAACTTCCCGGCCAAAAAATCTTCTCTAAAGGCTTTGAATACAGCCTCTTCTTGAGATAAGGGCGGAGAAAACCATTCGTCCGGCACATCTTTGTTGGCCTCAATGGAATGACAATTCCAGGTGGACAATACCTTTTCACCCGATCTTTGTTCGTTCTTAAAGGACATGAGCACCCCATTTACAGGGCGATAATCAGACCTCTTTTCAAATATCTCAATGGTGGCACCTTCACCGTGAAACGGAGCATTCCCAATCGACACGGATTCCATCAATGAGTTCACATCGAAAAAATAATCCTTTGTTGTTCCGTCGATCTTAGACAGCTGGAGGTGATACACTTCATTGTCCTTAATGCTGGTGATGCCCATAAACTTGGCTGTATATCCCTTGTCCTGATAATCTATGTATGGCTTTTCAAATTCCGAAGCATTTTTAAGTGCTCTGGCCGGTTCACCCACTACACGAACCGGGACCTTTGCACTATATTCCCAGGCCGCTCCATCAAATCCTTCGCAATACCCGAAGGAACCTGTTTCTTCATCATAATTGGTGGTGACTCGTATAAAGTTGGGACGCTTTCGGTCAAATCGGTGGACCTGCTTAAACGTAGCTTCCTCATAGGTAGCTATGAATGTAAGTGTATGAATAGATTTCACGGCTTGGTAACCGCCTAGTGCCTCAATGTGAGCATCAATAAGCTCATCGGCTGTGTCTATGGTGTTATCACAGCCGGTAAGAAACACGCTTATGATCAAGAATGCAATGGATTTGATTCGGTTCGTTAAATTCATGTGGTATGTTTTCAGCCAAACTAGCCAATCGCCCGGAGTGAAAAGTGAATCAACTGCGGTTTGCTGTTAAACGAGTCAATAAGCAGCTAAGGTGAGTTCTTTTTACTTCGAAATGAAACGATATTATGATACGTTGAGTAACCTTTAATGTATAACTAAGTCTCTATAAAGAGTCGTTACATATCATTCCTTCGCATTTTAAGTTCTTTTAACTCTGTATTGCAGGAATTGTAAGTACATTAGGAGGTATAAACGCGATTTGGAAGCAACCATCAAAAAGGATACAAGTGAAAATTGATATGGCCAGAAAGACAGAAACGTACCGGTTCTTCAACGTTATAAGCTGGTTGTTTTTTGGCGTCATCTTATTCCTGTCGGGCCTGGGGCATCAATCCCTGATGTCTTCCTTTGTTCGCAACGGACTGTTTGTAATCATCGGCCTCTCGTTATCATGGCCATTGCGGTCGTTGTACGAACTTATATGGAAGAAGTACGAATCCCTGGTGGTTAGCGTATTGGGGGCATTTGCCTTATCCTATATCGCAGGAGTCATTACGGGGCTGATCTTAAATCCGATAACCTTCTTCGGTTTCCATGGTGGGTTGGGAGACAATCCATTCTTTGCGCTTTTTGCCGGAGTTCTCAATTTTGCATTTGTTTTCATGATATGGAGTGCCTGTTACTATGCGTATAAGTACTATCTCAATCAGCCATCCGGCGAAGAAAAATCCAGGGTCTATCCGGACAAAATTCCGATTGATGTACGAAAGCAAATTATACTGGTGAAGACCGAAGAAATAACGCACATAAAAGCCGAAGGCGATTACGTACGCGTGTATGCTTGTGGAAAGTCGTACCTCCTTCGTAAACCCCTTAGTCATATTGAAGGGCAATTGGATCCGGGGACTTTTAAAAGAATACATCGTTCCAGCATCGTGAATACCAATTATATCGCTTCACTTCGCCCCCATATGAACGGTGAGTTCTTCCTACTTATGGAGGACGGAACAAATTTGAAGTTGAGTCGCAGCTATAAGCACGTTTTGAGATCGTATATAGATGCACTGTGATTTCCGCAATCTCTCCACACCTCTACTCATGCACTGTTAGGGTCATCCACATGGGTAGGTCTATTTTACTATCTTTAGTGTCCTTAAAATCCCCTATAATGATTAAGAAAATTGTCCTTCTCGCCTGCGTCATTGTATTCGCGGCCTGTAAAAATGAAACCACCCAAGAAGAACCTGTATCAATGAGTGCCGAATTCAACACCTTGCTAGATAATTATTATGAAGACGGATTAAAGCTGAACCCTGTTCAGGCGACCTTTGCCGGAGACAATCGCTATAACGATCAGTTTCCCAATCCGCTTGCCCAGGAGACCATAGACAAGCTTCGGGCGCATTTTGAATCGTACAAGGAACAGGTAAGTGCCTATGACGACGCTTCACTTACCAAAAGCGAGCAACTTTCCAAGGCCATACTGCTATGGGAGTGTGACATTAATTTGTCCGGGTTTGATTTCAAGAAGCCCGATTATATGCCTATCGATCAGATGTGGTCATTGAATCTTGGTGCGGGACAATTGGCCAGTGGTGCCAGTGCGCAACCCTTCAAGACTGTGGAAGATTATAACAACTGGTTGAAGCGCCTCGAAGGATATTTGGATTGGATGGCTTCTGCCGAGGCCAACATGAAGGAAGGGATGACCAAGGGTTATGTGCTTCCAAAATCCCTTATCGTGAAAGTACTTCCACAACTAAAGGCCATGACCACAGAGAACCTGGATCAGCACCTTTTCTTCCAGCCGGTAAAGAACTTTCCTGAGGATTTTTCAGAAGAAGATAAAAACACACTAACGGAAGCCTATACAGCTATGGTTTCGGAGCGCATCATACCCGCCTACAAAAGCCTGCACGATTTCATGGCAGGCGACTATATGGAGGCAGGTCGTGAAACCAGTGGTATTAACGCTATTCCCGGGGGATCGGACTATTACGACTACCAGATTAAACTGTACACAACAACCAACATGACGGCCGATGAGATTCACAATCTGGGCCTGGCTGAAGTAGCTCGCATTCGTTCCGAAATGGAAGAAGTGAAGCAACAGGTTGGTTTTGAAGGTGACCTGAAGGCATTCTTCGATCACGTGCGCAGCAATCCGGACCTGATGCCTTTTACCGATCCGCAGCAGGTAATCGATAACTTCAATGCGATCCACGACCGGATGAAACCACAGATCGAAAAGCTGTTCGATGTGAAACCTAAAACGCCTTTTGAAGTACGACGTACGGAGGCTTTCCGTGAAAATTCGGCCAGTGCCGAGTACAATCCCGGATCGCTAGACGGTACGCGCCCCGGAATTTTCTATACCCCTATTCCCAATGTGACGAGTTACAATACCTATTCGGATGAATCTCTGTTCCTGCACGAGGCCATACCGGGACATCACTACCAGATATCTCTTACACAAGAAAGTGAGGAGTTACCGAAGTTCAGAAAAACCTTATGGTATAGTGGGTATGGTGAAGGCTGGGCTTTGTACTGCGAATCCCTGGGTAAGGAATTAGGCCTGTATACCGATCCGTATCAATACTTCGGAATGCTAGGTGCCGAAATGCACCGCGCCATACGTCTGGTGGTTGATACCGGCTTGCACGCCAAAGGCTGGACACGAGAGGAAGCCATTCAGTATTCCCTGGATAACGAAGCCGAATCCGAAGGCAGTATCATTTCGGAAATTGAGCGTTATATGGCCAATCCGGGTCAGGCATTATCGTATAAGATAGGACAACTTAAGATACGGGAACTTCGGTCCAAAGCCGAAACCGAACTGGGTGACAAGTTCGATATTCGTCAGTTCCACAATGAGGTGCTGGAAACCGGTTGTGTGCCGTTGGCATTGCTGGAGGATAAGATCAATCGCTGGGTGGAGGAAAACAAGTAGGACGATGTCATTTCGATTCGCCAGAGGCGGAGAGAAATCACAACTTAATGAACTTATGGAGCTATAGGATGAGATTTCTCACCCTGACCAAAGTCAGGGATTCGAAATGACGACATAATCTTCAATTAACTAATGAAGTACGATTTAAACAAAGCAATTCCAATGCTTGAGCGCACGCCCGAGATACTCAGGCTGTGGCTTCAAGGGTTGCATGATGACTGGATCTATAACGATGAAGGTGGTGAAAGCTGGAGTCCGTATGATGTGGTAGGACATCTCATACACGGCGAGAAGACCGATTGGATTCAACGGTTGGATATTATTTTGGGAGATCAGGAGAATAAGACTTTCACGCCGTTCGACCGCTTTGCACAATTCGAGGAAAGTGAGGGAAAGACACTCGACAATTTGCTGGATGAATTCGCTTCCCTGCGGTCTGCTAACCTCGAGGTACTACGATCCCTGAACATTACCGAAGATCAGTTCTCACTAACCGCAACGCATCCTTCTTTGGGTGTCGTTACCCTAAGTGAATTGTTGGCCACCTGGGTCACGCACGACCTCTCCCACTTAGGTCAAATAGCACGTGTCATGGCAAAGCAGCACAAAGACCAGGTTGGGCCCTGGGTGCAGTATATTGGGATTCTGAATCGATAGGTTTATTTGAAGATTGAGAGATTTGCTCATTGAGTTTTTTGTTTTTCGTTGATGCGTTGATTTGATAATTTGTCCTGATTCATGATTCCTGCATCTTGATTCCTGCCTCAATAGTCAATACTAACTGAAAGATTGAAAGATTGGGTTATTGAGTTACTCCGTTACTAAGTTCTTAGGAGTGGAGGATTCAATGCTTTGTCTTGATTCATGATTCCTGTTTCATGATTCCTGGTTTCCTACTAGATCTAAAGACCAATCACTAATCACTAACGACTAATAACTAAGAACTACCTAAGAGAAAGCATTTCCTTGTTAACGGTCTTATCTTTCAACTGAGGGATAGGCTTGACCGCCACAGGAACATAGCTCACCGAAAATTCTACTCCGTCGCGAATTACATTGAAATCGGCAGTTTTGGTAAGGTTACCGTACCAGATGCTTCGTCCGGCCAGGGTGTCCCCTACTCGCAATCCTGCTTTGTAGGCCTCCGATTCGGGATCAACCGTGGCAATGGCTACCTCGTCAGCACCAAAGGTGAACCCTAAATCGAACACCTGGGTTTCGGGTTCATATTCCATACCGAAATCGGAATACATTTGTTCCAGGTCGATGAGTTTCCCTTGTTCGATGTGGGTATAGAAGAAGTCGGAAAGGTCTTCATTAAGAAAGCGGTAGGCTACTTCCAAAAAGTAATTATGCGTAAGCAACTGTTCGCTGTCTTCAGCCTCCTCTTTTAAGGTTAGCATAAGGTCATCGAGGCTTTGAGCCCCTTCGGAAACCTGCTGAATCTTATGATCCAAATAGAACGCAAACACAGCACCGCGTATGTAGGGCAACCGACTGTACTCACGGGAAGACCAGAAATTATCGTAGTTAATATCGCTATTGGGTGCTTCACCTACAGGAGAGGAATACAATTCCCGTACAATACGGTTAAACTCGGTGATAAAGTAGTTGGCATCCATGCCATAGATGGAATGATTCGCGATGTTCTTTAGGGTGTAGTATTCGGTAAAGCCTTCGCTAAACCAGTACTGCTCTTCTTCGTTGTCGTTCTTAATCACATGACCAATCCAATTGTGCTGCAGTTCATGGTTCATAAGGTGCACCAATCCCTCCACTTCCAGGTATTCGTTGTTGCTGGCCGACATGGCAAAGGAATTGGTAAGACCCGTCCCATGGTAGCTGTAACCCTGGGTTTCGGCAGTGGGAATCATGCTCACCGAAAAATATTTCTGCGAATGATCTTCCCAAAAGTCCCGCTGGGCTGTAATGGTCCTGGACAGAATATCTACCAGGGTGCTATCCTGAAATGCTTCCCAGTTGTCACGTAATCCAAAGGCCACCTCGTTGCCGTTGATATCTATGGAATACGACCGCAGGTCGCCCCCAGCAAAGATG
>CAZTLE010000030.1:0-27601 GCA_964614415.1 uncultured Aureitalea sp. | reverse complement strand
GTGCGAAACGAAATTCCGATTTGAAAATTCTCCAATTAAACGATTCACCGATTACCCAATTCAACAAAAAACTCACCACTCACTACTCAATACCCACTACTCACTACTAGCCACCCCCATCGTTACATATCTCCCTGCATTGGTTACACCCGTCACATAGCGCAGCGAAGCACACAGCTACTTTTATACTGTTGTCTTAGCGGCCGATCATGAAGAAAAAGCAAACCGTTTTCGATTCCCCCATACTCGAGTCGCTCAGCAAAAAGGTCTATCTCAACGTAAATCATTTGGAGAAAGGCCACTACACGCTAAAGATCGTACACAAACGCAAAGTAATTGGAGAAATAACCTTTAAAATCAAAACATGATGAAAACAACGAAATTTTTTACAGTTGTTGTTCTGTTCAGTACCATCCTGACCGTACACGCACAATACAATTGTAGCCGTTTTTACCCTTTTGAAGAGGGTGTAGAGTGCGAATATTTCTTTTACGATGCATTGGGTAACCAGGCCGGGGCAGTGGTTTATGCGATCAACAGCGTGACCGAAGTAGCCGGCATTCAGACTGCCAACATGAGTCACAGTCTGCAGGACAATAACGGCAACCGACTGCAAGGTTCGGAATACACTCTGACCTGCGATGGAGGCACCGTAGCCATTGATTTCAACTCTTTTGTACGACCCGGCATGCTAGGTAGCCTGGGTTCCGACTACGATATCACCGGTACCAATCTGGTTATTCCCAACGACCTCACTTTGGGTGATGCATTACCTGACGCAGGTCTCAATATCAATGCTACCGTTGGAGGTGTGGGCATGAACTTTTCTATTTCTTTCAATGATAGAACGGTTGTAGCCGAAGAAACCATTACCACACCGGCCGGAACTTTTGACTGCTATGTAATTGCCTTCAACATGGAGATGAACATGGGCTATCCGTACACTATCTCTTCCAAAATGTGGTTGGCCGAAGGACCCGGAATGGTACAACAAGAGGACTTTGACGCCTCCGGAAATCTGATGAATCGTATTGTGCTGAATTCTTTCAATGACTAATTCTGAAAACATTAAAACCCATCGCTATGAAATCCATCCTAAAACCACTTGTGCTTCTCGCCTGCATCTTCCTTTTGGGTACGCAGGTGACCGAAGCTCAAAAGAAAAAGCTCAAACGTCCAACCAGTCGTGTTGGAATAAGTAGTGTAGATACTTTCGTAAGGGAGTCCTTTGATATCTACGAGCGCGTCTATCGATATGATCAGAATGTGAGATCCGGCCGGGACCTAACGGACGAGGATATTGACCTGTTGGAAAATGCGCTCACAGACATAAGCAGACTCACTGAGAGCGCACCCAGCATTATTTCCGATCTGGACGGCCAGGGGGCTCTAAAGCAGACCAAAGCCACCTTGCAAATCAATCGCTCCAAGAAAGCACTGAAACGCAGTGCAGAGATAATCAACGAATTACTCAAAAAGCAAAAAGGAGATTCCGACGAGGATGACACCTCCTCGAACGGGGGTTCTAACGGTGATTCAGGAAGCACCGGGGGTAGTTCGTCCGGAGGCTCTGGAAACAGCTCTTCAAACTCTGGCGGAGTACAGGTGTCCTCGAAGTTTGACTTCGTTCCGGGAGACAAGCTGCTATTCTTTGACGATTTCTCGGACGACTATATGGGTGATTTCCCCTCGAAGTGGAATACCAATAGTAGCGGAGAATTGGTCAAACTGAACAATTCGGATGAAAAATGGCTACAGCTTGCTAATGGCTACAGCACCTATACCAATCCCGATCTGTCTTCCCTGCCGGAAGAATATACCATCGAATTCGACGCCATAGCAACAGGTATTGATCGGAAGACTTCCTCTGCAGCAAGGTTACTCATATTATTGGATGAAGCTACCGGCTTTCAAAAAGGTAGGAACTGGGCGGAAATACGCATTCCTTATGCCCTGTTTGTTGATCCCGGTTTCCGTGTGGCCAACAGTGTTAATCGAAAAACGGAGATCAATAACGAGATCAAAGCAGACATAAGAGGTCATATTACAAAGCGACATCATTTCTCCATAGCGGTCAACAAACAGCGGTTCCGGTTATGGGTCAATCAGAAAAAGTGCATCGATGTGCCGCGGCTAATGCCCAAGGGCAAGACTACCAACATCATTAAACTTCAGTTGCATGGATTCAAAGACGGGTCCGAGCAGGTATACATTACTAATTTCAAAGTGGCCGAAGGCGGTTTGGATCTGAGACGTACGCTATTATCCAAAGGAAAGGTTTCCACCAATGGTATCCTCTTTGATTCGGGCTCATCTGTTATCAAAGCACAATCCTATGGAATTTTACGACAAATTTCCCAGGTATTGCAACAGGAGAACGGAATGCGTTTGAAGATCGTGGGTCATACCGATAACGACGGCAGTGACAAGAGCAATCTAAAGCTGTCTAAATCCCGGGCCGAAGCCGTAAAGCGAGCATTGATCACTACTTATGGCATTTCAGGCGATCGACTCACCACCGAAGGAAAAGGTGAAGCCGAACCGGTTGCCGATAATTCTACCGCGAAAGGAAAGGCCCAAAATCGCCGGGTGGAATTTATCAAACAATAGTAACTCCCCATTTAAACATAAAAACCGAAGTTTAGGCTTCGGTTTTTTCTTGCAATGTAGCTTCAAAAAGTTCGGAAAAATGCTTGAGTAATTTTGGCTTTACTTCATCCATTGGTATTTGAGATCGACCCAGCTCCACATTCAGGGAGGTAACCGCCTTCCCTTTTATTCCGCATGGAATCATATGATCGAAATACCCCAGATCGGTATTCACGTTAAACGCAAAGCCGTGCATGGTCACCCACCGGCTGGCGCGCACTCCCATGGCACATATCTTCCGGGCAAACGGAGTGCCCACATCCAACCAGACCCCTGTCTCACCCTGGGATCGTTCTCCTTTAAGGCCGTAATCGGCCAGGGTGCGGATGATCATTTCTTCGAGAAGACGCAGGTACTTATGGATGTCCGTGAAAAAGTTCTCCAGATCCAGGATAGGATATCCAACGATCTGTCCGGGACCGTGATAGGTAATATCTCCCCCGCGATTGATCTTGTAAAAACTGGCATCCACGGCGGCAAGTTGTTCTTCGGAAATAAGAAGATTAGACAGGTCACCACTCTTCCCCAGCGTATAGACATGGGGATGCTCGACAAATAAAAAGTGATTGGGCGTCTCCAATCCGGCATCCTCCCGGCGATTCTTTATTTTAATGTCCAGAATCTCCTTGAAGAGTCCCTCCTGATAGTCCCAGGTCTCTTTATAATCCTTGTAGCCAAGGTCCTGTATTTCAACCTGCTTGTTCACTGCTATTGTTCAAGTTCAACTTCTATATCCAGTAGATCCGGATTCTTGAAATAATCCAGAAAACCTACTTCAAATTCCATGGTTTTTCCATCCAGAGAGAATGTGGCATTCTCTTGGTTGGTCTTAACGATCTTCCGTGGAAACGTGTACTTAATTGTGTATTTCATCCCTCCAAGGAATGCTTCGGCACCGCCCAGACTGTCCAGCTGAACCTTATACTTTTCAGGATCCTTGATGTAGGCATCCCGCATAAACTTACCATCCTTAAAACTGAAGTTTACTCCCATCACATCTTCGGAAGATTCGTCCTTACTCACCTGCACATCGCCTACGGTATCCAGAAAGTTGGAGCTTTCACCCAATCCGTTCATGATATCATTGGCCTCTTCTATGGAATTGAAGTCCACAAAGACGTCGAGCAGCATTTCATTCACATCACTATCCGCGTACATACGCATCTTGAAATTCTCCATGCGCTTTAAACGCTTTTGCTCGGCCATAGGCAATTGAGCAATGCTATCCTTCTTCTCTTCCAGATAATCTTTCAAAGCTACAAGGGTATCCATTTTAATGACGGTAGTATCTTCTCCCATGCCACCAAAGGCCATCATCTCACTCATGTCCAACATGACCGACATACGACCACTACCGTCCTCATTCAAGGTCATGGTTTCGGTGAATTGACAACTGGCCATAAGGACCACAGCTACGAATACGAATAGTGCTCTTTTAATCATCTTGTGCTTGGTTAGGGTTAGTCAGAAATTATATACAAAGATACCGAAACTATTGGCCACAGCAAAGCTATGCATGTTGGAGCGCTGCGATTGCTCTCCTTCAAAAGTTATCATAATCCGATGTACGCCAGCACCTGTTATTAGGCTGGTTTTGAGTCTTTTGATATGTCATTTAAGGGAATCAGAATGCCATTTCCCGTTTGTTACAAAGGTTGCCCTTTATGGCGCATTTCTCCCTCATTACTTCAAATAATTGTTTTTCAGATAGTTACGATAATTTCTCTTTGCAATATGCCCTCGTATCGTCCACTTATTCGCAGTACGGCCCGCTTATTACACGGCCCTTTTCCCACTTATTACTTCCCGGTTTAACAGGCCCCTGATCCATGATTCTTTTGCCCTGAAAACTAAAGAATCTACGTCATGAAAACTTTCAAACTCACCCTGATTTACCTGACCCTACTTATGATATTCAGTTCCTGTTCCAAAGACGAAGGTGTGGATACCGATCCGAACACTTCGACCGCGAATCCTCAGAGCGCTGTTCAGCTTTCCCTGGCACAGGAATCCGATTGGCCTTTCGCCCTGGAAATTTTACAACTGATCAACGAGCACCGAAGAACGCTTGAACTGAACGATCTTGCCGCCGACCGGTCTCACGCCACTGCGTTGGCGGTGGAACACGCACACTATATGATCGCCCAGGGTAAAATAAGTCATAACAACTTTGCATACCGATCAAACATACTGAAAAACCTGGGGGCCGTTTCCGTGGGAGAGAATGTAGCCTATGGGTATTCCGCCGCAGAAACCCTGGTACAGGCGTGGCTCAATAGCCCAAGTCACCGCCAGGTGATCGAAGGGCCATATACGGATGCGGGATTCGGAATAATCGAGGACGAACGCGGAGTCTATTATTTTACCATGCTGGTATATCGAGACTAGAAGATATCTCAAATACGTTAAGGCATTTGTTACCGAAAAATACCGGACATTACTTCAATTACACACTTATTACTTATGGCCTTGACATTGCCTCAAAATTTGCCAACTTAATTTGAGATTACGCTGGAATTGGCATCCAATTCCCTGACAGTAATCAATATAATAGGGAAAATTAATACGGCTATGATAGAGGTTAATTCGGTAGAAACCGGCTCCGCACTTGGAGAAGAACGAAAAAGACTCCTGGAGTGTGTGGTGTACGGCTATAATGAAGATGAAATATGCGATCTGCTCGATCTGGAAGTGGATGAGAAAACGGAATTCAGAGAGACTTTGGAGGGAGAATTGCGATCCGAGATCAGTTTCTCCGATTTGCGCGATCTAATCAAAAAATGCTTCGAAAACAAGTTGATAAGCACCTATGATTTCACCGATGAGTCGGTTAAAAGTCAGGCGAACAAATATGCCAAAAGGTTCTTTGCGCAGCTATTCCTAAGGGCCGTTACCCATAAGGACAGAAAGCAAATGCTCGTCAAAGACGTTTTACAGTTTATTAAGTCGTGCGACATGATGCTCAATAACAAGAAGCACATGAAACCTAAAAAACCTGTTATAGAACTGGGACTTATCCCTGCGAGTCAACATAGTTATTCGGACTTCGAAGACTGAAAAGACCATTGCCATGAAATTTAATCAAACGGAGAAAAGACTGATCGAATTGGCGTACAACCAGGGAAGTGAAATGGGAACACTTTCCAGAGCGCTGAAGTTGAAAGAAACGGAGATCAATCACATCACGCAAAAGCTATTCAAAAAAATGTCCGTCAATTGCTGGCACAATGCCATTAGGCGTGCTTTCGAAATTGGCCTTCTCAGCAGGTCCCGGTATAGTACTTTGGATCTGGAGGTCGAAGCGGAAGCCTTTGTGGAACGGATATGCAATCTCGACCTGAACAAATACAATTCCGATCTCGAAGCCCAACTAGCCATTTATTATGAACTCGTAGACTTATATAACAAATACGAGTACAACTATCTATTGGGGCCTAAGGCAGAGGCATCCACCTCAAGGATAAACCCTTTACCATGAACATTTATAATAGACACCGACGTGTCTTTTGACAAATACTTGCGCAACTTGTAGATAAAAACATCCATACTCTTCCTACTGAAGTAGTCGCTGTTCCCCCAATACCTGTGAAGTACCGGTTTGCGTTCAAGCAATTGTCCCATATTAATGCATAGAAGTCGCAATATATTGGCCTCTCTTGTTGTAAGGACGATCTTTTCATCATCAATTTGTAATGTCTGGTTCTGATAGTCAAAATCATAGCGACCAATTTTGAATTTTGTTTGCTCAGTATCTTCAGACAATGTTGTCCCTCCGGCTCTTCGCAATACCGCATGTACCCGGGCCATTAGTTCCTCTTCATTGACAGGTTTGGTTATATAGTCATCTGCTCCCAGTTTGAATCCTTTAAGGACATCCACCTTCAAACCTTTAGCCGTTAAAAAAATTATAGGAAAAGAGGAAGAGGCTTCTTTGACGTGTTTCGCCAGTGTAAACCCATCCATAACCGGCATCATAACATCAAATATTCCCAAATCGAACATCTGATCATTAAAGGCTTTGAGCGCATCCGCACCATTCTTTGCCAGATGGACATTCAGGCCATTTAGCCTTAAGTATTCGGAGAGAATATACCCTAAATTTTCATCGTCCTCTGCCAACAATATGTTGTACGATTTACCCATGTGATGGCAATTTTATTGAAAAAACGCTTCCTTCATTTTCCTGACTTTCTACTGTTATTTCCCCGTAGTGAAGAGCAACAATCTCCTTGACATAACTAAGCCCTACACCAAATCCCCGGGTATTATACACATTTCCGGTACTCACACGATAGAACTTGTCAAATATCCGCTTTTGCTTTTCTTTACTCAGTCCGATTCCGTTGTCAGCAATGGCTACAGACATAAAACCCTCCAGCGAATCATAGGTTTTTATAACTATCCTGGGTGGCTTTTCAGTATATTTTAGGGCATTGTCAATCAGGTTTCTGAAGACACCTCGTAAATGAAGCTCGTCGCCGGTAATAATAGGATTGTTCGTCGCAAAATCCAAACTAATCGCACCTTCTTTCTCCTGAAGAATAAGAGAAAAACTATCCGCTACCTCTGTAATCAGATCATGAAGGTTAATTCTTGAGGTTGCCAGCTCTATTTTTCTGTTTTCCAGCAATGACAATTGTAATATACGGTCTACCTGCTGCCTAAGCCTTTCACCCTCTTCATCTATAACATCCAGAAAGGAAAACTTAGGATCCGAAGTCTCTGCACCGATCGATTTTCTCAAGGACTTAGAAGCCAGGCTAATCGAAAAAATAGGCGTTTTGAATTCATGCGTCAGGTTATTGATAAAATCGTTCTTCATTTCCAGGAGCTGCTTCTGTTGATTTAACGTCTTTATCAAATAATAGAACCCAAGTAAAATGAGAACAATAAAAAATATTGACAAGAACAGGGTAAGTTTCACCTGTATTATGATCAACGAGATAATAGAAGGGTAGACCGCCAGGTGATAGTCATTACCTGCTTCATAACCCATGTTATATGTGAGCTGTGTCCAGGCAAACCTCTTCGGCGCGTTTTGTGTGTCAACTACTTCATCCTGGGTTAGAATTTCAGCATTTCCGGCCACCAGTTCATGAATACCCCCATCATTGCGCTTATAAATCCCATACTTATATGTTAATGGCAAATTATATCCCTGAAAAGCCGAATCGATGATTTGTTTCATCTCGTTATGGATCAGCTCTTTATTCGTTGCTCCACTTACAATTTCCCGATGTATGGATTCGGGCAAACCCGGTTTCCCTCTGTATAGCTCGGCGGCATTTCTAGTCGCAATATCCAATGTTTGATAGTACATTCGTTCATTGGTAACTATCGATTTATTAAGCCAACTCGCTTGCAAAATAACCAGCCCTATTAAAGAGGCTATAATGGCAAAAATCAAGACCTTACTATTGAATATTATTGCTTTCATGCGAATCAAATATAACCGCTAGTCTACATTTTTCGGGCAACTTAACTTTTAAATAACCAATTTAACTCTTACCTGGCCCGATGCGTGCATGGAATTTGCTGACCCGTTAACTTTTCATTTACCATCCTTTGCTTTTCATTATCCCAATCGTAATAAGCCAGCTGCTTTCTTTGGTGCTCATTTCAAATTGTATCCTATGAGTGCACATCATATTCGAACGAAAGAAAGTCTAATCTCTAAAACCGGAGTACTAAGATCCCTCCATTTCAAAGTGCACGGTAAACGTTTAAAAGCTGCTATTAAGATTGCACTTGGGTTAATGCTAGTTGGCACTGCAGTGTTCTATTTCCTGCCTGTAAAAGAAGATACTATCAATTACAACTATCCCCTGGCGGACACCACCGGTGAATTTGACAATATTATAGGCTGGTACCAATCGAACACGGGGAACACATATCATCTTACCTGGAGTGCCAATAAGGACATTCTGTTAAACCGATATGACTCCATACGCGCTAGCAACGAAACCTTCCGGTTTAGCCGAATTGACCAACATAGTTTCGACATGGATGGTGATTCGCTTACTTCCGAACTAACTATAAATACACAGAAAGCACAAGCTCATACCACTTTGAGTCTTAGATCAGGCAAAACCAATCTTGAGCTCACCAAACTGGATACCGGACCCTATAACACACGCGAGGTAGCATTTTATAACGACTCAATAAAACTGGCAGGTTCTCTACTGGTTCCCAATGATTCATCACATGGTATTGGGATTGTCATGATACATGGCTCCGGAGATAGTGACCGCGACAGTTTTTGGTATCAATACCAGGCACATTATTTGGCGTCTCAGGGTTTTCATGTCTTACTTCCCGATAAACGTGGATGTGGCAAGTCCATGGGGACCTGGCACGATGCTTCGTTCTCGGATTTTGCCGAAGATGCGCTGGCGGCAGTCAACTATATGAAAGCCGATAGCTCAGCGGTACTGAACAAGATCGGGCTTATGGGAATAAGTCAGGGTAGCTGGATTGGCCATCTGGCCTCGAGCAAATCGGATGAGGTCGATCTGATCGTTGACGTGGTAGGGTCGGTACAAACCCCACGAAAACAGCTCTCCTATGAACTTCGAAAAGACATTGGCATGGGATTTTTCTCATCCGTTATCGTTCCCTTTGTATCCAGGAAGGTTCGGAAAAGACGTCCCGTATGGTGGGAAAAGAATGGAGGTTTTGATCCGATGCCGCTCATCACCGGTAGTTCGACCCCAATTCTGAAAATATCTGCGGAAAAAGACAAGAATGTCAATACCCGTAAGTGTGTTCGATATATAGAAAAGCTGCACAATACCCAACCGGAACTTCCTTTGGATATGAAGGTGCTTAGCGGTTCCGGCCATACCCTTTTTGATGAAGAAACCGAATGGATAAGTCATGAATATCTGGCTTATGTAAGTGCGTGGTTGAAAAAGAATAGATAATCTTTAATGCTCTTTTTGAAGTCGATTATCCGCCGGGGCGGGACAGGAAGAATGAAATTGATGAGACTCTAATCAATTATCTGATCATCATTCTTGATGTTACTCCTTCCCCTGCTGAAGATCCCTTATTTGCCCTTCCTGAACCTGTAACTTATCGAGAAGTAAGAGTACAGTATTCCTCAAACTCTCAATGGTATTGGACTGCTCTTCTATCTTACTTTCAAGCCTTGTCAGGGCCTCGCGAGTAGCGACGGGACTGGTTGGATTTACCCAACTTAATTGACCTGCTCCGTCTGTTTGGAGAATTTGTCCATTTGTTCCTCGAGACCCGGGAAAAGTATACGTGTCACTGGTATTTGTTCCGAAGGCCACATTACCCAAAAAGTAAGCCGCATAGGCAACACCGGTGCTACCGGTTTGAACCTGCGCATAATAACCATACAAATCTCCTCCTGTTATGTTACCTGATGATGACGGAATAAGCACATAACTACCGTATTTATTACCCGTTCCTGTCCCCTGTACTATTGAATAGGTTCCATATTTTATCCCTGAACCGTTTGCGTTCAGGATATTGGCGCTACCATAGTGTCTGCCATCTCCAGCTCCATTAAGAACATTGAAAATTCCATAATGTTCATTATTGCCGGTATTGGAAATTGAATTGAACACCCCGTGTTGTCGTCCCGAAGAACTACCTGAAATCGTGTTATGAATACCAAACTTGCCGGCATCTCCACCTCCACTTATAGAATTGGTTACGCCATAATGATTCCCAGATGCGCCGGAAGAAACAATATTTCTCGTTCCCACTTTAGTACCATCACCGGTTGAATAAACTTCGTTGACCGTACCATTGTGCACACCAGTACCACCACCCGTAATGATATTACTTACGCCAAACTTACGCTCACTACCGTTTCCGCTTATCCCATTGACGATACCAAAAAACCGCTCGTCTCCGTTGCCGGAGAGTGAATTACTAATACCGGTTTTGGTTCCTTCAGTTTCACCATTTAAACTAATTTCAACACCAAACTGACTACCGGTTCCTGATTTGTTAAGCCCTACTTGCAAACCGACCTGTGCGCCGGATCCGGAGTTTGTCATTTCAATCTCCTGTGCCCGCTGAGTATTGTCTCCGGGGGTATCTACTCGAAAGCGTACCAAATTATCTTCACTCCCGCTGTCCACGTTTAATGGAAAACCACTGCTGTCTTCTCCAATACTTACATATCCTGTGGTAAAAATGTGATCGCTATTACCACCGGGAGGCAAAGTTGTACCCACCTGATACCAGTCGGCATCACTGCCTGAAGATGAAGTCCCTGTTAACAACTGCCACACGGTTCCATTAAAAAAGTAGAACCCTGCACCGCTACCACCTACGGTCGAAGCATTGGTATTGTAGATTAATATCCCTTCCGGAACTGTATTGATTCCATCGAGTTGTGTATTACTAACATCATCCAACGATATCCGAGGAATTAGCAGGCCTTTATCCGTTGCCGCAATGTCCAACACCGAGGCGGGATTTGGATCTGTGGTACCTATCCCCACCTGAGGAAACGCCCATTGTGAGCAGGTTAAGATTATCAAAATACACCAGCGGCGCATAGCAAAAATATTATAGTATTAAGTCTGGACTCGAAACTATTGACTAAACAAGCTACCGGCAACCATTAAGTAATAAGCGCCTTGTATATGGTATAAACGGAAACGAACTACTGATTGAGCTGTACTCTGCCCATTACGATTTTATAAATCTCTTGTTGACGATCTTGCCATCAACCGTATGAATTGCGGCCAGATATACACCCGCCCTGAGATGAGACAAGTCTATCGCTTCCGTAGTTGATGTTTGTAGTAACAATTTGCCCTGTATCGAATAGATCTCAATTTCAGAAATGGACAGATCATGTACTACCGTTAGGAAATTCTGAACAGGATTTGGATATAGCATGAGGGAACCTTTATTAATATCGGTTATGCCCAGGTTACAATCCTCACTGAATTCCACTCCCTGATCTACACACCAACCGTCACCCTCATTAAAATCACAAATTGGATTACTCGCGTTCTCGTCATCAACCTGGATGCATAACAAGTCCGGATTATTGAACGCCCACATTGAGGTCAGGGCCGGGTTGTTTCCGTTCTTAATATTCAGACTCACAAGTTGATTGTATTCACAATACAATGTCGTTATAGCTGGATTTGCCGACAGGTCCAAATCGGATAGTTGATTATCAGAACACAATAACTCAAAAATGTTTGTGTTCTGGGACACATCGAGAGAAGTCAACTGGTTAAGGCTACAATCTAATCCAATTAAATTGACAAAGCTTTCAATACCAACTAATGAAGCTATGCTTCGGTCTTCAACATCTAAGACAAAAACGCTTTCAGCTTCTGTTACCTGAATTTCACCATCATTATTTGTATCAACGTCACCATCCAGGAATCCATCTCCGTCGAAATCTGCACAAACGGTAGTAACAAGTGCGTTCTTAAAATTAGAATCCGGAATGTCCACTGTTTGAGAATGAACAAACGATGTAGTCAGAATAAGAAATAAGTAAAGTAATTTTTTCATAGCGGCAATTTTTTATTAGAATTCTCATTTACGGGTGTTTATGAACAGTAGATCATACCCCCAATTTTGATGTAAACTAAAATCAATTGATTGGACTATGCCAGCGCTATGTAATAACTGTGAACTTCAGGGAATAAACGTCATCTTTCCCGAAAGGAAGGAAACCAAACACCAACATCAATGGTCTGTTCAGCAACGGTAACGGTATAGTAACGACAGGGAAACCTGAAACCGGTTTCGGGAATTAAAAAAAGAATAAATGATCTTTGCTATTCTTCAGCCTTTTTGAAGAACTGCAAACGTCAAACTAACGATCGGGATTATTCAGAATGATCAAAGCCGCGATCACTCCGGGAATCCACCCGCAAATAGTCAGGATCAAAACAATAAGAACAGAACCGCACCCTTTATCAACTACTGACAGGGGCGGGAACAGAATGGCAAGTAGGACTCTCCAAAGACTCATGTAGTGCAATAATAAGTAATATTCATATAATAGGTCTTCCGTATTCTGTTTTGTTACACCTGACGAATTTCTCTATCTTCGTTTTTGCGATGAAGTGGAAGATTTTGTGCATTATACTTTTGGTATTCTCGGTTTCCGAAACATGGAGCCAGTATACCTTTTCGGGACACATTGATGTCGATATCCAGCAAGGAGACATCTACTTATCCGTAGTAGAAGACTATCGAAAGATCTCGGGCGTACATCCGGAACAAATCATTGCCAAAACCACGGCTGACTCCACCGGATTTTTCAAATTTTCGGGAAATAACCTACCAAGTGAGAATCGGATTTATCGTATCCATGTCGATGAATGCGATGAAGATTCAAGAGACGTAAACCACTTTATGGGACATTGCCCAAATAGCAAGGAGGTCATCTTTGTGGCAAACAACAACACCGAACTATTCCTGCCCTCCACTTTCGAAAATGAGATCTTCTGTGAGGTAGTTTCCGAAAATGAAAAATCGAAAGCCTTCCTGAAGATCGATTCCCTGAAACACGACATGCGCTACGCGTTTGGAGCCTATCGCAGCGAAGCCAACCGCAAATTGAACTCCAAAAAATGGTTTAGTATCCTGCAACAATACGGCGAACAACTACAGGAACCATTGGCCGAATTGTACAGCTATGCGTTCCTGAGCGATCGAAGTTCCGATTTGTACGAATACTATCTCGAGGACCTGAAAAATTCTGCCTATTACGACGAACTTCTGCAGCGTTTAAAAAACCAATATCCGGACTCACCATATACGCAACAGTACGAATCCGAACTGAAAAGCGACCGCTATCTCATCGAAGCGTCAAATAGCAGCATGCTCCCCTGGTGGGCATATCTTCTTAGCGGGGTTTGCATTCTTTCTCTTTTGGGTAATTATTATTTCTTCGGAAAGCTTAGAGGGTTGCAGAAATCACGAGCCACGACCGGGAATCTCTCGCGCCAGGAAGAGAAGGTGCTTCAGCATATTCTGGATGACAAAACTAACAAGGAGATCGCCGAAGCTATGTACGTAAGCGTAAGTACCATAAAGACGCATATTAACAACATCTATCGCAAGTTGAATGTGTCTTCCAGGGATGAGGCCAAGAGCCTGTATAGAGGATAGAGGTAAATTTCAAACCTGCCTGACGGCAGTCAAGTCTCAAATTCCAATGGATGAATCGTAGCGTTTCTGCGAGCGAGCTTGCGAGCGAGCTTGCGAGCGAAGCAGTCTGTTACATTCAGCAGTTTGCTTCTCTGCCTTCGGCTGATCGCAAAGACGGTACGCCTCTATTCTGAGTTTTAGAATTTGAGATTTGGAATTTGGAATTTGGTGCTTGGTGCTTGATGCTTGTAATTTGAAATTTGAAATTTGAAATTTGAAATTTGTGGAAAATGCAAAAGCATTTTCCACCCCCGGTCTAGCCCCTTATTCCATCCGGATTTTCTTGATTTTTGATACTCGTTAAGGCAATTTCGAACTTTCAATCACAAAACGAATAGTATGAAAGTTCACATTACTCTTGGACTCTTTTTTATTTCACTGGGCTTAATGGCCCAGCCCTTCAATCAGGAAGCACCTTCGCAACGGGGAGGCAAGCAACTTCTTGGAAAGATCAACAAAGAAGGACTTTCCGAAGGTGATTACGGCGAATGGTTCCTTAAAAATTACAACGGCTATGAACCCGACAGATCCATCGCATCGCAGTTAGAAGGACCCCTGTCCGACTATACCATCACTGCCTTTATGGGAACCTGGTGCGGCGACAGTAAACGAGAGGTGCCCAGGATGTATAAACTGCTTGAAATGGCTAACTTTCCCATGGAACGACTCACTATGGTCGCAGTGAATCGAGATGCTAAGGCCTACAAACAGAGTCCGGGTGGCGAACATGAAGGACTCAATATTCATCGTGTCCCAACCTTCATAGTCTACAAAGACGGTAAGGAAGTAAATCGAATTGTGGAATCGCCTGTAAACTCCCTGGAGAATGACTTGCTATCTATAATCAATGATAATTACACCTCAAACTATCACGGAGTCACTATGGTACACCAAATGATGAGTGACCTTGGTTTGGATAAGTTTGTGAAAAAAAGGAAAAAACTCACCACCAAATTGAGGGATACCATTCCCAATTGGAGGGAGCTAAACACCTACTCCTATACCCTCTTCCACCATGGGAAAGAAGCAGAAGCGATCGAAGTAGCCCGTCTGAACATTCTGTTATTCCCGGAAGAAAGTGGCACCTACGTCCGTCTGGCAAATGAGCTTAGGCAAACAAACCAACTGGAAGAAGCCAAAATCGCGTATGCAGAAGCACTTGCCATTGATCCTGAAAATAAGACGGCCAAATCTGCCCTGGAAGAACTCAATCAATAAGCGCCCCGTACATATAATTTTTGGAAGGATTTAGGGAATGGAAAGTGTAAATACGCTAATTTTGCACCTGCCGTAAAATATGGCAGATGTAAATAAGCGAAACATGCAACTTTCTGAACAAGAACTGGTACGACGAGAAAAACTGGCACAACTACGAGCCCTGGGAATTGATCCCTATCCGGCTCCACTGTATCCTATAAATGCACTTTCCAAACAGATCAAAGAGAATTTTGAGGAGGGGAAACAGGTAGTTATTGCCGGTCGTTTGATGTCCCGCCGTATTCAGGGAAAGGCCTCTTTTGCCGAGCTTCAGGATTCTGAAGGCCGTATTCAGGTGTACTTTAACCGGGATGAGATCTGTCCGGGTGAAGACAAAACCCTGTACAATGAGGTGTATAAGAAGTTGCTGGATATAGGTGACTATGTGGGTATCGAAGGAGAACTCTTTACCACCCAGGTAGGAGAAAAAACCGTGAAGGTCAAAGAATTTGCTCTGCTGTCCAAGGCTCTGAAGCCACTTCCACTCCCAAGGGAAAAGGACGGAGTGGTATTCGATGCATTTACAGACCCGGAGCAACGCTTTCGTCAGCGATATGCCGATCTAGTAGTGAATCCTAAAGTAAAGGATACGTTCATCAAGCGAACAAAAATCGTGAACTCGATCCGGGAGTTTTACAACAACATGGGATTTCTGGAAGTGGAAACTCCTATTCTACAGCCTATTCCCGGTGGCGCAGCGGCGCGACCGTTCATCACGCATCACAATGCATTGAACATACCATTGTACTTGCGAATCGCGAATGAGCTATACCTGAAGCGACTTATCGTAGGAGGATTCGACGGGGTGTATGAGTTCGCCAAGGATTTCCGAAACGAAGGGATGGACCGTACCCATAACCCTGAGTTCACTATCATGGAAATGTATGCTGCGTACAAGGATTATGAATGGATGATGGATACCACCGAACAGTTACTGGAAAAAGTAGCTATGGACCTCCATGGTACTACAAAAGTGAAGTTTGGAGATCATGTCATCGACTACAAGGCACCCTACAAGCGCATTGGGATTCTGGACGCGATCAAGGAGCACACCGGCTATGACCTCTACCAAAAATCGGAAGAGGAAGTTCGGGAGGCGGCCATTGCGCTTGGTATTGAGGTAGACGAAACCATGGGAACCGGTAAGTTGATCGATGAGATCTTCGGTGAGAAATGTGAAGGAAATTACATCCAACCTACGTTCATCATTGACTACCCGGTGGAGATGAGTCCGCTTACGAAAAAGCACCGAAGCAAGGAAGGCCTTACCGAGCGCTTTGAGCTGATGGTGATGGGGAAAGAACTGGCTAATGCCTATTCGGAATTGAACGATCCTATCGATCAGCGGGAACGCTTCGAGGATCAGCTGCGTTTATCTGAAAAAGGAGATGATGAGGCTATGTTCATCGATGATGATTTCCTGCGCGCCCTGGAGTATGGAATGCCTCCTACCTCGGGTATAGGAATTGGTGTGGATCGCCTCACCATGTTTATGACAGACAATGCCTCCATCCAGGAAGTACTGTTCTTCCCGCAGATGCGGCCTGAGAAAAAGCAGGTGTCCTTGAGCGATGAGGCCAAAGCAGTTCTCGATACGCTGAAAAAGGCTGAAAAAATGCCTTTAAGTGAACTTAAATCCCAGTCCGGTCTTTCTAACAAAAAGTGGGACAAAGCGATCAAGGAATTGACCAAAAATCAACTTGCGAAGGTTGATAAAACAGAGACTTCACTGGATGTGGAGTTCATAGGATAATATTTCTTACATCAACACAAAAACGGAATCCTGGAAACAGGGTTCCGTTTTTTTATTCCTGGTAAAATCGCTTAGGACAACACTTTATTGCCTATTTCAACGTTTCTAAAATAAGCCTACATAGTTATTCCGGTAAATGCTCCGGAAAAGTAACAACCTACTTAAAACCAAGAAAATGAAAACCCTGCTATGTATCCCCAAGGCTTGTACCTCATTCCTGTTAGTCTCAATCATTTTACTTCAAATTTCCTGCTCGGGAGAGTCTGCCCCAACGCACAGCCCGCTCATTGATCTCGGTATTGACGAGGCCGAAGTGCTGGCAAGATTGAATGCATCCCTCGTAGGACAATTACCCGATGGACCCGGAAACCCTCATAATATCTGTAACGACGGAGCCATGTTGTTAATGATCGATGACCCCTACTGCGGATATGTCGATGTAGGCGAATACGGTACAAACCGAATTAATGAATTTCGCACCCTTCACGGATTGCCTCCCTTTGTGAGAGCGGTAGAATACGAACTATGTGCCGCCAGAGAGGCACGGCTCGCCCTGGAGAACGGAACGGTACATTGGAGTGACGATTGTGGTTGGGTGTCACAAGGTGCTGCCGGTGGAGGCCGGGGAGGTGATGACTCTGAGGGTTCCGTAGAAAAATCCGTCTGGTGGGTCCCTAAACTGTTTTATGAAGAAGGTCCTGATGGCGGTCATTATCAAGCAATGATGACCGAAAGAAGCAGAGGAGTTGCCGTAGGATACTATGCCATTGACCGGGATCACCATGTTATTGTGGTCAATTATTATGACCAACTTTAGGAACACCCCAAAGGGTTGGAGCGCACAAACATAATTGTTCCTGCATAACTGTAACAATTCGTATCTTTTTGGTTCTATACCAGAAAACCATCCTATGCGAATTTTCTCCCTCCTGTCTTTACTACTCCTGAGCAGCTTCGGATACACTCAAAATAGCTGCCCTTGCAAACAGGAACTCGACTTTGTAGTTGACTACTATGAAAAGAACCTTCCGGGCTATGCTGACAACGTCTACGCCGAAACTCAGGATGACTATAATACCTTAAAAAATAACCTGAGAAATGAAGCACAACAGGCGATAGACGCAGTACATTGTTTTAAACTCCTCACCTATTACGTGGAGTTCTTTAAAGACAACCATTCGCAAATTCGCATGTCGTCCGACAACGTAGACGAGAACAACGAAGCTGAAGTAGCAGCATTTCTAGCTTCAGAAATGTATCAAAACCGGGAAACTTACGAACTAACACCGCAGGACTTAAAGGAATATCCGCTGGACGATGTCCGCGGAACCTATGTGATCAACGGCGGATCCTATACCGTGGCCGTAGTCCCCAACAAGGGTGTACTTCGGGATTACATCGGGGTCATTATTGCTTCTGAAAGCAAGCTCTGGAAAAAGGGGCAGGTTAAATTCGAATTAAAGTCCAAAAAGGATGGAAATTTTGAGGCCTTTACCTATTTGCGCAACCACTCCCTGCGCTATTCATACAATTATACCTTCAAGGATGGGATCCTTGGGGATATTTGGTTTAAGAAAAACCTTGAGAACAAGGTAAACTATGCCATTAATCCCGACAGGCAGTACGAGTTTCAAGTGGTTCGGGACTCTGTGGCCTACATCCGCATCCCTTCATTCTCAGGGAGTCGTACAGCGATTATAGATTCCCTGTATGATGTCGCTAAACCGCAGATAGGGCAAAAAGAATATCTTATTATAGATGTTCGCGACAACGGTGGTGGCAGTGACAACAATGCTATGCCCCTACTGGATTACATCTATACGGGACCCATTCAGGGAGATAAGGTAGATCTCTATGTGACCGAAGACAACATCAAAATGTGGGAGCGCTGGCATGCCAATGCCAAAAAGGACACCGCGAATTACAGCAAGGGGATGGTCAACTGGTTTGCCAATGAAATCGCCAAAATGAAGAAGGCCAAACCCGGCACCTTCATTCCCCGTTCCAAAGGCCGCAAAATGCGTAGAAAAGCCAAACCGGGACGCGTTCAGAAAGTAGCTGTTATCTTCAATAAGAACTGCGCCAGCTCCTGCGAATCACTCTTGTTTTGGGCGATGCAGAGCGATAAAACCTTGCTGGTGGGCGAAAATTCCGGAGGCTATGTTGGATACGGCGAAATGGGCAGCGTGAAGACGCCCTGCTATGAATTCACTTTGTCCTGCACCATGACGCGCTACCAGAAGCAACGAGCGTACGAGGCCGATGGCATTCCTCCCGATTTTCGTTTGGACAATTCGACCGACTGGATCTCCCAAACCATCGAACTCCTTGCCAGGGATATAGATATTAAGACACTTCACGCGAACTAGGCTTTTTCATCTCGAAAAGCAGGCTGCAAGTTGCAAGGATTTGTGCTATCTTTCGGCTTCTAAAACCGACCTATGGAATACAAGAAACCGGAATCACAGTACAATATGTTGGACTGGTGGAAGAAAGTCGTAATTGAAAACTACGCGAATTTTGAAGGCCGTGCGAGGCGATCGGAGTATTGGTTTTTCGCGCTTATGAACGTGATAATTTATTTTACCGTAGTTT
Organism: uncultured Aureitalea sp.; assembly: GCA_964614415.1. Classification (GTDB taxonomy): domain Bacteria; phylum Bacteroidota; class Bacteroidia; order Flavobacteriales; family Flavobacteriaceae; genus CAZTLE01. Next base: position 8,178 of record CAZTLE010000030.1, on the reverse strand, counting down.
TTCTTTCGATGTTCCTCACCGGATCCCTGGGCGCAATAAGCGACTCGCTTGCAGGGATTGGAATGCTTCCCATGCTACTCATAATCCTATTTGGTGTGGCTATGATCATCCCTACCCTTGAGGTACAGGTAAGAAGGCTTCACGATTCCGGCAAATCCGGCTGGTTCATACTATTGGGATTTGTTCCAGTCGTTAGTATTGTCCTGCTAGTCTTCTTTTTCCTGGATAGCGATGTTGGTCCCAATGAATACGGTCCCAATCCGAAGGGTATTGGTAATGATTAATTTTAAAAACGTAGTGAGAATCAATTCAACCATACTGCTTTTTGTATTCTCGCTTCTGTTCTTTGCTTGTAAAGAAACTGGCCCCGATCCGGTGAGCGATCACTTTGAATCCCTAAAACAAAAACCGGAAGCCCTGTATAGCTTCTTTGAGGTCATGCCCAAGGGAGGAGACCTTCACCATCACGCCAGCGGATCTCCCCAGGCCGAAAGTTTTATCAGAATAGCTCTGACCGATAGTTTGTATATCGATACAGAGACCTACCAATTAACGAGAGTCCCCAGCGACAACCCCAATACCTATTTAATCAATGACTTGTTGTCTGAATTCCCTTCCGAACGCGATTCCATAATAGACGCCTGGTCTGTTCGGAATTACAAAAAACACGGTAGAAACGGACACGATCAATTCTTCGGAACCTTCCCTAAGTTCATGCCTGCCTTCGAAGGACATGAGGGAGAACTGCTTTCCGAACTGTGCAAGAAAGCGGCAGCCGATAATATCTCGTATATCGAAACCTCGATCACAGTACCCAATGTGGAAGACAGCATTTCTCTGTTAACAGAACGTCTTGAATTCAGGTTGATCGATACTACGGCCGCCGTCCGACTTAATTTGGAGCACTGGTATTCTTATTTGCAAGAACGGAATATGGCAAAATGGGCACAGGTCTATGCCGATTCCATGGATTCCTATTTCAATGCTACTGAAAAACACGGGGTAGCTCTGAAATTTCAGGGGTATGGACTCCGGATTCTCAACGATCCTCCAAAAGCCTTTGGACATCTGCTATTGGCCTTCATGGGTGCCGAAAAGACGGAAAACATTGTGGGTGTAAACTTTGTAGCCCCCGAAGACAATCCCGCGGCCCTGGACAACTACACATTGCACATGTATATGTTTCAGTTTCTGAAGGAAAAACACCCTTCGGTCAACGTAACACTGCATTCCGGGGAATTGGTCCTGGGAAAAGGGGAAGCAGATGCCGAAGATCTCACTTACCACATCGACGAAGCTCTTGAAATTGCAGGAGCCCAGCGAATTGGCCACGGGGTTGATATCGCTTCGGAAACGGACAAAGAGGAGATCCTGCAATACATGAAGGACAATGGAATTTCAGTAGAAATCAATCTGGAAAGCAACGAAGTCATCCTGGAACGCACCCCCGAAAATCATCCCATTTCGCTGTACAAATCCAATGGAGTTCCCTTCTCTATATCGACCGACGACGAAGGTGTGCTCCGTACCAATTTGACCAATCAGTACATGCTGCTCACAAAATACCTTCCGGACATCACCTATTCCGAAGTAAAAGAGATCGTGTACAACTCATTGCGGTATTCTTTCTTAAATAATTCTGAAAAACAAGCACTTATCTCCGATTTGGACGACCGATTTGCGATATTTGAGGAAAGCATCATTTCCTCAAACTAACGTTATGAAAGTCTTCCGATCAGTACTCGTATTAATTATACTGGCCACTTCCGGGATAACCACTGCCCAGGAAACCAGAAAACTAGGTGTAGAATCCAACCACTCCTCCATCCTGTTCTCAGTACCTATTTCAAATGGAATTACCCGCATTACAGGAACCTTTACAGACTACACGATTGACATTGATCTGGTTGATGACAACTGGGCCGAGTCGAGCATTTCGGCAACCATACAAGTGGCGAGCATCAACACCGGTATTCCGGGCAGGGACGACCACCTCCGTACAGCCGATTTCTTCGACGTGGAAACCTATCCGGAGATCACGTTTGTTAGCAAGCGTATTGAACAACTGGACGAAGCGAGTTTCATCGCCTACGGAGATTTTACTATGCATGGAGTAACCAATCAAATTGAATTTCCCTTTACCATAACCGGCGCAGCGAGTGAAAACACCTATGGTGTGCGTTCCCGATTAACCCTTAATAGGATTGATTACGGGGTTGGTGCCGACTTTAAACATTCCTCCATGCCGAACTTCCTTGGGGAAGAAATAGGTGTTGAGATCGACTTCTGGACAAAAAAGAAAAAACAGAAGGAGTAACCGCCCTGTACACCAACCACTTTCGTTAAGATTTCAAAAAAATTCATTCTTCGTGAAATGATTTGCTGTTGGCTACGACCATTATGCTGTTCACAACCATTTAATACACAGCATCATGGAACTATCATCTAACAAAGACATTATCATTTTCGACGGAGAGTGCAATTTGTGCAACGGAGTTGTAGGGTGGCTTATGAAGTTTGCTCCCAAAAATTTGTTCCAATTTGTACCCTTTCAATCGCCAAGAGGACAGATGCTTTTAAAAGAATACGGATTTCCTACGACACAATTGGAAACAGTGATCTTGTTAGATGATCAGGGTGTGCATACGCATTCCGATGGATTCTTACGTGTGGTTTCCAAGATCCCAAGGTGGAAGAAAGTGGCAGCGCTGCTGGCGTTCATTCCCAGAATGATCCGTGATTTCATCTACCGGACGGCATCCAAACACCGGGTACGATGGTTTGGCACCTCCCAGAGCTGCACCATCCATTTCGGATAAAAAGAAAGGCTCCGCCGAAACGAAGCCAATCACGCAACAATCATCAAAACAAGAGGAATGGATACCCCTTGTTTTAATGTTCCTCAACATACTCCCTAACAGATACGTCGTCGATAAGAACGTCGTGAAGCACAGCCCTCTCCCCCCTTATATAGACCAGTGCATAGCACGTTCGGCCCGACGTATCTCGTTGGGCTTGTCCCACAGCCAACTCGGCCTTATAGGCCTTAGTCTCTTCCATGTAATAGGTTGTGAACGGAAATCCGAATCGCAGTTCTCCGTGATAGCAACTCCAAACATTAGCGATCACATAATCCTGATCGGACTCCAGTAACTTCGGACTCACATGTGTTGCCCTTGCAAATCCTTCTGCATCCTCCTCAATGTATACATACACCTCTTCGATTCCCGTCCAGTCCGGACAGTTGACCTGAAATGAGTTCACTTCAAAATTGAGTACGATGTACTTTCCGCGAAACGGGTCATTAGGGTCTATGGGCTCCGTTCTAAATTTATAGGCCTTCCCATGACGAATTGTATTTTCTTCCTGCCAGATCATGTTTCCCGGCACAACCCACTGTACCAGAACAATCACGCAAAATACCGTTATATATGCTGTCTGTTTCATGACGATGGTTTTTGATTCAACTCGGTTTTATATCGTTGGTACATCAGGTAGTTCGCTACAAAGAAACCGGCCCCAAGCACCAGAAAGATGATCCCCCGAAGAACGAATGGGATATTCACATCAAAGAAGCGGCAAACAATCAGCACCGTAACTATGAGCATTCCGAAGTTAAGCCACCCAAAACGGCCTCGTTTCGCTCCTAAACGTATGGCATAGAGGCCCAGCACAAATACCAATGCATTGGTAAGAGCCATCGGCAGTTCAAATCCGTTATTTCGCAAAAGGAAAATGGGGACAAAGAACAGAACTGCATACTGAAACGGATCAAATGCCTTTAGTTTATTCGAAATAGCCTGGTATCCTAATACCAGCGCCACTGCCAGTAACAGGACTCCGGCTATCCACAAATCGCGTCCGCTTCCCAGATCACCATCCATCTCCTGCCACATCGCCTTGAAACTGACGGCCAACAATGTGAAAACAATTCCCGCTGATCCTACAACGGAAAAGCCATTGGCCTCCATGCGTCCTTCCGAAGCGATGAAGGTACGTCCCACATTATACATAAGCGTAAACAGAGACAAATACATGATAACCGCCAGCCCCATGTCTTTTTGCAAAAAGGCTCCGAGTACAATGACCATACTCGCAGGTATCAACCAACTGAATATCCAGGCCATAACATTTTCCTTCTGATCTGAAAGAATCCTTACGAAATGGGGAACTACCCATGCGAGCATGGCCAGGTACCACCAGGGTGCGCCCGGTTCAAAATAACCCAGTGCACAAGCGTAATACGTGCTGAATACCAGGTGCAATATGGCCCCGGCATGTGACCTTAGGATATAGAATACGGGCGCCGTAAGAACGATCCAAATCCATAAGAAACTCTCCAGTTCCCCGGGAATATTGTATATCTGGCTCACCAGTGCAATGCAGGCACCCACGGCAAAGAACATAAAGGTGGCCGCTGCCTCCCTCCAAGCGGCCCCCTTCTTTTTCCACAGTACAAAGCCAGCAATACCTTGACCCAGTAGCAGTGGAGTAAATGCCCATATCGTCTTAACCGTTCTCGAAAAATTATCCCAGTTATGTGCTATGATCAGGAGAATCCCCAATCCGGCCAGAAGCGCTCCCAGAATCCCAAATACCGTAAATAACCGGTTGGGTTGTCCTGCCTTCTTCAGCAAGTAATAGTTCGAAATATCATTGGCCACTTCAGATGAGATCACCTTCTCGTGTACCAACTCCGACAATTCATGTTGCAATCGATTTCCCATGACATGTTCACTTTAGTTTCACAATGGCCTAGTCTGCCTTGCTTTCATGCCACTTCACATCACGGGTGTTCTTCTGAACCGTCACGGCAGCAAACAAACTTAAGGTGAATGCCATACCGTAAAAGCCCTTTTCGCTGAGTTCCATATCTGCATTCCAAAGGCCGATGATCAGCAACAGAATGGATGCAATGGTCGTAAACCAGCTAATCCCGTAATAGGCTTCCGTTACCGGGATACCTTCCTGGCGATCGCGTACGCTTTTTTGTACGGAAACCACCGAGAAAAGCCCAAAGAGCAACAAGGTGAAATAATACCCCTTCTCATTGAGCCATAGGCCGGAATTCCACAAGCCTACACAATAGGAGACCATGCCGATGAACAATGCCGTCCAGGCGGCAGATATGAAAGCCGCCGTAGGTTTGCAATCAAATTCATTCTTAGATTTCTTTTCGGAAGTGAAAGGATCCTTGATCGCTTTCTTTTCCATGTCCATTTGATTTTCCATAATTGAAAAACTTTGATGTTGTTGTTACGGTACAAATGTGTGCAGGTTGGATGACGATCAAAATCCAATTTTTCAAAAAAACTTACGATTTATTTTTATTAATTATTTGTTATTTTTATTATTTATTAGGATTTATTAGCCCTTTTAACTTATGATTAAATGAAGACGATTTTACAAATAATGGATGTTTTTTCTGAAGAAGACAAGCGGGAATTTCTTCAAAAACTAGGCAAGGACAATCGGCGGACCGATGTGAAGAACATAGCCTTGTTCAAACTCATTGATCAGGGGCAAACACAAGGTCTGGGCGAATCCCTCTACGGCCCTGGCTCCAGAAATGCGTATCACGCCTTGTGCAAACGCCTGCAGGATCGCATGATCGATTTTATCGCCACCCGGAATTTTGAAGAAGAAAGTTCCGAAGAACTGGAGATATTGAAACTCCTCCTGGCAGCGCGTATATTCTTTGAACACAAAAAACCATCGTTGGGTTTCAAATTACTGAAACGCGCCGAGCGAAAGGCGACCGATCACGACCTATACCCCATCCTAAATGAGATCTACCATACAAACATTCAGTTTGCCCATTTGAATCCCGCCTTAGACCTAGAGGAGCTAACTGCAAAGTCCGATCAAAACATGGAATCCTTTCAGGCAGAATTCCGGTTGAATCAGGCCTATGCTCAAATAAAACAAAAACTGAAGTCTCCCGGTGGCGAGTCTGTTTCCGAGATCATCATCGATACCTTCACTTCCTTCGATATTCAAATCGACACCAGCCTCACCTTCAAAGCGTTACACCAACTTATGACCATATGTGTAGCCGCTGCCACCGAAGAAAGTGATTATTTCCTCATCGCTCCGGTCATGGAACAATTGTATGCCGTAGTCCGGGAAAAAGAGGGTCAGGCGCGGAAACATCTTTTTTACTACCTCGAGATACTTCACCTTATGGCGCTTATGTATTTCAGGAGAAAGGATTTCGCCCGCTCCATGCAACTTGCAAACACCATGGAAGATGTGATGCTGGGGAAGAACCGGACACTACACAACCGGTTTTCCGAAAAACTGATCATTATCAAAGCACTCAACGAGACGTATACCGGTAACGCGGCATCCGCCATTAAGCGGCTCGAGTCCCTGGATCAACCATCCATCTACACCCAATTACTCCTTACTACCTGTCTGTTCCTTACCAACGAGCATGAACGTGCCTACCATGCCTTGCGGGAATTCCAACACAGCGACGGATGGTATGAAAAGAAAGCAGGATGGATCTGGGTGCTAAAAAAGAACATAATCGAAATGCTACTACTCATTGAACTCGACAAACTGGACCTTTTCCTGAACCGTCTGCAATCGTTCAAACGACGGTTCGGAAAACAACTTAAAGCAGCTGATGAGCACCGTGTGATACAGTTCCTGCAATTGGTGGAACACTATTATGAGGGGCCCAAACAGGTCATTACTCCTGAATTTGAAGAGCGCGTGGAAGCTACTTTTGAATGGCGCGGATCGGACAAGGAAGACATCTTTGTAATGAGCTTTTATGCCTGGTTAAAAGCCAAAATGCAGCAAAAACCGTTGTACGAAGTAACGTTAAAATTGGTTTCTTAACATTTAAGTAACTAAAAATCAGTATCTTTAATAGAGCAATAATCGGAACGGTTATTGATGCAAATACAGCTATGAAAAAAGTACTCCTCCTTGCCGCACTTCTTACATTCCAGTGGGGTTGGACACAAAGTCCATTCGAAGACGCCGTGACCGCCCTGGGTGATGAGATGGAATACACGTACAATAGCGACAAAAAGCTGGAAGTGAGAGAACGTCCTGAGGCGACGCTGATCAACGCATTTAAGCAGTGCGCCGGGTTCGAAGGACTGAGTGGCCTGAATGAGCTTCCGTTCAGTACGATCCGTGAAGTAAAGATCGCCGAACTTACCAGGTCCGGTTCCGATCCGATCACCTTCCAGGAATGGACCTTACCTTCTGTAAAACAAGCCAGTTCCTTTGTGAATCAGCTAAATAGTCCCTCACCGCGGTACGTGCAGTTCTGCGTAAGTGAAGGCGGTATGACGTGGTGGCAGTCGGGCGATAAGCTCTACCTCATTAGCAGCAACTCCTTCGCTACTTCCTTTAACTACAGTAAGATCAAAGCCGTCATCAATAGAGGGTTGCAGGCACGATCCAAACAACCGTAGTGATTTGAAAATGATTCAATTTGGAGATGTCTCAATTTGAAGATGTTCCGATTTGGGGATGATTCGATTCAATAATTAGTCAATCGAAACATCATCTCATTTTCAAATCAAAAAACTCCCGTCTACGCCCCTTCAGACTCGATAAGAGTCTCGATATCTCTGTCGAACAGGTAGTAGCCGGACTTATCGTCACCAATGATATTCAGCTTATCCAATAGGGTGCGCGCAGTAGCCTCTTCTTCCAGCTGTTCCGTAACATACCACTGCATAAAATTGTGCACGTTATAGTCCTTCTTATCAAGGCATTCGAAGATAATGGCATTGATTTGCTCCGTTACAAAAACCTCACTGTTCAAAAAAGTCTCAAACAATGCAGGAAGTGACTCAAAAGAGTCTGTCGGCTGATCTAATGAAGGAACGATCACACTTCCACCCCTTTCATTGACAAACTTAACCAGCTTGATCATATGCAATCGTTCTTCTTCCGACTGACTGTAGAAGAAATTAGCAACACCACTGAAGCCCTTGGCATCTGCCCAGGAGGCCATTGCCAAATACTGCATTGAGGCCTGGGCTTCGTATTTTATCTGATCATTCAGCAACTTTTCAATAGATGCATTCATATCGTCCGTTTTTGGAAATTCACAATTTTAATACAAAGATACAAACCACCGTGACCATTTCTAATACCTTTTTTTGATTTGAAAATAAGGCGATGATTCAATTGATTAATTAATACATT
>CAZTLE010000029.1:0-27653 GCA_964614415.1 uncultured Aureitalea sp. | reverse complement strand
TCTTTCCACGTAAAGGCAGTTGCTGCAACAGATCATTCCGTAAAAATGTCACGATCTCCTCCGGTTCGGCCATTCTCCCCTGGCCCACCAAACCACTGGCCAGTTCACCGTGTCCAGCCGGAATCTGGATGTTACCGAATTCGGTCAGCTTTTCAAAAGAAGCCAATGTTGAAGGGTGCTTATACATATCCAGATCCATGGCAGGTGCATAGTAGACCGGGCATTTGGCAGACAGGTATACGGCTAACAACAAATTGTCGCAGGTACCATGGGCCATCTTGGAAAGTGTATTGGCAGTGGCGGGAGCGATCACCATAAGATCGGCCCACAATCCCAATTCAACGTGATTGTTCCATTGAGCATTCTCATCATCTTCATCCACAAAAGTTGAGAATACTTCGTTCTTAGATAGCGTAGAAAGCGTTAAAGGAGTTACGAATTCCCTTGCAGAAGGGGTCATTACCACTTTGACCTGAGCCCCTTCTTTGATGAGTAAACGGACCAGAAAGGCCGATTTATAAGCGGCAATCCCGGCAGTGACACCGAGCAATATCTTTTTGCCGCTTAGTACTGACATGGGACTAGTTTTCGATTTCCTCGTCCTGCGTGTTACGGAAGTAAATCTTGTTTTCCAACCATTCCTGGATGGCTAACGCGTGAGGCTTCGGAAGTTTTTCGTAAAACTTGGACACCTCAATCTGCTCTTTGTTCTCAAAGATCTCTTCCAGGCTGTCGTTGTACGTAGCGAACTCGTCCAACTTTTCAAGAAGCTCTTTCTTGATATCGGAATTGATCTGACCTGCCCGCTTTGCAATGATAGAGATGGCCTCGTAGATATTATTCGTCGGTTCATCCACTAAGTTCTTATCAATAGTTCGTGTATTGATAGGTGCTTCGGAGTTCTTAATATCTGTCATAATACGTGGTTAACTATTTGTGTTATATGAACCCAATCGCTTTTCAATATCCTGAGATATCTCATCGGCATCTTCTTTAAGATCGGATTCGCTAAAATATTTTAAAAAACTATTGTAGTGGCTCTTGGAGGTTTCAAGTCGCTCCTTGACCAAATGCGGCAGACTGTTGATCGCCAGTTCATAAGACGCTTTCAATCTTCCGTAAAAAGCATCTTTCCGGTAAGGGGATCCCGGGTGATCCAGAATAAAGTTGTCAAAAGCCTCGATAGCCGCCTTATAATCTGAGATCTTAAGGTACTGATTGGCCACTTCATAATCTTTCTTCTCCAACTTATTCCGGAGTTCGGTCACAAGGCCATTGACCTCCTGCCGGTATTCGCTTTCAGAATAATTGTCGATAAAATTCTGCAACTTTTCCAATCCCTTATGGGTGTCCTTTTGATCCAATGAGTATCTCGGAGAAAGTTCGTAATAACTTCTGGCCGAACGATACGCAGCGATCTCAACGCTGTCACTGGAAGGATATGACTGTTCAAAACGCTCAAACTGATACCCGGAGAGGTAAAAATCCTCCAGATTATAAAAGGTATTCGCATACATGAACATCAATTGCTCTGCCTGCGGCTTACCCCGGTATACAGGTACAATCTGTTCCATGAGCCCAAGCGCCTTTTTATACTTTCCTGCATGGTAGTACTTCTGAGCGATCTGGTATTTCTCTCCAACATTCTCATTTTTGAGTGCTTGCTGGTATTCGCTACAGGAGGCAAGTGCCGCCGTGGCAAATATCAATAACAGGCTCTTTTTCATTGCGTTAAAAAACATCGTGCAAAAGTAGTGAATTATACGTGATTACAAAAACTTATCGTTTGGCTAAAATATTCAAATATCCCAGTGCTACAGGCGGCTTTGGAAAAATTTAACGGTCCCGGGTGTTTTTAAGTTAAAAAGCGTCAACAAAAGCATCAATTTTCGCGCGTAGTGCATCGCTCACACCCACCAACGGAAGTCGTAACGTATCCCCGCAAATACCTTTCTTTCTAAAAACGGCTTTAATGCCTGCGGGATTGCCTTCAGCAAAAATATAATCTATGGCAGGCGCTATTTTGTAGTGCATCGCATAGGCTGCATCCACTTCGCGCTTAAGCGCCAGGCGTACCATATCTGAAAATTCCCTCGGGAATCCCTGTCCTATAACCGATATAACTCCTGCACCCCCCGCGAATACCATAGGTAATGTAACCATGTCTTCGCCGGAAATTACCAGGAAGTCTTTCGGGCATATTCGAATGAGTTCCATGGCCTGGGTGATCACCCCGGCCGCTTCCTTGATCGCAACGATCTTGTCAAAATCCGTCGCCAGTCTCGCCACGGTTTCGGGAATCATATTAGATCCGGTGCGCGCAGGAACATTGTACAAGATTATGGGTAACGGACTATTTTCAGCCATGGCTGCGAAGTGCTGATAAATTCCCTCCTGGGTAGGTCTGTTGTAGTATGGAGACACAGAAAGAATCGCTGTAAACGCACTCAGGTCGCGACTTTTGAGTTCGGAAATTATCGCCTCGGTATTATTTCCACCAATTCCCAACACCAACGGGAGTCGTCCCGAGTTAGCCTCAACAATGGTATCGATTACCAGTTGCTTCTCATCGGAAGAAAGTGTTGCGCTTTCGGCTGTTGTTCCAAGTGCCACCAGGTAATCGATCCCGTTTTCAATATTGTAGTTAACCACGCGCTTCAACCCTTCGGTATCCACAGAGCGGTATTCGTTGAACGGAGTAATGAGAGCTACACCGGTTCCAACAAGTGCTTCCATCAAATTTTCTTTAAAATAGTTAAGTATTTCTTTAGTTCAGCGCGCAAATCCCCTAATTTCGAGGGATCAACCCCCAGGAGAAGATCAAACAACCGATCGTCTGCCTGAGTCGTACTCACCTTGAATTTTGCTTTGCTTCGTGCCGCCATCATCTCAATGAATTCATTGTTGGGTGCATGAAGGCACACCAATACGTCGAACGGAATCTCCAAAAACTCACGCGCATTCTGATTGCCGATCTCTCCCTTCCAGGAGAAATCTTTGTTATTGATCTGATTCTGTCGTAACGAAGGGGTTTTTCGCTTTACTTCTATAAACGAAAACAACTTGACATCCTTACGTTGCAATCCGAATTCTTTTGAAAAGTCGTACAGTGACTCAAAGTCCTGAACCACACTTTCATCTACCAAAAACCCCAGGGTAGTCATCGAAGCGTTCACTTGAGACCGGTCCCGTTCACGAAGGTCTTTCTCCTTTCGCTTCTGAATGGATCTTAGTTTTAGTTTTTCGAACATGAGGTTGCCTGCGTTGCCGCTCAAAGGTACATTTTTAGCAGGTTTTTGGGATACGTATTAAGAAATCATTTGCAAAAAATCATCTTCCGAAATGATGGGGATTCCCAGGCCTTCGGCTTTGGTTCGCTTGCTCGGTCCCATGTTGTCACCCGCAACCACGTAGCTCGTCTTCCCTGAAATAGAACTGGACACTTTGCCTCCATTATCCTCAATGAGCTGTTTGAGCTCGTTGCGGGACACTTTTTCAAAGACTCCGGAAACAACAAATATTTTTCCGCTTAGGGTGTCCGACTGATTGGCCAGTTTCTCGGCTGAAATCTCCAACTGAACACCATATTCCTTGAGTCGTTGCACCAATAACCTATTCTCTTCTTCGGAAAAGAACTGAACCACGCTCTCGGCTATCTTATCCCCTATTTCCTCAACCGAAACCAAATCCTCCAGAGAAGCACCGGCAATCGCTTCAATGTGCTTGTAGTGTCTGGCCAGTTTCTTGGCAACCGTTTCCCCTACGTAGCGAATTCCCAGGGCAAAAAGTACCCGTTCAAAAGGAATATTCTTCGAGGCTTCTATTCCATTTACCAGGTTTTCGGCACTCTTTTCCGCCATTCGTTCTAACGGGATTACATCTTCCACACGCAGTTGATAGAGATCTGCATAGTTCTTGATCAGATTGTTATTGACCAACAACGCGACCGTCTCTCCTCCCAGCCCCTCAATATCCATGGCCTTCCTGGAAATATAATGCTGAATACGCCCTATGATCTGCGGAGGACAACCTTCATCATTAGGACAATAGTGCTGGGCCTCGCCTTCTTTACGAATGAGCTCCGTACCACATTCGGGACAATGTGTAATGTATTGTGTTGGTGTCGATCCAACTTCCCGTAACGAGAGATCAACAGCGGTAATTTTTGGAATGATCTCCCCTCCCTTTTCAACATATACCGTATCGCCAACGCGAATGTCCAGTTTCTCGATCTGATCGGCATTGTGCAGCGAGGCTCGCTTCACCACCGTACCGGCCAACAGTACCGGCTCGAGATTGGCTACGGGGGTGATTGCACCGGTACGCCCTACCTGGTAGGTGATTTCATTAAGAACGGTGGTCGCCTGCTCCGCCTTGAACTTATACGCCATGGCCCATCGGGGGGCTTTGGCCGTATAGCCTAATTCATCCTGCTGTTGCAGGTTGTTTACTTTGATGACTACTCCATCGGTCTCATACGGCAGGTCATGCCGATGAACGTCCCAATAGTTCACAAACTCCAGTACCTCATCAATGCTTTTTGCCAGTCGTGAAGCATCCGGCACCTTAAAGCCCCATTGCCGGGCCTTCTCAAGGCTTTCGAACTGGGTGGAAACCGGCATCCGGTTTGCTTTTATGCTGTATAAAAGACAGTCCAACGGCCGCTTGGCAACCTCACTACTGTCCTGTAACTTCAAACTTCCCGAAGCTGTGTTTCTCGGATTTCTATAGGGTTCTTCGCCGGCCTCCAAACGTTCCTCGTTCATCTTTGCAAAGCCGTCCAACGGAAGAATGATTTCCCCCCGTATATCGAATTTATCCAGATAATCCCCCTTCAATTGCAGCGGAACCGAATTAATGGTTTTTACATTGGTCGTTACATCATCACCCTGGAAGCCATCACCACGGGTCACCGCCCGCAGCAATTTTCCACCTTCGTAGGTGAGGCTGATCGAGGCTCCGTCATACTTCAACTCACAGGTGTATTCCACTGGGCCGTCAACCATCTTCTTAATTCGCTTTTCCCAGTCTTCGAGGTCTTCCTTTGAATACGAATTGTCCAGAGAGTACATCCGGAACTCATGGGTGATCGTCTCAAAATTCTTTGTGACCTGCCCTCCTACCCGTAACGTAGGTGAATTGGCATCGTAGAACTCGGGATGCGCCGCCTCCAGCTCCTGTAATTGTTTTAATAACTGATCAAATTCGTAGTCGGAGATGGTGGGATTGTCGAGTACATAGTAGTTGTAATTGTGCTCTCTAAGTTCGTCCCGGAGTTGGTTGATCTGTGCTTCGATGTTCATACCACAAATATAAAAATTGATCCGCCATAAACCGGGCTCATTTTGAAGGCCGTTAAACGAACGAAAATTGCTGTAAAGAAATCAATTACGGTTTTGCTATATAATAATTAAGGTATAACCGTAAAAAAGGAATGGCTGAAAAAGGTGATTCAGGTGCGTTCTTTAGTGAGCCAATGTGGAATATCCGGTGCCTTGAACGAACGCATCTTTTCAAGCAATCCATCTATGGTGGAATCAACCAGCAGCAGTTCATAGTTGGACATAGAAACAAACCCTTTGCGCACCATGGTTTCCAAAAGCTGCAAAAGATCATCATAGAAGTGATTTACATTGAGTAGGCCGATGGGCTTCTGATGCAAGCCCAATTGCAACCATGTGTAGATCTCGGTGGTCGCCGTATCATTAAAAAAGTTACCGGGTAACGCTATGAATCCATCACTCAGATCGTGCATCTTCAATTTGCGCTCGTGCATGTTCGGGGTGGTGATGAGTTTCGTCAGCCCCAGATGAACGACTTCTTTCTTTTTGAGAAATTCGGGGATTACACCAACCACATTACCCCCGGCTTGCAAGGTAGCTTCGGCCACAGCGCCCATGATACCAATATGTGCGGCGCCGTACACCAACTCGATGTTCTGGCCAGCCATCGTTTCACCCAAAATCCGGGCCGCTTCAGAAATGCTCGTGTCATTTCCGTCGCTGCTACCGCAGAAAACACATATGGAATTCAGTTCAGGCATATCGACATCGAATCATTCGGTCCTTTCCGAAAAGGTCTTTCCGAAGTACAATGTCGGAATATCCAAATTCTTGAAGCAGGACGGTTAGTTCTTCACTAAGGTATTCATTTATCTCGAAATACAGCAAACCTCCAGGAATCAAATGTGACTGTCCCAACGCCGCAATCTTTTTATAGAACAACAACGGATCATCATTCTCCACAAAAAGGGACAAATGGGGTTCATGATCTACCACATTCGGTTTCATAAGTTCCCGTTCTGAAAATCGCACATACGGCGGATTGGATACCATGATGGTATAGGTGCCCGGCAAACGCTCTTCCGAAAGGATATCCAGTTGCATCCAGTTCACAGAAACTTTGTTCTCCCAGGCATTGGCCACTGCCACCTTCAGGGCTTCTTCGGAAACATCCAGGCCGGTAACTTCGGTTTTCAAGGCATCGGCTAATGAGATCGCAATGCATCCGCTACCCGTCCCGAGATCCAAAATACGATCACCCTGTGCCGTACCTTCCTTAATGTCTTCGACAATCCAATGGACCAGTTCTTCGGTTTCCGGCCGTGGAATGAGCACATCAGGTGTCACCTTTATTCTCAGATTGTAGAAAACAGTTTCACCGAGAATATATTGAATGGGCTCATCTGCCAATAAACGTTTTTTGGCACTATCGAACCGGGAACGCACCTGTTTGGATATCGTTTGGTCCGAATTCAATATCGCAGCCGCCCTGTTCATATCCAGATAGTGCATTGTTAGCCAATGAAAAAAAGATTCGGCTTCCTCCCTTGGGTAGTGTTCGGAAAGGTCGGACAAAAAGCTCGTTTTCAGTTCAAATAAGGTCATAGCGGCCGGCTAAATTCAGGACAGAAATAATCAGTGCCAACTTAGATCATACTATCCGGGGAATCCTCGTATTTTTGCCGGGTGAAGATACACGAAAAATACATGCTGCGCTGTATCGAGCTTGCTAAAAACGGCCTTGGAACTACCTATCCGAATCCGTTGGTGGGTAGCGTAATCGTTCATGATGACACCATCATTGGAGAAGGCTGGCACCATATAAGTGGCGGTCCTCATGCCGAAGTACATGCCGTTGAAAATGTAGACCGTCCCGAACTACTTACTCAGGCCACACTCTATGTTAATCTTGAACCGTGTTCTCACCACGGACGCACTCCACCGTGTGCGGATATGATCATCCAAAAGGGAATCAAGCGAATTGTCATTGGGAGTACCGATCCGAATCCAAAAGTTCAGGGAGGTGGAATTCAAAAATTACGGAATGCCGGATGTGAAGTTGTGGTTGGCGTACTTAAGGCCGAATGTGACGAATTGAACAAGCGTTTCTTTACTTCCTTCTTAAAAAAACGACCCTATATTATTCTGAAATGGGCTCAGACACAAGACGGCTTTATAGCGCCTGAAATGCAATCTTCGGAGAAAGCCTGGTCCGAGCGCAGCCCCTTTTGGATCACCAATACCCAATCCCGTCAACGCGTTCACAAAATGAGGGCCGAAGAGCACGCGATCCTGGTAGGAACCAATACCGTGCTGGCCGACAACCCCGGCCTCACTACCCGCCTGTGGCAAGGGAATTCCCCTGTTCGCGTGGTACTGGACCGAAAAGGTGTTATCCCTGCCGAAGCCTCTGTGCTAAACCGGGAAACAAAAACCATTATCATTACAGAAGTACCTAAAGTTTCCGATGGCAATCTCACGTATGAAACCGCCGATTTTTCAGGAGATCTCGTGTCCCAGCTTTGTGCAATTCTGCACAGACATGAAATACGATCTGTTATTGTAGAAGGAGGTGCGCAGACGCTGCAATCCTTTATCGATAGCGATTGTTGGGATGAGGCTTTTGTGTTTACCGGTCCGGGAATCTTAAAACAAGGTCTGGCAGCACCTTCGTTTTCAGGAACACAGGTATACGAAGAACAAATACAAACCGACACCCTCCAAATCTTTAAAAACGAAGCATCTTGATCTACCTCGCGTTAAGCATACTTTCCTCAACCCTGATCTTCGTGGTCTTTAAGCTGTTCGAGCGTTTTCGTGTTACGATTTTGCACGCCATCGTTGTGAACTACATTGTGGCTTGCATTAGTGGGTTGATCGATTATAAACATTCGGTCTCACTCACAGCCCTGCCCGATTACGAATGGTTTTTTTATACGGTGGGTCTCGGAGCACTGTTCATTTTGGTGTTCAATCTTATGGCACTTACCACACAGCGAAGTGGCCTGTCGGTGGTGTCGGTAGCAACCAAGATGAGTGTGGTCATTCCCGTGCTCTTTGGATTTTGGTATTACAAGGACGAACCTCATTTCTTTAAGATACTTGGTGTTTGTCTGGCACTGGTTGCGGTGTATCTCACTTCGGTGCGTTCCCGGGATGGTATCGCTCTTGACCGACGCACTCTGCTCCTGCCGTTACTGGTCTTTTTGGGAAGTGGAATTATTGATACGAGCATCAAATTCCTGGAGGACGCCTATGTGGCACAGGATGATGTTCCTTTGTTTTCGTCCGTAGTATTCGGAGCGGCAGCTTGTGTTGGCGTGATCATTTTGATCGTCCGGGCGCTTCGCGGACAATTGCGGTTCACCGTGCGGGATGTCCTGGGTGGTATTGGCCTGGGGGTCCCTAACTATTTTTCCATTTACTTCCTGGTTCACGCTCTTCGAAGTGATCTCCTCGATAGTTCCGGTATCTTTACCGTGAACAATGTGGCCATTGTTATGATGTCAACCCTTGTCGGGATTACCGTATTTCGCGAGAAGTTATTACCCCGGAATTGGCTGGGGATCATTCTTGCTGTGATCAGTATCTTCCTGGTGGCCTTATCTATATTCTAATGAGTTCGGAACGGGACACCTATAAAACCATCCGCCGTACTTCGCCCGAGGTGCTATTTAAGGACCGGGGAAGCAAGTTCTTTGGCTATGCGTTTCCAATTACCACGGAAGCCGAAGCGAAAGCGTTTCTGGAGCAGCTCAAGAAAGAGCATCATACGGCGCGACACTGGTGCTATGCCTGGCAGCTCGGCCCTGGGTATACTTCGTACCGAACGAACGATGACGGCGAACCTTCAAACAGTGCCGGAGCGCCTATCTACGGACAGATTCAGTCGTTCGATCTAACGAATGTTCTCGTAGTGGTGGTACGATATTTCGGAGGGACCAAACTGGGAGTGGGCGGACTCATACAGGCGTACAAAACGGCTGCGCAAATGGCACTTTCGGCGGCCGAAATCGTTGAACGCACGATAGACATTCCTTTCATCGTCACATTCGATTACCCCGAAATGAACAAAGTGATGCGCATAATTAAAGAACAGCAGCTCACTATCGATAGGCAGGAAATGGCATTGCGATGCGAGTTTCAAATCTCGGTGCGAAAGAATGAAGCCGAGCGGATTTTCAACCTGATTGACGCCACCTATAAGGTAGACATAAAAAAGGTGGAAAATTGACCTAGTTCCCTTCTAGTTTTTCCAGCAGGTATTGGGGTGCTTTCACGAGCTTTCCGGATTGCTTGTCTACAAACACTAAAGTGACGGAAGCCGTGGCCAGGAGTGCGTCATTTTGGTTGTGAATTTCGTAGTCGAATTCAATTCGGAAAGTAGGAATTTTCTTAAGTTTCGTTGTAATGCTTAAAACATCGTCATAATGCGCAGGAAGCTTGTAATCTATATGCACCTGAATAACAGGTAAGAACACTCCGTTTTCCTCCATCCATTTGTAGGAAAGCCCCGTGTTTCTTAGCCATTCGGTGCGTGCTTCTTCTAAATACGGGATATAATTTCCGTGATACACCACACCCATTTGATCGGTTTCCGCATAGCGCACACGAATTTTTGTTACGGATTTTCTCACAAGATTTTATGTAAAAAAGGGGGACTTTTTTTGTAGCTTTATACCTAACGTTAGTATCCGAAAAAAAAAGCAGAAATTCAATACCCAAAGTATTTTTTTTTTCATTTTTTTGTTCACATATTTGCATTGTTAAGAAATTGTTAGGGGGCAGCACTTTTTTACTTTCTTAACCACGTCTATAACTAACTAAAACTTCGAATTAACTACGCATGAGCAAAACTGCTGAATCGGTTTGGAACAATTGTTTGGCTTTTATTGAAGATAATATTACTTCACAAGCATACAAAACATGGTTCGAACCGATCAAAGCCGTTAAGCTAACCGATAATGCCTTGAGCATTCAGGTGCCCAGCAAGTTCTTCTACGAGTGGCTTGAGGAGCACTACGTTAAGTTATTGAAGGTAGCCCTTACTAAAGAATTAGGTACCGGTGCCAAGTTGGTGTACATTATTAAAATGGAGAACACCTATGGTAATAAAGCACCTTTTACCGAGAAGATCCCGAGCGCAAATCGCGGTCAGGTGAAATCTCAGGAGGTCGATGTACCGGTTAAGAATAAAAGCCCCGAGCTCAAGAATCCCTTTGTAATTCCGGGAATCCGTAATGTAAAGATCGAGTCTCAGCTCAATCCGGGCTATAATTTTGAAAGTTTCCTGGAAGGGGAATCCAACCGTTTGGCGCGTTCCGCCGGTTTGGCAGTCGCCAATAAACCCGGAGGCACTTCGTTCAATCCGTTGCTCATCTTCGGTGGCGTTGGTTTGGGAAAAACCCACCTGGCACATGCCATTGGAGTGGAGATCAAGGATAAGTATCCCGAGAAGACAGTCTTATATATATCCGCCGAAAAGTTTACCCAGCAATATATTGAGTCGGTAAAGAAGAACAACCGGAATGATTTCATTCATTTCTATCAGATAATCGATGTTCTTATCGTTGACGACATTCAATTGCTATCGGGTAAAGCGGGCACACAAGACGTATTCTTCCACATATTCAATCACCTGCATCAAAACGGAAAACAGGTAATCCTTACCAGTGATAAAGCACCGGTGGATATGATCGATATTGAGCAGCGACTGCTTTCCCGCTTTAAGTGGGGGCTTTCGGCTGAGCTCAACCATCCCGATTACGATACTCGCGTTGCCATTATCAAAAACAAGCTATACCGCGACGGTGTGGAAATGCCTGAGGATATTATCGAATTCCTGGCCAACAATATTAAAACGAATATTCGGGAGCTGGAAGGTGCCATAATTTCACTAATTGCCCATTCTTCATTCAACAAACGCGAGATCACCATTGACCTTGCCAAGAAGATCGTAGATAATTATGTGAAGCACACGAAGCGGGAGGTATCAATCGATTACATTCAGAAGGTAGTAAGCGAATACTTCCAAATGGATGTGGAAACGCTTCAGTCCAAAACCCGTAAGCGTCATATTGTTCAGGCACGCCAATTGGCGATGTTCTTCGCCAAGAAGTTTACCAAAGCGTCCCTCGCCTCTATCGGTTCTCAGATTGGGCAACGCGATCACGCTACTGTTCTGCACGCTTGTAAGACTGTAGACAATCTTTCCAGTACCGATAAGCAGTTCCGCAAGTATGTGGAAGACCTTAATAAAAAATTGACCTTATAATTGAGTCCGGGTTTCCCCCGGATTTTTTTATCTTCCCACTTATGAAAGTCAAGATCCTCATGGTATGCCTGGGAAATATCTGCCGTTCTCCATTGGCCGAAGGCATTCTGAAATCGAAAATAAGTACTGAACATTTTTATGTTGATTCAGCCGGCACCGGAGGCTGGCACGCCGGAGAATTACCCGACCCGCGAAGCATTGAAGTGGCAAGAAAGTATGGAATTGATATCACCGATCAACGCGCCCGTAAGTTCATCAAAGAGGACTTCGAAAAGTTTGATCACATATTTGTGATGGACAATTCCAACAAGCAGGACGTACTTCAACTCCTCAATTATCGGGAAGGATCTCAAAAAGTGCAACTCATCCTGGATGAGATCTTCCCCGGCGAGAACGTAGATGTACCAGATCCGTATTACGGCGGAACCGATGGGTTCGAACAGGTCTTTCAAATGTTGGATGAGGCATGTGACTCCATTGCGAATCGTCTATAGACCCTCATTAATCAGGTTTTCATTAACTTAGTGGGGCGTCAAATAAATTACTATGAAAAAAATTATCCCTACAATGGCATTTTTGCTGTGTGCAATGCCATTATTTTCCCAGACCATTACTCTTGACCTCTTCGCCAGCGGATTTACCAGTCCGGTGGACCTCCAAAATGCCGGTGATGACCGACTCTTCGTTGTTGAAAAACGCGGTGTGATCAAAGTTCTCAACGCAGACGGGACGACCAATGCCACACCATTCCTGGATATCCAGGACCGCGTGTTCACGCCCACCAACAGCTTTGATGAACGCGGATTGTTGGGACTTGCCTTCCATCCGGACTACGAAACCAATGGATATTTCTACGTTCATTATTCGGATAATAGCGAAGACACCCAGATCTCGCGGTTTAGCGTGACAGGGGATCCCGACGTTGCCGATCCGAATTCTGAATTTCCGATCATAGATTACAATCAACCGTTCCTAAATCACAATGGAGGTGCCTTAGCCTTTGGACCCAATGACGGTTACCTCTACATTTCCTCAGGAGATGGAGGAAGTAGTGGCGATCCCGGAGACAGAGCGCAAAACACTATGTTGCTGCTGGGTAAGCTTCTTCGCATCGATGTTGACAATCCCGGAGGAGGCAACAACTATGGAATACCGAATGACAACCCCTTCTTCGGAAGTGCCACCAACGCTGAAGAAATTTGGGCCTATGGATTGCGCAATCCCTGGAAGTTCTCTTTCGATCCGCTTAACGGCGATATTTGGATCGGGGATGTAGGCCAGGGAGATGTGGAAGAGGTTGACCGTGCCACAGGTACAGAGGCCGGACTGAACTACGGGTGGCGTTGTTATGAGGGTTCTCAACCCTTTAACACCACCGGATGCCCTCCCATGGGAGACCTTACGTTTCCCTTTACAGAATATTCGTCCAGTCCCGGATCAGGTAATTGCTCGGTCACAGGTGGTTATGTATATCGCGGTACCGTATATGCAGATATACTGGGACGTTATTTCTATGCCGATGTTTGCGGTGGCTTCATCGCTTCCGTCGATAGTGGTGCCAACGTTGTCGATCATGGTAATTTTGGCGGACAATGGGTGTCCTTCGGTGTCGATAATGCAGGAGAAATGTACGTAGTTGATCTGGACGGGCCGATCTACAAAATAGAAGGCGGTGTTCTTTCAACAGATGACATCCAGGCTACTGCGACACTCAGGATAGCGCCAAATCCGGTATCTGATGAACTCACAGTCAGTCTCGGAAACCGGCAATTACAGTCGATCGAGATATTCGATCTGCAAGGAAGGCGTACAATGTCGCGGAGCGGATTGAACACCGAATCATTTTCGCTGTCTACAGCAACACTCTCTAAAGGTGTATATTTGGTCAAGGTAGTCACCGACACCAATCAGACGCTAATTCAAAAACTAATCAAACAAAATTAATAAGATTCATGCCAAAAATTTTTGCGATCGTTTCCATCCTAATGTGCATGACGGTCTACTCACAGGATGTCAACTTCGATCTTTTTGCCGATGGATTTACCGCCCCGCTTGCCATTGAAAACGCAGGCGATGACCGCCTGTTCATAGTAGAAAGAGCTGGAGTAATTAAGATACTCAACTCTGATGGAAGTACAAACACCGACCCTTTTCTGGATATATCCTCCCTGGTAACCACCAACGGCGAAGGAGGACTTTTGGGATTGACTTTCCATCCGGATTACGGGACCAACGGGTATTTTTACGTCAATTATGCAGATAGTAACGGAGATTCGCAAGTGTCGCGCTTTTCGGTACAAGCCGGTGATCCCGACCTGGCCGATCCCGCTTCCGAGTTGTCAATTATCAATGTTGAGCAACCTTTTCCCGAACACAATATAGGCACACTTACTTTTGGGCCTGATGGTTATTTATACATCGGATCAGGAGATGGTGGAAGTGCCGGTGACCCGGGCGACAGAGCCCAGGATCTTTCGTTGCTCCTCGGTAAAATGCTGCGCCTTGATGTCGACAATCCCGGCGGCGGAAACAACTATGGTATTCCGGCAGACAATCCGTTTGTAGGTGATCCGTTGGTCGCTCCTGAAATTTGGGCGTACGGACTTAGGAATCCATGGAAGTTTTCGATCGATGAAGACTCCAATATGCTTTGGATAGGAGATGTGGGGCAAGGAGACGTAGAAGAAATTGATCGAGTGGATATCAGTTCCGGTGGATACAATTTTGGCTGGCGCTGCTATGAAGGTTCTGAGCCATTTAATACTACCGGTTGTCCCGATCCCAGTGAGTTGGAATTTCCTTTTTACGAGTATTCTTCCAGTAATGGCACCGATGAATGTTCGGTGACCGGAGGAGTCGTCTATCGCGGAAGTACCTACCCGACATTAGAGGGGCTGTATTTCTTTGCCGATTTCTGTAGCGGTATTATTGGAACGCTGGACAATGGGGGCAACGTCACATTTCACGGCAATACGATGAATACACCGGTTTCCTTCGGAAAAGATATCAATGGAGAAGTCTACGTGGCATCTATCAACCAGGGCAGGGTGTATAAAATATTTGATGACGATTTGGGTATAGCGGATTCGAACTTTGCCAAACCTGTTATGTATCCAAATCCGGTGCAAGGCAGCTTGAAGCTCACAGCTCAAAATGGTACCCCAATAGACGAGATGATCATTCGAGATCTGCAGGGAAAGACAGTTCTCATGAAAAGAGATATTGGAAATACAAACATAGAGGTCAATCTCGAAAGACTCGCAACCGGTTTGTATTTGGTGGAAACAACAAATCAGGAAGGAAATTCGTTTGTACAGAAACTGGTGAAGCTGTAGCCCCATGAGTGATCAAAAAGGTAACCTGTATCTAATACCATGTACCCTGGGAGATACTCCTCCCCTTGAAGTATTGCCACTACTGGTAAAAAAAGCGGTTGAAAATATTGACCACTACATTGTAGAGAACGAGAAGAGTGCAAGGCGCTTCATTAAAAGCATCGTTCCCAGAAAATCACAACCGGATCTGGTGATTTCCCTGATCAATAAGTTTACCGATGACTCTGAGATTCCCGTCATGCTGGATCCCTGTTTTGAAGGCTATGATGTTGGGATACTTTCGGAAGCCGGATGCCCCGGAATAGCCGACCCGGGTGCCGCTGTGGTTCAGCAGGCGCATGAAAGAGGGATTCGGGTTGTTCCCCTGGTGGGCCCCTCCTCTATTGTCCTGGGAATGATGGCCAGTGGTATGAACGGTCAGAATTTTGCCTTCAACGGCTACTTGCCGATCGATAAGCGAGAACGTCGTTTGGAAATCAAAAGACTGGAACGCCTCTCGGCAGAACAGAATCAATCGCAATTGTTCATAGAAACCCCGTACCGTAACGATCAGTTGCTGGAGAGCTTTCTAAACACGCTACAACCCAACACCCGTCTATGTGTGGCATGTGACATCACCTTACCTACCGAATACATAAGGACACAAACGGTAGAAGAATGGAAAAAAACAAAGGTGGACCTTTCAAAAAGGCCCACCTTGTTTATTGTCCAAAAGTAAGGTTTGTTATAATACTCTTGCTTTCTTATCGGCTTCGATACATGAGGTATCATATCCGGAGAACTTCTTCAGGTAGTACTGAATAGAAGTTCCAAAGGCATCGGAGAATCCAACCGTTCCTCCACTGCGCAGGTATTTCTTTACGTTACCTGCACCCGCAAGATGCGCGGCTGCCAGAATTCCGGATTCGGTCACTTTTACACCATTAATATATCGGCCGTTATAGCGCGCGATATCTCTGCGTAGTATCCATTTGTTACGAGCGGTGTAGGCTGAAAACGCAGCTTCCTGCAGTTTAGCGTCATGCATGAATCGATTGGGGTTGTAAACACCAATCATTTCAAGGGTGCTCGCTGCAAATTGATACTTTCCTAAGTAGCCGTATACGTTTACGGTCCCATAATCTCCTCGAGACTCCTTAAATCCAAGAGCCTCTTTAAACCCGACATACGATTTGCCCAGGTACAGGTCGTACTTGACATCCGCTGTAAGGGGAACAATCACCTCGTCTTCGGTGGGTACTGTATAACACAGCTCCATGTCACCAACAATGTACTGTGACAAGTCCACCTTTTCGGCAGTTGTAAAACTCGTTGTCATCCAATAAGAGACAACTACTAACAAACTGATTCGCAATAAATTACGTTTCATTTCGCAAAAATTTCAGGCAGTATGATGAGTGCCTTGATTTTCAGCGTGCAAAGGTACGGCTTTTTTTAAAAAATTGATACCTAGGCTGTTAAAAAATGTTAAAGTAATTCTTGCGCATGCCCCAATTCAATTTTAGTAGTAAAAACCCTACAAATTGCTATCGCAAAGTAAGGTTACAGAGCAATTCAAATATTAAAACGTAGATTTTGTTATTAAAATACTTATTAACAGTAATTTAGGAGTTCTATCGCTCCTTTAACGGTTTATGCCTTGTCGATTGATCCAACGGTGATATTCGGCCGCATTTCGATTGTGTTGCGCCAAACTTTTGGCAAATTTGTGGTAGCCAAAATTGTCTATATCGACCACCATATATAAATAGTCGTGCTTTTCGTGATTAAGCACACCGTCAATAGAAGAGATATCCGGCATGGTTATCGGCCCTGGTGGCAGGCCTGCATTCAGATATGTATTATAGGGTGAATCGATCTCCTTGTCCTTGTTAAGCACTCTTCGGATCACCTGATCGAAATCATTATCAGTCAGTTTCTTGGCATAGATCAGCGTAGGATCAGCCTGCAACGGCATTCCCTGCTTGATGCGGTTCACATAAAGACCGGCTACACGAGGCCGCTCATCAGCTTTAGCGGTCTCTTTTTGCACAATCGAAGCCAGAACAACCACTTCCTTCGGAGTGAGTCCGATGGCCTTGGCCTTACTGAGTCGCTGAGGATTCCAGAAGGCCTCGTATTCCTTCAGCATACGATCCCTGAATTCGTCCGCCGTAGTATTCCAATACACCTCGTACGTATTAGGTACGAAATAAGTAATCGCATTGGCCTGATCAAACCCCGAGCCCGTTAAAAATTCCTGATCGCGCATAGCCATCAATAAGGATAGACTGTCTACCTCCAACTGACGGGAAACATGGCCTGCCAGATTCTCAACGCGCTCCTGATTGTTGAACTTTATCTTCACCGGGGTATTCCCGCTGCGAATGGCATTCACAATGTCATTATTGTTCATGTCCTTTCTTAACACATAATGACCGGGTCGAATGTTGGAAATGTATTTCTTACGTTTCGCTACGGCTTCAAAACTTTCCATGTCCTTTAGCAAAGGAGTAAGCTCGTCAACTACCTCCTGAAAGGTTGCATTGGTTGGAATATATACATGCGCTTCGTTGTTGTTGAACGCAGTATTCGGTGTAAATACGGCTGAATACACGTAATAAGCAAAACCACCCATTATAACAACGCCTATCAAGGCTACCGCAACTACTATTTTCTTAAGATACATGGTTGAATTTTTGATAAAAAATTTCACTCTTGTAGGCCCCTCCGGACATGATCCAATCTTTTTTCACACCACCCCTGGCAAACCCCATCTTTTCAAACAGGCGTATGCTTCGCTCGTTGTCCTCGGTGATGTTGGCATAGACCTGGTGAACACCCAGATGCGCAAACGCATAGGCACATAAGAGCTCCAGCGCCTCCTGTGCATACCCCTTCTGGCGATCGGTTTCCGAAAAAATCACAATACCGATACCTACTCGCTTGTGTTTGGGGTCGAAGTCGAACAAATCGATAAAACCGACCGGCCGTTCATCGGTAACCAGAGTCACCACCAATCGCAGCTGTTTTACTTCAAAGACATCACGGTGCGCATTTTCCAGGTATCGTTTGAGGACGAACTTAGAATACGGAGCCGAAGTGTTACTGATCTCCCAAACAGACTCATTATTCTCAAGTTTGTACAAGAGATCAAGGTCAGACGGTTCCAACGCCCTTAGTTTTATATGTGTGCCGCTTAAGGTGTTCATTTCCATATGCCTTCGTATACCATTTCTGCCGGGCCCTCTAAAAACACCTGTGTATAGAGATCTCCCTGTTTTTTAAATCGAACGCTCAAATCTCCTCCCGGAGTATGCAGACGTACGACTTCAGAAGTCGTTTTACCTGAAGCATGCATGGCAATCGCAACTGCCGTGACACCTGTACCACATGACAAAGTTTCATCTTCAACACCACGCTCGTACGTACGCACGGAAAAGGCGTTATCACCATTGGGCTCCACGAAGTTCACATTGGCTCCTTCCTGATGGTACATTCCATATCGAATGCTTGCCCCTTTTTCTTTAACGTTCCACTTATCCAGGTTATCTACAAGTGCTACGTGATGGGGTGAACCCGTATCCAAAAAAACGGCTTCGGCTGTTGTGGTGATATTCGAAACATCTCCCATTTTAAGGGACACCAAATCCCCTTGAATGGTGGCTTCATGCGGTCCGTCCACTGCTTCAAACGTCGCATGCTCCGCAATAATCCCAAGGGACTCCGCAAATCGGGTAATGCAGCGACCCCCGTTTCCACACATCGAACTGGGATTACCATCCGAATTGAAGTAGACCATGGTGAAATCAAATTCCGGATGATCTTCAAGAAGGATCAACCCGTCGGCCCCAATACCAAATCGCCTGTCACAAAGTCGTGCAATGTAACTGGTATTATTTTTGGGGAAGGAAAGAGAGCGGTTGTCGATCATAATGAAATCGTTACCCGTTCCCTGGTATTTGTAAAATTTGATCTCCATTGCCGACAAAGGTAAAAAAACCAAAAGCCAATACGGAACGGAACCGCCTGTTAAATGCGAGTTAATTATGAAACTTTTGCAGAATTTTTAAGTCTTTTTGATGTTAACTTTACGAAACTAAAAACGTACCTATGAAACAGATGCTTCGATTATTTCTTGTAGCCCTTGTGGCCGGAGCAGCTACCTTAGGTGGATACAAATTATTTGTTGAGTCCGAGGATGTAGCTGCCACCCCTGAAAAACAACAAGTCACATCTTTTATTCCTACAAACTACACTACATCGATCCCCGCCGCAGCCTCGGCAGGTATTGATTTCACGGAAGCCGCCGAAAAAACCGTGAATGCGGTTGTACACGTAAAAAATACCACGATAAGCCGTCAGGCAGGCAATATCTTTGATTATTTCTACGGACGCGGTGAACCACGTGCCATGATAGGCTCGGGAAGCGGTGTGGTAATCTCACCCGACGGATACATCATTACAAACAATCATGTTATTGAAAATTCTTCCGAATTGGAAGTAATCCTTAATGACAATCGAACTTTTGAGGCCTCGGTGATCGGAACGGACCCCAAGACAGATATCGCTCTGATCAAAGTTGAGACCAATGAAGACCTGGATTATATTCCTTTCGGAGATTCCAATGGGGTCAGGATCGGTGAATGGGTACTGGCGGTTGGTAATCCGTTCAATCTTACCTCAACAGTCACTGCCGGTATCGTTAGTGCAAAAGCACGTGACCTTAATGAGTTTGACGGAAACCCACAATCCTTTATTCAAACGGACGCTGCGGTGAATCGCGGTAACAGTGGTGGTGCCCTTGTGAACACCCGTGGCGAACTTATTGGAATCAATACGGCGATTACTTCGGAAACAGGATCCTATGTAGGTTATTCCTTTGCCGTACCTTCAAATAACGCCCGTAAGGTGATTGAAGACATCCTGGAATACGGAAACGTACAACGCGGTATCCTGGGTATCAACGGAGGTACGCTGGATTCCCGCTTTGCGAATCAGTTGGGAATTAATGAAGTAGGCGGTGTGTACGTAAGCGCGGTTGAAAAAGGCAGCGGTGCAGACAAAGGCGGCATTCAAGAGGGTGACATAATCAAAGAACTTGACGGATATGACATTGGCAAGTTCTCCGATCTGGCCGGATATCTGGGATCCAAGCGACCCAATGACATTGTTGACGTAACCGTACTTCGTGATGGGCGTCAAAAAATAATTCCGGTCACCTTAATCAAACTGGAAACACTTCAGGTGGATGATCTGGGTCTGGAGGTGCGCAATGTGTCTCAATCCCGCCTTCAGGAACGCGGTGTTTCCTATGGCGTAGAGGTCACAAGAACCCTCACGCGTGATATGTCTCAGTACGACCTTAGAGGTATTATCATTACCAAGATCAATGACCAGGAAGTAAAAAATATAGACGACGTACGAACCGCAATGAATCGTCGTAACAATAACGATCCTATCAAAATGACCTTTGTGGATAATGACGGTGAGATGAATACGTTCATCTTTAGGTAAAGGTCATTTTTTATACGAAATACCCCTTTGCAGGACATATCTGCGAAGGGGTATTTTATTTTACAATTATGCTTCACTAAAACGTTTGAAATATATACTTTTGCACAAAATTTCAAACCCTTAAAAAACCGGTTACCATGAGTTTTGACGACGTTTATGAAAAAGAACTGTCCTTTCAAACTGACCGCCGTAAGGCTTCCGTTGAATTTATTAAGATCGTAAGCGATCTGTGGTATGACAAATCCATCGAATTGGTACTGTTCAGAAACCAACTTATTGATCGCAATGTGAGCGAAATTCTCAACCTGCATGAGTATGCCGGGGAGTTTGTTCAAAAGCCCATTTCAATTTTTGATTCCGTGGAAATAGCCCAGGCGATCAAAACCCTTGACCTGCCTCCTGCCAAGTTGGATATCGGTAAACTTACCTACGAGTACCACCTGGAAGACAACAAATACCAGGACGCCCTCGCCTTTGTAAGTGACAAGCTTAAAGGTGCCAACAATGTGAAAGACATAACACCCAAGGATGTGATTCTCTATGGTTTCGGTCGTATTGGCCGACTCCTGGCCCGGGAGTTAATGACCCGCACGGGACAAGGAAGTCAGCTACGGCTTCGCGCCATCGTCACTCGAGGAAGCGTGGACCAAACTGTTCTTGAAAAGCGTGCTTCCCTGTTGCAATACGATTCCGTTCATGGCGATTTCCATGGTACTGTGGCTGTAGATGCGGAAAACAAAGCTCTAATAATCAATGGCACGACGGTTTTCATTATTTCGGCCAACGCCCCTGAAGAAATCGACTACACCGAGTTCGGTATTCAGGATGCTCTTGTGATCGATAATACCGGAGCCTTTAGAGATGAGGAAGCTCTTGGACGCCACCTTCAGGCTAATGGAGTCGCCAAAGTGCTCCTTACCGCCCCCGGAAAAGGAGTGCCAAACATCGTTCACGGTGTAAATCATACAGATTACGATCCTGAGTCTGTCGATATTTTCTCTGCGGCTTCCTGCACCACCAATGCTATCACCCCGGTACTGAAAGTGGTGGAAGACTCGCTGGGCGTTGTTCAGGGACATCTTGAGACCATTCATGCCTACACCAACGACCAGAATCTGGTCGATAATATGCACAAGAAATACCGTCGTGGAAGAGCTGCCGCCCTCAACATGGTGATTACGGAAACCGGCGCCGGTAAAGCGGTGAGCAAGGCACTTCCTTCGTTTGAAGGTAAACTTACTTCGAATGCGATTCGCGTTCCTGTACCGAACGGCTCTCTGGCCATTCTTAAACTGGAGTTGGAAAATGCCACCTCCCGTGATGGAATGAATTCGATCATGAAGAAATATGCCCTGGAAGGAGATTTGGTAGAGCAAATCAAGTACTCACTAAGCAATGAGCTCGTGTCCAGTGATATTGTAGGCTCGTCCGCTCCGGCTATCTACGACAGTAACGCGACCATCGTGACGGCCAATGGAAAGAATGCGGTGCTATATGTTTGGTATGATAATGAATATGGCTACAGTCACCAGGTAATTCGCCTGGCCAAGTACATATCTAAAGTACGTCGCTATACCTATTATTAATATGATCTGAAGGTGGAGTCTGTGTCTACAGGCTCCATCCTTCCCTGTATTCCCGTTTTACCCAGTTATTGGCGAACTCGTAATTGGTCACTTTCATATTCTCTCCATCCCATTTGATGGTTCTTCTACCGGGATAATTGTACGCACCCCAATCGCCTTCCTGTTTCCCTTCTTTAAGTGTTTTGTGCTGGAACGATTTGATCGCCAGGTTCCCCATTAGTACGGCTTCGGTAAGCGGACCTCCGTATGAGAACGGAGAGGACGTGGCACCGCCGTTCACAATAGCATTCACCCATTCTCCGGTATGTGAGAAGTCAACTCTCGGTATGGTAGGATCAGGTGGTGTGAAATCATTCATGCGCTCTGCCGGCAGTAGTCTGGGATTCCCGGAATAGGTATCCGTAACCATAATACCATCGCTTCCATGGAAAATACTTCCACCACCATTACCTCCGGGTTCTTCTCCATCGCCTAGTTCAGGTGGCAGATCGGGCATGATGCCGCCATCATACCAGTTGAGTGAAACGTTACCGTGCTTTTCAGTGTTGAACTGAAGGCGGACAATGGATGAAGGCGGACACACCTCATAGTAGTTGGCCTCGACAAAGTCATTGGACCAGATGGTGGTACAACTGGCCTCGGCCTCGTACGGGAAGCCCAATTCAAGGGTTTTGAAGGGTGTCTCCATAATGTGACATCCCATATCACCCATAGCACCTGTTCCGAAGTCCCAGAAACCACGCCACTTAAATGGCAAATAGCTTGAATTATAAGGTCTCATATCGGCCGGTCCTAACCAAAGATCCCAATTCAGGGATTCGGGTACAGGTTCGCCTTGCGTAATGTGTTTGAAACCTTGCGGCCATACCGGACGGTTTGTCCAACAATCGACTCGATGCACCTTCCCAATAACTCCGGCATTGATCCATTCCTGTGCCTGACGAATTCCCTCGCCGGATGCACCTTGATTTCCCATTTGCGTTACAATACCCTCAGAAGCCGCCACCTGCGCCATGAGTCGGGCTTCATAGATGTTATGGGTCAAAGGTTTTTCCACATAGGCGTGCTTTTTGGCCTTCATAAAAGGAATTGAAATAACGGCATGCGTATGATCAGGCGTACCTACGGCAAAGCCATCGATCTCGTTGAGATGCTTATCCAGTATCTCCCTGAAATCCTTGTATTGCTTGGCATCCGGGAAGTTGGCGAAAGTTTGCCCGGCACGCTTCATATCCACGTCGCATAGTGCCACAAACTTTACCTTACCGGTTTCATTCAATTCGCGGACCACGCCTCCACCCCGACCTCCTACTCCTATTGCGGCGAGGTACACCGTATCACTGGGTGGTACATGAGTTCCCCCCAGAACATAGCTGGGAACGATAGTGAAGGCTGCACTAGCGGCAGCGGTACTCTTAAGAAAAGTGCGACGTTTCATTGGAAGATTATTCAGAATTAGAACATTAAAGATATAAAATCGATTCATAAAACGGCATGCGTTAAATTAGGTATGCCAATGTGTTCAACTCTATCAGGATTCAGTATTTTTAAGCAAAAGAAAAGGCATGACTATAATCAATGCGACATCGGAACATCTGGATATGTTAATTCCTCTATTCGACGGATACAGGATCTTTTACAAGCAAGCTTCGGAACCGGATAAAATTCGGGAGTTTCTCGCCCGGAGATTTGAAATGAACGACACTATCTTTTACCTGGCACTTGACGAGGAGGGAGAAGCCCTGGGGTTTACACAACTATTTCCTTCCTTTTCATCGGTCTCCATGCAACGCCTGTACATTCTCAATGACCTCTATGTCGCTGCCAAACACAGGGGAAAAGGAGTTGGAGAGGCACTCTTAAACCGTGCTAAAGAACGGGCCATACGTGACGGAGCGAAGGGGCTTACCCTTGAGACCGGAATTGACAACCCGGCTCAACACTTATACGAACGACTGGACTGGAAAAAGGACGTAGATGTTTTTCACTATACATGGACGGCTTAACAAGTATTTCCTTTATTTTTACATTCTAAACAATTTACTATGGATCACCTAACAAAACTGGAAGAACTACTGGATCAGGCTAATCTTGACATTAAAGATGGTCTGTACGATCAGGCGACCGACAAACTTGAGAAGATCATTGATATGGACCCGAACTTCGGAAAGGCCTATAACCATCTGGGATACCTGTATGAGGTGAAGTTCAAGGAATATGAAAAAGGTGAGACGTTGTATAAACTCTGTCTCGAGAAAAGCCCCATGTACCCCAGCGTTTACTACAACTATGCTATCCTGTTGTCCACACTCGGCAAATGGGACGATCTGAAGAATCTTCTGGACAAAGCCATGGGGATTCCCGGTATTACAAAATCTACCATATATAATGAGTACGCCATTATGTATGAGCAGCAGGGCAAATTGGAAGAAGCAATAGATAACTACCGCCAATGTGCGCTGAATACGTTGGACAAGAACGTATTAACCCGCGCCAAGGAGTCCATCGAACGCTGCAAGATGAAGAAAGATCTTATGTAACATGCGTATTGACATTATCACCGTCCTTCCCGAATTGCTGAAAAGCCCTTTCGAGGCTTCCATATTAAAACGTGCAATTGACAAAGGGTTGGTCTCCGTCCATATTCACAATTTAAGGGACTATACATCCAATACCTATAAACAGGTGGATGACTATCAATTTGGAGGTGGGGCAGGAATGGTCCTTATGATAGAACCCATTGATAAGTGCATCTCTCAACTCAAATCCGAACGGACGTACGATGAGGTAATCTATATGACGCCCGATGGTGACACCTTCACGCAAAACACGGCCAACGAACTTTCCATTAAAGAGAATCTCATTATCCTCTGCGGTCATTATAAAGGTGTGGATCAGCGCGTTCGCGATCACTTCGTGACGCGCGAAATTTCGGTTGGTGATTTTGTACTAAGCGGTGGTGAACTTGCTGCGGCCGTTGTGAGTGATGCTGTGATCCGTTTGATACCGGGCGTTCTGGGTAATGAGACCAGTGCCCTCACCGATTCTTTCCAGGACGATATGTTAGCTCCTCCCATATATACCCGCCCTGCCGAGTACAAGGGTTGGAAGGTACCCGATATTCTTCTAAGCGGTAACCTCCCGAAAATTGAAGAGTGGCGTGAAGATCAGGCATTGAAACGTACTACGGAACGACGTCCCGACTTACTTCAGGATGATGAACAATAGGGTACATGGGATCATAGGGATGGGTATTCCGTTCGTTGCACTCATCGGTTTTATACTTTTCTTTTTTGTTTTTAGTCCCTATGCCTGGCAGGACTTTGAAAAACTAAGCTTGTCTGTATACAACATCAAAAACATTGAGGGGCAAACCTGGATGTCCCTGTTCACATATGGATTCGTAGGAATCTTACTTATTGCCTTCTCCTTTGGTATTGTTCTCAATCATGGCGGAAGCAAATTTGTGAAGATTGGCGGAATTTCGTTATTGTTGGCCAGTATTTCATGGTTCTCCTTTGGTATCATTGAAATAACGGGTGAAAGAGAGATAGCATCGGCTTTGATCAGAACGGTCATTTTTCACTGTCTCATCGTACTGGGCTTTTTGCTTATCATGGCCGATATGGACAAGGTCAATAAGCACAAAACGTATATGTGGAGCCTTTTGGCCATACCTGCCCTGCTTATTGCTTTAGGAATAACAGAAGTGAGTCTATTGGACCACGATTACGACGCACTTATTTTGGCTCCCTGGATCCTGGAATTCCTGGGAATGGGCTTCATCGGACATGCGTATTACAGCAGCACTCTTGCTGACGTGAAAGACCATTAGTTTACCGTTTAGTAATATCCTCCACCTTACAAAAAAAATCATAGATATACCCTATTATCGGGTTGTCAAAAACTGTCACCGGTCATGTCCTGCCCGACCTGCAAATCGTATTTTTGTAGAAGAAAATCTAACGCTATGAGTACATTAAACACTATTGGGCTGGACGCTGAAAAAAGTAGGCTACTGGCGAATCAATTAAACGATCTCCTGGCAAATTATTCGGTGTTCTATCAGAACGTTCGGGGATATCACTGGAATGTAAAGGGAGATAAATTCTTTGAGCTGCATTTAAAGTTTGAAGAACTGTACAACGACCTGTTCGTAAAGATAGATGAGGTGGCAGAACGTATTCTTACACTGGGTCACACACCGCATCACGAATTTTCGCATTACCTGAGCACTTCGGTCGTATCCGAATCAAATGATGTATCCGACGGGTACAAAGCTGTCGGGAGTATATTGGAATCATTTAAAGCATTGCTCACAAAGCAGCGTGTAATTCTGGAGGCCGCCGGAGAGATTGGCGATGAAGGAACCAATGCACTTATGAGCGATTACATTCGCGAACAGGAGAAGCTCGTGTGGATGTATTCCGCATTTCTTAGCAATGACTAGCGGTTTTACCGGGTTTTCGGCCCATTAAAAAAAACAGGCTACCGCTTGTCGCTTCTTAGAAAATCCTTATTTTTGCACGCACTTTGGTCCAACCTCTGGCGAGAATCGTGAATGTTGTTTCAAAGAAACATTATCAAACTATAGCCATGGAAGAGCTAGTAAAATTTGTCCAGGACGAATTTGTAACAAAAAAAGAGTTTCCAAAGTTTGGAGCCGGAGATACCATTACGGTATACTATGAAATTCGCGAAGGCGAAAAAACAAGAACCCAGTTCTTTAAAGGAACCGTAATTCAAGTAAAAGGAACCGGTGTTACCCAGACATTTACCATTAGAAAAATGTCGGGAACTGTTGGTGTTGAGCGTATCTTTCCATTGAATATGCCCGCACTTCAGAAAATTGAGATCAACAAAAGGGGTAGTGTACGCAGAAAACGTATCTACTATTTCAGAGGTCTTACCGGTAAGAAGGCTCGTATCAAAGAGAAGAAAAGTTAATAACCTGTTCATTAGGTTAGAGACGCCCATATTTTATGGGCGTTTTTTTATGAACATTTGTTAATAACCAAGGTTCATAAGTTGTTAGTATATAAGAGGTTATATTTCTTGGATTTTTCACTTCTTGTTATACATTTACAAAACAAATGGTGTTAAAGCCATTTTAACCATAAAGTAACGTTCTTTATTTGCTGTTCTTTATCGTCTGAGGTGCTAACGCCGAAAGGAAGTTAGCATTGAGATTAAGAGGAGTGTGAGTGCAACTCGAAAGACCCGAGTTTCCAACCGGAGAGTTCACCCGGGAAAGGTTCGAAAGAATCGCTCTCAAGTGAATTCGCCAGAAGCCCATCGGCAGCTAAATCGATCGCAAGACCGATTTGAGGGTCGGAGGACGGAAGGCAAAGTCGACAGAAGCGCGACCCCGCAAGGGATCAAACGGAAATCGGCAGTGTCAACTGGAAGTCTCGCCTTGAAAAGTTCGCTCATTTGAAACAAATCACGACTGCAAGGGTTTAATAAACTTGCCTCGACACGCCCTAGGCGGGTAGCCGGTAACGATGTGTTTCACAAGAAGCCATATCGAAGTAGCAATACAACGGTATGGCTTTTCTTGCTTTATGGCCCTTTCCAAAAACTATTTGCCCCCATATTTTCTCAGCACACCCAAATCCTTATATTTGCAGGGCGTTGCTCCCGGCAGCGCTTTTTCAATCCTTTAATTGCAAGAATATAT
>CAZTLE010000028.1:0-28380 GCA_964614415.1 uncultured Aureitalea sp. | reverse complement strand
CGGCAGTATACGGATCAAAAGTCAGGAGGCCTATATCTACGGAAAGTTCGGTGACGAGCTGGAGCATTTCAAGCGTGGAGATTTTAAAGATATAAGTGCTATCACCTCCGGAGATCTGTACAACGATAACCGTTATAAATACCTGGATTACACACCCACCGAGTATCCGTATACACTGCATTATACCAGCGAGGTTGAGACCCAGCAAACGGCATTCATACAACCATGGCATCCCATTCCGGGCCATTATGTGAGTGTAGAACATAGTTCGTATCGTTTTATCAATACCAGAGGTATTCCCTTCCGTCATAAAGAAACAAACCTCGAAGGCTATCCGATCGAGAAAGAGGTCTCGGATTCCGGACTTACATACACCCTTTCTGCCAGTCCGTCGATACCCGCAGAAGAAATGGAGCCCGAATTGGATTTATTGGTCCCGGGGGTTAAAATAGCCCTTAATCGCTTCTCATTGGTTGGAGTTGAAGGAGAGGCGGATAACTGGAAGGCCTTCGGGCAATGGCAGTATGAGAATCTTATAAAAGGACTGGACGAATTACCTCAGGAAACCAAAGACGAGATTTCCGGTTTGGTAGCTGGAATAACCGATGAGAAGGAAAAGATAAAGCGGATCTATGAATATGTCCAAAACAAGACCCGTTATATCAGTGTTCAGTTGGGTATCGGAGGTTGGAAGCCGTATCCTGCAGAAGAGGTTGATCGGTTAGGTTATGGAGACTGTAAAGGACTCACCAACTATACGAAAGCACTGCTGGCTACTCAGGGAATTGAGGCCTACTACTCGATAGTTTATGCCGGGCGTGAAAAGAAGCATATCGAGGATGATTTCACATCAATGCAGGGGAACCACGTGATTCTCAATGTTCCCCTGGACGATGAGGAAATTTGGCTGGAGTGTACCAGCCAGACAATGCCATTCAACTTTTTGGGGGATTTCACAGACGACCGTGATGTGTTAGTTGTTAGTAGGGATGGTGGTGAGATCAAGCGCACCGCTGCCTACCTGAATGAGTATAACTTACAATCCGGGAAGGGGCGTTTTTCGATTTCAGAAGATGGCTCGTTTACCGGTAATGTGGAAATACAGTCCTATGGATGTCAGTACGATCAGGTTTTCAAACTTGCGGAGTATGATAATACCGAGCTTGACAAACACTACAAATCCTATTGGGATGATCATAAGCGTTTATCGATCGAGGATATTAACTTAACGAACGACAAGGATGCCATAGCCTTCACTCAGGAGGTTTCCGTGAGTTCGAAGAACTACGGCAGTTTTATTAATGGGAAGTTCATATTTAAGCCTAATGCCTTTAATACCAACAACTACGTTCCCAAGAAATATCGCAACAGGAGACACCCCTTTATCCTGAATCGGGGTTATAAGGATGTAGATGAAGTCATCTTTACAGTGCCGGAAGGTTATTCGGCAGACTTTCTTCCTGAACCGGTGGAAGTTGAGACCAAGTATGGCTCTTACAAAGCGACGGTTGAACCATTGCAGAATAATTCGTTCTCGTATCATCGTGAGCTGATAATAAAGGAAGGTACGTTCCCTGCCGGTGAGTATGAGGACTACCGGAAATTCAGAAGAACTATCAAGAAACACGATAACACCAAAGTAGTATTTATAAAAACTAATTGACATGTTAAAACGAACACTAACCGTATTTTTATTTCTCGCTACGCTAAGCGCAATTTCTCAGGATTATGAATTTGGCGAAGTCTCTCTCGCCGAAGCAGAGATGTCTTCATACCCTCAGGATTCTCTGGCGGATGCCGTGTATTTACATAAAGGGCGAAAGACCTACTTTCGGCATGAGCATCCTGAAGGATGGATATTGGTTACGGAAATGCATCACCGTATTAAAGTGCTCACCAAGGAAGGGTTGGAGTATGCCACCCTCAAGGAACAATTGTACCGGGACGGCTCAAGCAAAGAACGTATCTTAAAAATTAAAGGGTATACGTACAACGCTGAGAATGGAAAATTGAAATCGGAAAAGTTGAAGAAAAACGGGATTTTCGAAACCAAATTAACCGATAATTGGAGTGAGACTTCCATCACAATGCCCAACGTAAAAGAGGGTTCGGTTATCGATGTAATCTACACCATTATGTCTCCTTACTTCCAGATGGACGATCTGGTAATACAGGAAGATATTCCCGTAGATCACTACAAGGCGAAGATCAGTATGCCCAATATGTTCAAATATAAAAGGTTGGTAAAGGGTAGCTTTGATGTTAATCCGAAAGATTATTCACAGGACATTCGCATGACCGTTAGTTATGAGCAAGACACTAACAGTGCGCTCACTCAGGCGACCAAAACAGCATCGGTTAAGATTCTACACTACATCAATGAATATGAGTTTAGAGATGTTGAAGCCCTTCGGGAGGAAGTGTTTGTGAATAACATGGATAACTACAGGCGAATCATAACCTACGAACTTGGTTCAATTGAATCACAAAGTGGCCAACGGAAGCAATATTCCACGACCTGGGAGCAGGTGGCAAGAAGTATTTACAAGTCAAAATACTTTGGAGAGCAAATTGATAAAACACGTGCCTTTGCCAAAGATCTGGAGGTTATAAGAAGTTCAGCCAACGGAGATTTGGAAAAGATGGCCAGGGTATTTGATTTCGTAAAAGGCCGCATGGCATGGAATGGGAAGTACGGCAAGTATTCCACAGATGGAATACAAAAGGCCTACAAAGAGAAAACAGGTAGTTCAGCTGACATTAATTTACTTTTGGTCGCTATGCTGCGCGAGATTGGTTTAAAAGCCAACCCTGTTCTCATCAGTACCCGAAATCATGGAATTCCTTTGTTCCCGACTCTTGATGGATTTAATTATGTAATTGCATGTGTTGAAATTAACGGGGCGAACCATTTGATGGATGCCACCGAGAAACAAAGCAGTCCGAATCTGTTGCCTTCACGTGCTCTTAATTGGATGGGAACCCTTGTAAAAGAAGGAGGTGTCTCGAAGCAGATAAGCCTATATCCCGAAACCTTGAGTCAAAGAAACACTTTGATGAGTGTTACCATTTTTGATGACGGAAGCATTGAGGGAACCCAGAAGTCAAACTATACGAATTTGGAGGGATTGGCGTACCGCATTCAAAACGATAACATTCCCAGGGAGAAAAGGATAGAAAGTATTATCAACTCCTACGAGCTTACAGATGCCATGGACCTTGAAATGAAAGACTTTGAGGTCTGTGACAAGCCGGTATCCGATTCTTTTGCGTTTGAAGCGGAAGAGGTCGTAGAAATTATTGGGAATGAGTTGTATTTCTCACCCCTGTTCTTTTTAAAATTGGAGAAAAATCCATTTACTCTGGAAGAGCGAAAGTTTCCTATTGACTATACCTATCCCTTTCAGTATCGCAAGATTATAAGCATTAAAATTCCGGAAGGATATCAGGTCAGTTCCGTCCCGGAAGCGACAAATATAGCACTACCCGAAGGTATGGGTTCGTTTGTTTTTAATGTAAGTGAAACAGGAGGGATGATAAGCGTACGTACTACTTTTACCATGAATCATTCCGTGGTTCCTGCCAGTAAGTATCCCTTGCTCAAGGAATTTTACAGTCAACGAGTGCTTAAGGAAAACGAAAAGATCGTACTCACCAAAATCTAGCAGCATGAACATTAAAGATGCGCAGTTAGCCGTGGACAACTGGATCAAAGAGCACGGAGTTCGCTACTTCAACGAACTCACCAATATGGCACAACTTACCGAGGAGGTGGGAGAGGTGGCCCGAATTATAGCCAGAAGATACGGTGAACAAAGTGAGAAAGAATCCGATAAGAACAAGGACCTGGGAGAGGAACTGGCCGATGTGGTCTTTGTTGTGTTGTGCCTGGCAAATCAAACCGGTGTTGACCTGCAGGAAGCCTTTGACCGAAAACTCGAAAAGAAGACCCGGCGGGATCACGATCGCCATCACGGTAATGAGAAATTGAAATAATGTTCAAAAAGGTCATTTCCCAACCCAGATTTTGGAGGTCTGTTGTGCTACTAGGAATTATCTATATGGGCGTTCTTATGCTACTGCAATGGGCATTAATGGGATTTGACATGCGCTTTTTTACGAGTCGTGATCCGTGGATAATTGCCTCTGTGTTTATCGCAGGAAGCTTTGTTTGTGGTTTTTCTGTAACCTATGCGCGCTTCTGGGCCAAACTGAAGAATGACGATCGACGACGATGAAAGCATTTTTAACCAGCATAGAGACATCCGGGAATGGCACAATCACCATCACAGGATCAAAAAGTGAGTCGAACCGGTTGCTGATCTTACAGGCACCCTTTCCTGATTTGGAGATTGATAATCTTTCCAATAGCGACGATACGAGGGTATTGAAGCAGGCACTGACCGTAACTCAAGGGACGGTAGACATTCATCATGCCGGTACGGCCATGCGCTTTCTCACCGCATATTTTGCCAGTCAGCCAGGGAAAGAGGTAGTGATTACCGGAAGTGAACGGATGCAGGAGCGCCCCATCGAAGTGCTGGTGACCGCACTTAGAAGTATGGGTGCAAAGATCGATTATTTGAACCGCGAGGGATATCCTCCCTTGAAAATACAGGGAACAGTACTCGAGAAGAACATGGTTTCCATTCAGGCGAATGTGAGCAGTCAGTATATCTCTGCCTTAATGTTGATTGCGGCATCTTTGCCTTCGGGTCTTGAAATCAAGCTGCTGGGAGAGGTCACATCCGTCCCGTATATATTAATGACCTTGTCTCTTCTGAAGCAGGTTGGTATTGAAGGGACGTATTCAGACAATACAATTGCCATAGCTCCGCGAAGTAAGATTGAACCGGTGCAAATAGCGGTGGAGTCCGATTGGAGCTCGGCTTCCTATTACTATAGCCTGGCAGCACTAACCGGAAGCGCCATTACCCTTAAAACGTATAAGGAGAACAGCTTGCAGGGAGATGCTGCACTGTCCGAAATATACCGAAGATTAGGTGTGGAAACCCGGTTTGATGTAGATGAAAATTCCATCACATTGCAAAGCAATGGCCGTCCTCTGGCCGAACACATAATCCTGGACCTGGTCAATACTCCCGATATCGCCCAGACCATTGCGGTGACTTGCTTTGGGTTGGGAATAGGCTGTACCCTTACCGGATTACATACCTTGAAGATCAAGGAAACCGATCGGCTGGTGGCTTTGCAACAAGAATTGTCGAAGCTGGGCGCCTCCATCTCGGTTACCGATAACTCGCTTACTCTGAAACCGGCCACTCAAAGAAATGAATGGGTATCGGTGGATACCTATAACGACCATCGTATGGCGATGGCGTTTGCACCCCTGGCAGCCGTTGTTCCTCTAATTATCAATGATCCGGAGGTTGTGTCCAAGTCGTATCCGGACTTCTGGAAAGACCTGCAAAAGATAGGGGCACAAATTGAATTCAAATAAATACCGTTTTACTTGACAACCCCTGTTTCGAGATTGTATATTTGCAGCCTTCAAGACAAAATGCACGCACTATGGGAATGAAATTATCCAACTTCAACTTTAACCTACCGGTCGATCTTCTAGCGGAATATCCTGCTACCAACAGGGATGAATCGCGATTAATGGTGCTCGACAGAAAAGAACAAACCATTGAACATAAAGCCTTCAAAGATCTAATCGATTATTTCGAAGAGGATGATGTGTTGGTTCTTAATAACACCAAAGTTTTTCCGGCGCGGCTTTTTGGGAATAAGGAGAAGACAGGAGCCCGTATTGAGGTATTTTTGTTACGAGAGTTGAACTCCGAGACCCGCCTGTGGGATGTACTCGTAGATCCGGCACGGAAGATCCGAATTGGTAACAAACTGTATTTCGGAGAGGATGAATCCCTGGTAGCCGAAGTAATCGACAATACTACCTCCCGCGGAAGAACACTTCGTTTCCTTTTCGACGGTTCCTATGAAGAATTCAGAAACAAACTGACAGAACTGGGAGAAACACCCTTGCCAAAATACATAAAGAGAGAGGTAGAACCCGAGGACGCGGAGCGCTACCAAACCATTTTTGCCAAGAATGAAGGGGCTGTTGCAGCTCCTACGGCAGGACTTCACTTTTCAAAGCACCTGCTAAAGCGCCTGGAGATCAAAGGAATCAACTTTGCTGAGATCACCTTGCACGTTGGGTTGGGTACTTTTAGCCCTGTGGAGGTAGAAGACCTTTCCAAGCACAAGATGGACTCTGAGGAGATCATCATTGCTGAAGAAGCTGCGCGGATCATCAACTCGGGTATTGAAAGAAAGCGCCGAATTTGCTCGGTAGGTACCACAGTGATGAGAGCACTGGAGAGTTCGGTTTCTTCAAACAATACGCTTAACTCATATACGGGTTGGACCAACAAGTTCATTTTCCCACCCTATGATTTTAGCATCGCGAATACCATGATCACGAATTTCCACACCCCTAAATCAACATTGTTGATGATGGTGGCGGCGTTTGCCGGGCACGAATTTGTCAAAGAAGCCTACGCCGAAGCGATCAAAGAGAAATACCGCTTTTACACCTACGGGGATGCAATGCTCATCCTTTAGACCATAAAACAGGGCCTCTGACTGCAAATTCAGGGGCCTTTTTATTTCCAAATATTTGGTTTTCAATTACAAAAAATAACTATCTTAGACCATCTTAGGTTAGCTAATCAGTTGAGATGGCAAGATTTTTACTTTTTCTTGTACTGTGTTTTACGGCGTCCAATTCCTTTGGTCAGGATTTTGGACAGCTTCCCGTTAGCTGGTCTCAGGACCTAAGATCCAACAACCCTCCCATTGAATTACCCGCATTGGATATGGAAGGTATCGCGGCCGAAGATGCGATCAATGATCGGGATAAAAGCCTTCCGTGGCGCTATGGAATCTCCAGGGAAATTGAGTTGGACCCGACCGAAGATGGAATGTGGACAACCCTTCCTAATGGAGATCGTATATGGCAGGTGGCGATTAAATCTCCCAGAGCCATCAATTTAAGCGTGAATTTTGATGATTTTTACCTGCCCGAAGGTTCCTTCATGCATTTGTACAACAACGATCGCTCTGAAGTATCCAGAGGTTACTTCAATTCGGACAATCGGGATAACAAACTTTTGGGATCTTGGTTTGTGAGCGGTGATATTATTTGGGTGGAGTATTTTGAACCCAAAGAAGTGATGGAAGAGTTTCAATTGGGCATAGGCAGTATCATTCACGGGTATCGCATGGGTCGTGTGGAAGGATATGTGGACAGGACGATGCGCGGACTCAATGATTCGGGCGATTGCAATTACGATGTGAATTGCCCTGTTGGTGCCGACTTCGATGAGAAGAAAGAAATCTTGAAGAAAACCGTGGCCTTACTTAATCTGGGTAACGGTTACCTTTGTTCCGCGTCCCTGATTAACAATACTTCCGGAGATAAGAGACCATTTCTGTTAACCGGAAATCATTGTTTGAATAACAGCGACCCCTCCTTCTGGTCAGTGCGGTTTAATTGGGTTAGTCCAGGACCCGTATGTGGTGCGGAAGATCCCAGTGCTAATATTTCCTCTAATTTTACGATGAGTGGTGCATCCCTGCGTGCCAGTAATGAATTGAGCGATTTTGCGTTGGTCGAATTATTCAACCCCATTCCCGACACCTGGGACGTAGCGTTCGCCGGCTGGGATAATACCGACAACTATCCGTCCTACGAAGTGGGAATTCATCACCCCAATGGCGATATTATGAAGATATGTCGCGACGATAGTGGTGCTGTCCACGAAATTGCCAATGGAGTGGAAGTGTGGCTGGTGGGCGGAGTTTCCGCCGGAACGGGTAACGGATGGGAAATAGGAACAACCGAAAGCGGCTCTTCCGGATCGCCATTATTCGATCAGGAAGGACGAATTATAGGACAGTTGTACGGGGGAGAAGCCTTTTGTGACGGTATTCAGAACAATAACGACTATGACGTCTATGGCCGATTTGCCGTTTCGTGGGATGCCGGTAGCACACCGGAAACCAGACTACGTGATTGGCTTGACCCTATCGGAACAGGTCAGGTTGTATTGGAATCCGTTCAGAACATCCTTAGCGTTCCCGACAATCAAATTGCGGGTAGCCTGGAGATCTATCCGAATCCTGCCAGCACCGAAATTACGGTAATGAACGGACGATTCCCGAATCTTACTTATAATTTCTATGATGTAGTTGGCAAAGAGATTGCCTCCGGTTCACTCTCCAATACCATGAATACGATCCGGGTGGATAACC
This sequence comes from uncultured Aureitalea sp., assembly GCA_964614415.1. Lineage (GTDB taxonomy): Bacteria > Bacteroidota > Bacteroidia > Flavobacteriales > Flavobacteriaceae > CAZTLE01. Next base: position 20,100 of record CAZTLE010000028.1, on the reverse strand, counting down.
TCATGGAAGGTGTCTATTTCCTTTATCTTTTCGATCAGGACAGCGGTCAGAACAGCACCAGGAAGATCATAGTAAACCGGTAAGTGTTTCTACGCTTATGCTTCTTTATTCCTGTTTCTCTTCCGAAACAGGTTTTTATTTGACTTTGAGTTGAAGATTACGAACTGAAGTTCGCTCATTGCCATAGGTACGAATTGTGGTATTTTTGCACCTGATGAAGGAGGTTAAAAAAGACATACGGGCCTTATCGCGGGAAGAACTGAGGGATTTCTTTGTCAGCATTGGCGACAAAGCCTTCCGGGGAAACCAGGTATACGAATGGCTTTGGAGTAAAGGAGTGCATGATTTTGAGGGAATGACCAACATTTCCAAGGAAACCCGTGCACACCTGGAAGACCATTTCGTGATAAACCACATTGAAGTAGACAGCCTGCAACGAAGCAGTGACGGTACGGTAAAGAATGCCGTGAAGCTACACGACGGCCTTGTAGTGGAATCGGTACTGATCCCTACTGAAACACGCACAACGGCTTGTGTGTCCTCTCAGGTAGGATGTAGCCTTGATTGCAAGTTCTGTGCGACGGCACGCCTCAAGCGAATGCGCAACCTGAATCCCGATGAGATCTATGATCAGGTGGTAGCCATCGATAAGGAGAGCAGGCTATATCACAATCGCCCGCTCTCTAACATTGTATTCATGGGTATGGGAGAACCTCTCATGAACTATAAAAACGTATTAAAGTCTATTGAGAAAATAACGGCGCCCGATGGTCTCGGAATGTCACCTAAGCGTATAACTGTTTCCACATCCGGTGTTCCGAAGATGATCATGAAGCTCGCCGATGATGGTGTTAAATTCAATTTGGCGGTTTCTTTACATTCAGCCATTCAGGAAACACGGGAACAGATCATGCCTTTTGCCAAAAAGTTTACGCTTGTGGACCTTCGTGAGTCTCTGGAGTACTGGTATGCAAAAACCAGAAAACGCATCACCTACGAGTATGTGGTTTGGAAAGGGATCAACGATTCGAATGAAGATATCGCGGCCCTGGTACGGTTTTGCCGTTATGCCCCTTGTAAAGTAAACCTTATCGAGTACAATCCGATTGACGACGGCGCCTTCCAACAAGCCGATGATGAGGCCGTCCAACGCTACATAGATGCACTGGAGAAGGAACGGATCGCGGTTACTGTGCGAAGGAGCAGAGGGAAGGACATTGATGCGGCCTGCGGTCAGCTGGCCAATAAACACTAATAACAAAAAAGTCCGCCATTGGCGGACTTTTTTTATGATATAAGTATCGAAATTACTTTCTGATAATCTTAAAGGTTTTAGACTGACCTCCGATAGTCACAGTAGCAATGTATACTCCGGACTTCAAAGAAGAAAGGCTAACAGATTCATTAGTAGTAGATAGCTTTTGGTTTGCTACTTGCTGACCAAGAACGTTGAATAACTGAACACTTTCCATTGGAGTGTTGGCAGTTAGTCTCAAGTTGTTGTCATTGTCAATAGCGTGAATGAATCCACTGAAAGACTCATCACCTACACCAAGCGTTGTAGCTTCTACAAGGAAGTCATCCATTTGAAGGATGAAAGAATCCAGTGCCAGGTAGTGAATCGCAATATAAACTACATTTCCGTCATAAGCAGAAATGTCGTAAGAATACTCTGTGTATACATCAACAGGAGCTTCCTGAACACCACCACTTAGGTTCTCAGTAAAGTCGGCTACATCAGTACCGGTAGTAGACAAAAGAACCTCGAAACGCTCAAGACCGAAATCAGCTGTTACGGACTTAGCCCACATGCTGAAGTTTGAACCTGTAGCACCGGTAAGGTTGATTGCTGGAGTAATGATGTAGTCATCGTTAGCAGCAGTCCCGTTAGGGTTACTGGTTGCTGCAAACATCCAAAGACCTTTGTCTCCGGTACGAACCTGCCATGCAGCATCTCCTGAAGCATCAGGTGTGGTCATTGAAGGATTCATAACGATGGCCGTTCCCGTATAGCCTTCGTTTGCAAAATCATAAGTAGTAGACCCATAAGTCGTGTTACCGTCAATATCGATCTGGGTGTAGTCACCAATGGCAACAGTTTCGAAGTCGAAATACGACTCGAAGCTATCCTCCCAAACAGTAACCTGGGCATTCATAGCAAAAACTGCAAAAAGCGCAGCTAAAAAGGTAATTTTTTTCATATCAGTTTAAGGTTTAGATGAACATAAGACCCAAATATATGCTTTTTTGCCCTTGAAACCTAATAATAGCAGGTTTTAACGTATTTTTGAGAGCTCGATGAAGATCGTATCTCGCATAAAATTACCCATCGAAGAAGAGATGGAACACTTCGAAAAGAAGTTCTCCGGAGCCATGTCCTCCAAAGTCTCGTTATTCAACAGAATTACGCATTATGTAGTGAACCGCAAAGGGAAGCAAATGCGTCCCATGTTTGTCTTTCTAATTGCCAAAATGATCAATGACGGCGAGGTGAACGAGCGGACCTATCGAGGAGCTTCCGTTATCGAGCTAATACATACGGCAACGCTGGTACATGACGATGTTGTGGACGACAGTAACAGACGCCGTGGTTTTTTCTCTATAAATGCCCTTTGGAAGAACAAGATTGCAGTGCTGGTGGGCGATTACCTGCTTTCCAAGGGATTGTTGCTTTCCATCGATAACGACGATTTTGATCTTCTGAAGATCATATCTGTTGCCGTTCGCGAAATGAGTGAAGGGGAGTTGCTTCAAATTGAGAAGGCACGTACTCTGGATATCACCGAGGAGGTCTATTTTGAGATAATCCGGCAAAAAACGGCCACGCTTATTGCCTCCTGCTGTGCGTTAGGGGCGCAATCGGTTCACGCATCAACCGAAGAAGTGAACAATATGCGCACCTTTGGTCAGCTTATCGGAATGGCTTTTCAGATAAAAGATGACCTGTTTGACTATGGGGAAGAGAAGATCGGCAAACCTACAGGGATTGATATCAAGGAGAAGAAAATGACGCTACCGCTGATCTACGCAATCAACAATGCCAGTGCTAAAGACAAGAGTTGGCTTATTAACTCCATCAGAAATCACAATCACAATAAGAAAAGAGTCAAAGAAGTCATCGCTTTTGTGAAGGACATTGGCGGATTGGAATATGCCGAGGGAAAGATGAAGGAATTTCAAAAACAAGCCCTGGACATGCTGGAGCCCTATCCACCCTCTCCCTATAAAGAATCTCTGGAGCTCATGGTAAACTACGTTATAGACAGGAAGAAGTAGTGGGTGGTTAGTAGTCAGTACAAATTCAAAAATCCAAAATCCAAAATCCAAATTCCAAAATCGATATTTAGCGTCATGTCCGTTAACGGGCAACTTGTGGTAGTTTAGTAGCTGTGGGCAGTAATAGTAAGGCATCAATCTCTTCTCTCTTTTCTCTTCTCTCTTTTCCATAATCAAAACTCAAAACTCAAAACTCAAAACTCAAAACTCAACACTTTACACTCAACACTTAAAACTCAAAACTTCATGCTCCCAGCTTCCATCTTCAAGCATCTAACCAACTAACCTGTAACTATTTACACATACGTTTATCTTTGTAATACCAACTTCATTTTAAAAAAGCATACAAAATTCACCTCTCAGGCAACGTTTTTGATATAACGTTCGTCTAGTAGGTAAGAAGCAAAGAGCGAAGCCATTTTGAAAGTCGTTTCCTTACATAAGAATTACGCCGGACTCATCACCAGGGTAAAGAAAGGTGACCGAAAAGCACAGCATGAGCTGTACCAGATGTTTGCCCCTAAAATGCTCAGTGTGTGTCGGCAGTATGTAAAAAGTAACGACCTTGCGGAGGAAGTAATGCTTGGAGGATTCCTGAAGGTATTTACTCACTTGACTTCCTTCGGAGCCCATGGCAGTTTTGAAGGCTGGATTAGGCGCATTATGGTCAATGAATCGATCTCATATTTGCGAAAAGAGAAAAAACTCTTTTTCAAAGACGAATCTGCCATTGAGAACTCTATGGACCACGTGGCGTACATAGAGAGCGAATTGGAGGTAAACGAGATTCAGCGTCTCATCGATTCACTTCCTAACGGATATAAGACCGTTTTTGTACTGTATGCGGTGGAAGGATATAAGCACAGCGAGATCGCCGAACTACTTCAAATATCCGAGAGTACTTCAAAAACGCAATTATTCAAGGCGCGCAAGCTGCTTCAGACTAAGGTAACCAAAGAAAACAAGATTAATTATGGCACCCATTAAATTAGAAGAGCACATACGGGAGAAATTGCAGGAAAGAGAACTGCACCCCACTCCTCAGGCGTGGGAGAAGTTGGCGGAACAGTTGGAGCCATCCGAAGAGAAGAAGAATAACGGATATTTCTGGTGGGCCATTGCAGCGGGATTGGCGGCGATGTTGTTAGTAGGATCATTGTTATTTGACGGTGGTATTGATGGCGATGAAGAAGGCTCTCAGATTGTTAATGAGAGTCCTGTTCCGGTAGTGAACGAGCCCGAAAATAATACTGAATTGGCTTCGGAAACGCCACAGGTTCCGGAAGAATTAGATTCAGAAACAAATATTCCGGAAGAAGAGATATTGTTGACTGAAGACGTGGCTATGGAAACAAATGGGACTTCAGAGGCAAAGAAGATCAGGAAAGAGCAACCAGTAGAAAAGGTTGAGGACAAAATGATTGCTAAGGTGACTGGTGAAATTCCGAATGAGGACCTAAAGAAAGAAACTTCGAATGCATCGTTCTTTGATGAAAAGGTGAACGAAGTGGCGCTGGCCGTTCAGAAGCTTCAGAATGACAAAGGAGAAGTTAGTCCTGAAGAAATCGACGATCTGCTTCAAAAGGCACAACGCGATATTCGAAACAGGAGGATCCTGGATCAGCAAACCAACAAAATTGACGCAGCAGCACTGTTGGAGGATGTGGAGTGGGAGTTGGAACGCACCTTTAGAGATAAAGTGTTCGATGCCCTGGGTGACGGATTTAAGAAGGTGAGAACTGCTGTTGCAGAACGAAATAATTAGAAACATTCATCAATCTACGCTCTACTTCGGAGCACTAAAAACGAACACTATGAAAATGATTACCTATTGCATCGCGATGGCGGTGTGGGCGCTAGCCTTGACCTCATTGAATGCTCAGGAAGGAACTACAAGTCCCATCGTAGAAGAGGAGATACAGCTGCTGGAAGCCTCCAGGGAACGTATTGTCGACGAGGAAAAGGATGCCCTTAAGGATGAGGTTGAAGCCATCAATGATCGACTCGAAAAGGGAGAAATTACCGAAGCTGAGGCGGATGATCTAAAAAAAGAGGCAGCCGAAAAAAGGGCGCTCAATATAGAAAACCGACTGGCAATAATAGACAACAAGATTTCATTACTGCAGCGAAATGGCCCCGAGGAACAGGCTGGTGATGACAACCGATCCCTTAATATTAAACTCTTCGCTAACGACCGGATCATCGATATCAAGCCCAACAGGAGAAGAAAAAAGGACCGCCGTACACGCTCTGAATTTGTTTTTGCCTTTGGTTTGAACAATGTGATCACCGAAGGTGAATCGCTCAATGATTCAGACTTTAAAGTAGGGGGAAGCCGCTTTGCCGAACTGGGATGGGCCTGGAAAACAAGGGTCTTCCGGAATACAAACTGGCTGCGTTTCAAATATGGATTTTCCTTTCAGTTCAATGGATTAAAGCCAACCGACAACCGGATCGTAGAGGAGGTAGGAGAACAAACCGTACTTACAGAATTTCCCGTGAACCTGGACAAGTCCAAATTCCGGATGGATAACCTCGTGATTCCGGTCCATTTCGAATTCGGTCCCTATAACAAGGTTGAGCGTGAAAATGGCTTCGTACGTTATTATACACACCGGAAACTTAAGATCGGAGTGGGCGGATATGCCGGAATCAACCTCGGAGCCCGTCAAAAATTGAAATACGACGAGGACGGTGAAAATGTAAAACTGAAAATCAAGGACGACTACAATGTGAATCGATTTGTATATGGTCTTAGCGGATACATAGGATGGCGAGGTGCAGCGCTCTATGTGAAGTATGATCTCAATCCGATTTTCAAAGACAACCCGGTCGAACAGCGCAATGTCTCCCTCGGACTGCGTTTTGATATGGACTAGGAAATCGAGCTTTGTTTCATTTTCGAATGAGGGCCCTGAAACGTAATTGTTTAAGGGCTCTTTCTTTTTTCAGAATACCTGAGTGCGAAGACTGGATTTCCCTCAAAATATTGCTATTTTTACGGTTCACCCAATGGGTAGGTAAAAGACCAAACTTCCGTATCTTTTACACTGAAAAACAAGAACCGCTTGATCTCTAGGAATACCATCGATACTGTGTTTGAAACCGCTCGTGTAGAGGAGGTGATCGGTGATTTTGTGCAACTCAAGAAGTCCGGGAGCAACTTCAAAGGACTAAGCCCTTTTACGGATGAGCGTACTCCCAGTTTTATGGTATCTCCCGTGAAACAGATCTGGAAAGACTTTTCAAGTGGAAAAGGAGGCAATGTAGTCACCTTCCTCATGGAGCACGAACACTTCAGCTATCCGGAGGCGATTAAATACCTCGCCAAAAAATATGGGATCGAGGTAGAGGAGACCGAGCAAACCGACGAGCAGAAACAGCAGGCCAATGAACGTGAGAGCTTATATCTTGTCAGCGAGTTTGCCCGGGACTATTTTCATGACACTCTATTGAATTCAGAGGAAGGAAAGGCCATTGGCGGCACCTATTTCAAGGAACGGGGGTTTTCAGAAGAAACTATTAAGACCTTTCAATTGGGATACTCTCCCAACCAATGGGAGGCCCTAACCAATCGCGCATTAGAAGAGGGCTATCAGTTGGAGTATTTGGAAAAGACGGGGCTTACCATAGTCAAAGAGGACAAGAAATTTGATCGGTTCAGAGGTAGGGTGATCTTTCCTATTTCAAGTATGAGCGGCCGTACGTTGGGGTTTGGAGGTCGTATCCTAACCTCGGATAAAAAGGCCGCCAAATACCTGAATTCTCCCGAAAGCGATATTTACCACAAGAGCAAAGTACTTTACGGGATTTATCACGCCAAACAGTCGATCGCCAAAGAGGACAATTGCTACCTAGTGGAAGGGTATACCGATGTGATCCAGTTTTATCAAACCGGGATTAAAAATGTTGTCTCTTCCTCCGGAACGGCACTCACCCCGGAACAGATCAGGCTTATCAGCAGGCTAACCAAGAATATTACAGTACTTTTTGATGGAGATGCAGCGGGATTACGCGCTTCGCTGCGAGGTATTGATCTCATCCTCGAACAGGGGATGAATGTGAAGATATGCACCTTCCCGGAAGGGGAGGATCCCGATAGCTTTGCCAAAAGTAATACGCTTGAGGAACTTACACTTTACCTGGAAGAGAATGCCAGCGATTTCATCAACTTCAAAGCTTCGTTGTTAGCTGATCAGGCAAAGAACGATCCTATTCAAAAAGCAGAGACCATACGGGATATGGTGGTTAGTGTATCCAAGATCCCCGATGTGATCAAGCGGGAAGTGTACATTAAGGAATGTGCCCGGATCATGGATATTTCGGAAGAAGTCCTTTTCAACACTCTGGCGCAAATCCTTCAGAAGGATCAGCGTGATGCGTATCAAAAGGCGAAGAAAGAGCCACAACCCATGACGGTGGCCGACCCGACCGTTGCACCCGCCTCGAAAGTGGATGTACAGTATGAACTGGAACGCGAGATCATTGAATTGCTGTTGAATTATGGAGCCCTTGAAGGGGAGTTCGAGACAGTTTTCATGGAGATAGGGGAGAATGGACTGGGAATTCCCAAAGTGGAAATGCAGACGAAAAAAGTGTGCGAGGTGATCTACCTGAACCTTCAGGAAGATGAGATCGATTTTGCCAACGAGGACTTTCAAACGCTCTACAAACTAATTATCGCAGATCTGCTTCAGGGAGCCGATGTAAAAGTGGATAATTTCATGGATAAGATAGATGCCAGGCAAATGGATCTGGTGACCGATATTTCCATGAAATACGAAAACTATAAAAGAGCCAATTGGGAGCGCAAAGATATCTATCCGAAATCTATGGAAGACGACATTCCGTTACGGGTGAATTCGAACATACTCAGGTTGCGACACCTGTTAATTCAGAATATCATTAATGATATCTCTCAGGATATCAATACGAAGGATGAAGGCATGCGCATGGAAATGCTCGAGATTATCAGGGAATACACGTAACTCAAGAAAGACATCACCTATTCTTTGGGGGGTGTTCCCATTCCACAAAAACGATTCTAACAAAAAAACCCGATTCACACCGGGCTTTTCATATTCTGATAAGAATTTTTAGAACTGGAACATTCGCGATTGGTGGATGAGATCCGCCAGGTTGTCCACTTTCAGTTTCTTCAGCAAACGCGTTTTATAGGTACTAACGGTTTTTTCGTTAATGTTGAGCGCGTTGGCGATATCTTTATTTCGTTTTCCGCTGGAAAGCAAGTTGAGCACTTCGATTTCACGGGAAGACAATTTCTTGTAGCGGCTTATAGCACTGGTTTCACCTACATTCCGACTTGTAAATGTCGAGGTGAGTTCTTCGTTCAGGAAGATACCTCCCTTTGCTACCTGCTTTAAGGCTTTCAGAAATACTTTTGTAGAAGCTGTTTTAGGTACATATCCCGCCGCACCCGATTTGATGGAACGCAGTGCATAAATTTCTTCGGGATGTGTTGAGAAAATAATAACACGTGTTTCAGGAAACTCCGCCTTGATATTTCGCAGCGCATTTATGCCGTTAATCTGTGGCATATCAATCTCCATTACCAATATATCAGGTTTAAAGTCCTGTAAATTCTTATAGAGTTCTTCACCGTTGTTAGCTTTTGCGACGATCGAAAAATTATCATTTTTCTTCAGCATGCAGGCTATTCCCTTTCGCGTAACAGGGTGATGATCTGCAATAACAATCTTTTTCATTCTTTAAAGCTGTTTTTAAAAAACACTTACAACCAAAAAATGAGATAAGTGTGAGGTTTTTGTAATATTAATACTACAAATCAAAGCTAACAAAAAGATGATTTCTACTCTGGGAATTTCGTTTAACGTCACGAATACTCGTTGAAGAACTAATTATTCCTTGAATTTTAGGGGTATTTCACACACTGGAATAGGGACCATTTTGTGCTGATTCGCCCTGTTAAAGCGCAGATAGATTTCATAAGCTTCTTTCTGCCTTCCGGAAAAGTCCTCTGGTACCTTGCCCTCATCCTGCATCCGCATGGCCCATTCCAATTCGTTATAAGTGGCCCCGATTTGGTCCTCATCTGTGCGGCTATCGCCAAAAAGTCCATCGGTTGGAGCGGCCTTCATAATGGACTCCGGCACTCCAACATGACGCCCCACTTCATATACCTCGCTCTTTAGTAGATCGGCAATTGGGCTTAGGTCGACTCCACCATCTCCGTACTTCGTAAAAAAGCCCACTCCGAAGTCTTCCACCTTATTTCCGGTACCGGCAACCAATCGTCGTTCTAACCCGGCAAAATAGTACAAGGTGGTCATCCGCAGGCGGGCACGTGAGTTGGCCAACGAGAGTTCCAGAAGCGTATCGTCCTCTACGGGGGGTGTTTCCGTTTTGAATTCTTCGAAAACCGGGGTAAGATCCACACGCGCATCGGTCACGTTGTCAAATCGCTCTTTTAGCTGGGCAATATGCTCCTGAGCGCGGGTCACCTGGCTCTGTGCCTGGTGAATGGGCATTTCCACGCAAAGGGTTGGCAAACCGGTCAGTGCACATAAACTGGATGTCACCGCAGAGTCAATTCCTCCGCTTACGCCAACAACAAAACCATTCATTTTGGCTCCATTGGCATAATCCTTTAGCCAGTTCACAATATGGTCGGTCACTTTTTCGGTCTGCATGATGTTCGTTTTAAACGATTATAATAATACCTTTGCCGCACAAAAATACGTCAAAGTGAAATTTTAAAAAAGGAAGGACGTTTAAAGGTCTGAAAGATTAAAATCCATGCGATATTCCTGTCTTATTTGTATTTTTTTGTTGGTTTTTCTGAACGCCTGCTCTGAAAAAAACGCTGTAGAGAAAGAGATTGTCGGCATTCCCATGGAGGTCACCGTAAACCGATTCGATCGGGTCTTCGATCAGGCGTCGCCCGCTGATCTCCCGCAGCTCAAAAGGGAGTATCCTCAGTTCTTTCCGGCGCAGTTTCCCGACAGTTTGTGGATAAGCCGTTTTCAGGACACCCTTCAGCAACAACTGCACGACGCAGTAAACGACGTGTTCACCGAAAACTCGGTGCTGGAAGATGAACTGACTGATCTGTTCAAACACATCAAGTATTATTTTCCTCAATTCGAGAAGCCGGGCATATATACCACAACATCCGACGTAGACTATAAGAATCGCGTGATCCTTTCGGACTCGCTGCTAATCGTAGCCCTGGATTGCTACCTGGGAGCTGATCACCCCTTTTACGATGGCATACCGCTATATGTTGGTAAGAATCTAACGAAGTCCCAATTGCCGGTCGATGTCGCCGCTACCTATTCAAGGCAATTGGTTGTAAGACCTTCTCAGCGTACATTTCTAGCTCAAATGATCTACTTCGGAAAAGAACTCTATCTGAAAGACCTTTGGTTACCCGAGGCTTCGGATGCCCGGAAAATAGGCTATACCGAGGAGGAAATGGTCTGGGCCGAGGACAATGAAATTGATGTCTGGCGCTATTTCATTGAAAATGAGATTCTGTACAGTACCGATGTGAAGTTGCTTCCAAGATTTATCAACCCGGCACCGTTTTCAAAATTCTACCTGGAGATCGATAACGAATCCCCCGGTATGATCGGTCGCTATATAGGATGGCAGATCGTGCGTGCCTATATGGAGAACAACAACATAAGTCTTGTGGAACTTATGCAGGCTGATCCACAACGTATCTTTAATAATTCGAAATACAAACCCAACAAATAATGGCAAGTCAGCATACTTCTGAAATAAAGGTCAAGGTAACTCTGGACGAGAATAAGATCCCTGAGGCACTCCATTGGAGCGCGGAAGATGGAGGGGTTCACAATGAAGAATCCAAAGCGGTCATGTTGTCGGTTTGGGACCATAAGGCCCGGGAATCCCTGCGAATAGATCTTTGGACGAAAGACATGCCACTGGATGAGATGAAGATCTTCTTTCATCAAACCCTGCGTGCTATGGCCGATACTTTCGAACGCGCCACGAGCGATGAAAAGATGAGCGCGACCATGCGGGATTTTTGTGATTACTTCGCCGAAAAACTCGAGCTACAGAAGTAATACTAAAAAAAGAATTCTTTTGTTAGCTACCTGACATTTCCTCATCATTTAGCGCATTTAATTTGCCTTCAAATAAAAAATGCTAAATGATGAAACAAGTACTTTTTACTTCTTCCTTCAGGAAATGGTTGGCTTTTGCCTCCTTCTTCCTGTTTGCCTCCTATGCAGGTGAGGCACAATGTTCGGCCGACGCGGCCGCTATAGAAATTACAGGATCCGGTGAGACCATGACGTCTATCTGTGTAGACGGGACCGCTGATCCTGTAGATGTTACCATTGTAGGTACTCCGGTTGGAACTAACAATGGTTGGATAATCACAGACAGTGCTACAGGAGACATCCTGGCATTGCCGCCGGCGAGTCAGACGACTTTCGATCTGGACGGAGCAGGTGTCGGCGTATGTGACATCTATTATGTTCGCTACGAAGCGGGAACGACAGGAATTGCCTTAGGTAGTAACATAAGTGGTATAACCGGCTGCTTCGACCTGTCAAATGCAATTACAGTCTACAGAACCGATCCTGCCGATGCAGGGGCGATCGAGATCACCGGGACCGGTGAGACCATGACGTCTATTTGTGTGGATGGGACAGGTGACCCCATTGATGTTACTATCATAGGGCCCACAGTTGGTGATAACAACGGTTGGATTATTACGGACCAGACCACAGGAAACATTCTGGCGCTACCTCCGGCTAGTCAGACGACTTTTGACCTGGACGGTGCCGGTGTTGGCGTCTGCAATATCTACTATGTCCGCTATGCGACAGGAACCACCGGAATTGGTTTGGGGAACAATATTGCCGACATCACCGGATGTTTTGATCTCTCAAATGCTATTACTGTTTACAGAACCGATCCAGCCGATGCGGCTGCCATCGAAATCACGGGAACGGGAGCAACAACGGCCGAGATTTGCTCGGGTGATGGAAATGCCGATCCCATTGACGTATCCATCGTTGGTGCCGGAGTAGGAGACAACAATGGCTGGATTATCACAGATCAGGCCACCGGAAATATACTCGCACTTCCTCCCGGACCTCCATTTGATTTGGAAGGCGTATTCGAAGGCGTTTGCGATATCTACTATGTACGATATGCAACAGGAACAACCGGAATTGCTCTTGGTAACAACCTGAACGACATTGCGGGATGTTTTGACCTTTCCAATCCAATTAGCGTTACCAGAAACGAAGTTAACGGCGCAGCCATTGAAATTACAGGAACCGGAGCTACTTCCATTGATATCTGTGCAGGAGATGGCGTTGGTGATCCTATCGATGTAACTATAGTTGGTACAGGTGTAGGTGATGTTGGCGGTTGGGTAATTACCGATAACGCCACGGGTGAGATCCTTGGATTGCCACCTGCACCACCCTTTGACCTTGAAGGAGCGGGAGCCGGAGTATGTGATATCTGGTATATCCGTTATGAAACCGGACTAACCGGGTTGGTCTTAGGAAATAATGTGGCTGATCTTAGCGGTTGTTTCGATTTCTCCAATCCTATTACTGTGAACCGGACCGGCGTAGATGCTGCGGCCATTGAGATTACCGGAACCGGCGCTACCTCTACAATTATTTGTGCAGGAGACGGTATTGGAGACCCTATCGATGTATCCATCGTAGGTACGGGAGTAGGAACCAACAACGGTTGGGTGATTACCGATCAGGCTACAGGAACTATTCTTGCCTTGCCTCCGGGGCCACCGTTCGACCTCGACGGAGCCGGATCAGGAATTTGTGATATCTGGTACATTCGCTACGAGCCCGGATTGACCGGACTTTCGGTAGGGGAAGACGTGACCAATTTGAACGGTTGCTTTGACCTGTCGAATCCAATTAGCGTGAATCGCGAAGTTACCTTTGCTCCTCCCATTTTTGTGACCGGAAGTGCCGGAAATACAACTGTATCCATTTGCGCAGGTGACGGTATCCCCAATCCAATAGGTGTTACTATCGACGGAACCGGAGTGGGTGACGTAGGCGGATGGATTATTACCGATAATGCCACAGGAGATATTTTGGCCTTACCTCCTGCACCTCCATTTGACCTGGAAGGTGCCGGAGCGGGAGTATGTGATATTTGGTACATACGTTATGCCAATGGTCTATCAGGACTTGCCACCGGAAATAATCTGGCCGATCTGGATGGATGTTTCGATCTTTCAAACCCCGTAAGTGTTAACAGATTGGGTGTAGATGGTGCCGCTATAGAAATAGCCGGAACCGGAGCTACAACAGTTGATATCTGTGCAGGTGATGGCGTTGGAGATCCCATTGATGTTGATATCACGGGAGCCGGAGTAGGTCCTTTCAATGGTTGGGTAATTACCGATCAGGCCACAGGAACCATACTCGCGTTGCCTCCCGGACCACCGTTTGATCTGGAAGGTGCTGGCGATGGTGTATGTGACATCTGGTACATCCGCTATCAAACAGGTTTAATGGGGCTTGAAGTAGGTGAGAATGTGGCGGATCTCGTTGGATGCTTTGACTTCTCCAATCCTATTTCCGTGAACCGCAATGGTGTAGATGGTGCCGCTATTCAAATTACAGGAACAACCAGTACCGAAGTGACTATTTGTGCCTCTGATGGAATTGCAGATCCTATTGATGTTGAAGTTGTAGGAAATAGCGTTGGAACGAACGGAGGCTGGGTGATTACCGACCAGGCCACGGGAGATATCCTGGCATTGCCACCGGCACCACCTTTCGACCTTGACGGAGCAGGTCCGGGAGTTTGTGACATCTGGTACATTCGTTACGAACCTGGCCTAACGGGTCTTGCTGTTGGAAACAATCTTACCGATTTGGACGGTTGTTATGATTTCTCTAATCCTGTTATCGTAACCCGCGTTACAGGGAATGATTGTGAGGTACTGAACACGGACGATTTCAACTTAGAGAACGATCTTACCATTTTCCCCAATCCGGCCGTTAATTCCGTGAATATTGGCTATTCCGGAACTCAGGCTACTCGTTTGCAGGTAGTGATCTACGATCTGCAAGGTCGTGAAGTAGGTCTTCGCGAGTTTGAAGCCCAAACCGAAACCCAACTGGACATAGCATCGCTTTCTTCAGGAACGTATCTGGTGCGTATTTCAGATGCGAACAGCGGTGCTTCTGTAACCAAGAAACTCGTGAAGCGATAATTCTTCAGAGTGTTTGTTAGTTGACAACCGGGAGCAGTCCTTATGGCTGCTCCTTTTTCGTTTCTGTCATAAAATGTACTTTTGAGAATACCTGCGAACTCAAGTAGTATGAAGCTCGTTTTTGTATATAATGCCGATTCGGGAAGGCTTAATAGCTATATGGATAGCATTCATAAGGTGGTAAGCCCGGAAACCTACGACTGCAATCTCTGTGCGATTACCTACGGGGCCTTTTCCGAAGACAAGCTTTGGAAAGCCTTTCGCCAGGGCTCTTCCCATGAAATGACTTTCCTACACCGCGATGAGTTTCAAAAGAAGTTTGCAGATGTGAACGAAGAATTCCCGGCCGTCTATTCCGAAGAGAACGGAAGCCTTAATCGGTTTATTTCCAAAGGGGAATTGGATGCACTCACTTCAGCTGAGGATCTGATCGAAGAAATTATGAGGCGGTCAGCTCGCGATTGATCGTATCGATATATTCAAGTAGCTCTTCCCGTCCCGTTCCATGGCTTGAGGACGTAATGAAATAGGGTGGAACCTCTTCCCAACTTTCCAACAGAACTTCTACGTAATGCTTAACATTGCGTTCAAGCGCGTTTTCCTTCAGCTTGTCTGCTTTCGTGAAAATAATAGAGAAGGGAATCTCGTTCTCACCCATCCATCGCATGAATTCCAGATCTATCTTCTGAGGTTCGTGACGGCAATCTACCAGCACGAAAGCAAGTACCAATTGTTGACGTTTTCGAAAATACTGCGTAATAAACTTCTGAAATACCTTCTTTTCGCTTTTGGAAACGCGCGCATAGCCGTACCCGGGTAGGTCGACCAGGTACCAGTTCTTATTGATCAGAAAATGATTGATGAGTTGTGTCTTTCCGGGCCTGCCTGAAGTCTTGGCCAGGCTTTTCCGTTGCATTAGCATGTTGATGAGCGACGATTTACCCACATTGGACCGGCCAATAAAAGCATATTCGGGAAGCCTGTTATTGGGGCATTTGGCAACATCACTGTTGCTCACTACAAATTCGGCCGATTTGATTAACATGATACTAACTTAGAAGCCGCGTTCCTGCAACCATTCGTGCAGGATACGGTTAAACTCGTCGGGGTGCTCCATCATGGCAGCATGACCGCATTTATCAATCCAGTATAGGTTGGAATCGGGTAACAAGGCATGAAACTCCTCAGCCACTTCAGGAGGTGTAACGGTATCGTTCTTACCCCAGATGATGCATGTTGGATTTGGCATGTTGGGTAAGTCCTTTGCCATGTTGTGTCGTATGGCACTCTTGGCGATGGACAATGTACGGATGAGCTTATTTCTGTCGTTTACAGAGGCGTAGACCTCGTCAACGATCTCCTTGGTAGCAACGGCAGGGTCGTAAAAAACAGCTTCTGCCTTTTTCCGGATGTAATCGTAATCACCACGCTTCGGATAGGTCTCTCCCATGGCACTTTCATACAATCCCGAGCTACCTGTGATGACCAATGCTTTTACCTTGTCGGGAAACAACTTGGTGCACAAGAGCCCTACATGACCTCCCAAAGAGTTACCCAGAAGGATAACCTGCTCAAAACCTTTATGGTTTATGAATTCCGAAACGAAGACAGCGATGTTCTTCACATTGGTCTTCAGTAACGGCATAGAGTAAATGGGAAGTTCAGGGATGAGAACCTTATATCCCTGTTTCGGAAAATGGTCTACCACACCATTAAAATTGCTAAGTCCACCCATAAGACCATGCATAATGATGATGGGTGTGCCTTCGCCCAGTTCGAGGTATGAAAATTTTCCTTCTTGCTTTAATTGGTGCCCCATTGTCACGTGCTAAAATTGACTCCGCAAAAGTACACAAATTTATTTCAGCATTGAATATACAACTTCGACGCGTGTTTCAAAATTTTTACCCCCTTTTGAGCGTTGTGGGAAAACTTATCAACAATGTGGGAAAATGTGGTAAATTGTGGTAATAGTTTTCTATATTTGGAGTTAAATGTTATTCGGGAGGGGTTCCGATGCTCAACTTAATAGGGACATATCAGTGTAAGGCAGACGTGAAAGGACGGGTAATGATCCCGGCCGATCTCAAGAAGCAGTTGGCCGCGGTTGCGGGCAAGGGCTTTGTGATTAAACGTGCCGTTTTTCAGCCTTGTCTTGAGTTGTATCCCATGGACGAGTGGAACGCGCTCATGGCCAAGGTGAGTGGCCTGAATCGGTTCAACAGAAAGAACAACGACTTCATTCGTCGTTTTACGGCTGGAGTTAGAACTGTAGAACTCGATGCAGCAGGAAGAATATTAATTCCCAAAGATCTCACCGCCTTTGCGGGGATCGATAAGGAGTTGGTTGTTTCCTCTGCGATTAACATTGTTGAAATCTGGGACAAGGATAAATACGAACAGGCCATTGATGACGCAGCCAGTGACTTTGCGGATTTGGCTGAAGAAGTAATGGGTGATGCAAGCGATGCTTCTGATGGAATATCATAGACCGGTATTGTTGACCGAAACTGTAGACGGGCTCAACATCCAACCCGATGGGGTATATGTGGATGTGACCTTTGGCGGCGGAGGGCATTCCCGGGAAATCCTCAAACGGTTAAGTCCCAACGGAAAGCTCATTGCCTTCGATCAGGATACGGATGCACTTCAAAATGCCATTGACGATCCTAGATTTCAGCTCATCAATGAAAACTTCAGGTACTTAAAACGCTTCCTCCGGTTTTACGGTCATACACAGGTGGACGGTATTCTGGGTGACTTTGGGGTTTCGTCCCATCAGTTTGACGAGCCTGAACGCGGTTTTTCGACACGTTTTTCTTCCGAACTCGATATGAGGATGGATCAGAACAAGGATTTCTCTGCTTTTGACGTTATAAATACATATGCTGAAGAAGCGCTTAGAAAAATACTCTCACAGTACGGGGAATTGCGGGCTGCTGCGGGAATGGCCAGAGTTATCGTCGAAGCCAGACAGCAAGCTCCTATTTCGACCGGTGATCAATTAAAGGAAACACTACGCAGATTTTTACCCAGAAACAAAGAAAATAAGACCCTGGCACAGGTGTACCAGGCGATACGCATTGAAGTGAACCAGGAACTGGAGGCACTTAAGGAATTTCTATTGCAAACGGCTGAGGTGTTAAAACCC
This sequence comes from uncultured Aureitalea sp., assembly GCA_964614415.1. Lineage (GTDB taxonomy): Bacteria > Bacteroidota > Bacteroidia > Flavobacteriales > Flavobacteriaceae > CAZTLE01. Next base: position 2,443 of record CAZTLE010000028.1, on the reverse strand, counting down.
GGTGGCCGACTCAGCCTCATTTCCTATCACTCTTTGGAAGATCGATTGGTGAAACGCTATATGCGGAATGGGCTGTTCGAAGGAGAGCCTGAGAAGGATGTGTTTGGCAGGGTAGAGGTGCCTTTTAAGCCGGTAGGTAAGTTTATGGCGCCTTCAGAAGAAGAGATTAACGAGAATAGCAGGGCCCGAAGCGCCAAGCTTCGTGTAGCTGAAAAATTATAAAGAGATCTCGATACATCAGCCTTCGACTGCGTTCAGGCTGACACTCGATCTCCAGTTAAGATAAATGAACAAGAACGTATATAATATCATTAAAGGAAAGTTTCTGGTAAGCGACGATGCTTTTAAGAACTGGCGCTTTATCATTTTCCTTTCCGTCCTGGCGCTTATAATGATCGCCAGTTCTCACAGTGCCGATCGTAAAGTGCATCGCATTGCTGAGTTGAATAATGATGTAAAAGAGCTGAAAAGCGAATACGTCGACCTGCGCATGAAGCTCATGCAATTGCGTATGGAAAGTAGGATTATAACGGCGATGTCTCAGCGAGGTTTGGAACCTTCGGTCACGCCGCCTCAAAAAATTAAGATAACAAGAAACGGAAATTAGCGGTGGCATTTGAAGAAAAGAACATATTAAACCGCTTCTACTTTATCGTCGGGTGTATGTTCGTCTTCGCCCTGCTCGTCTCTTATCAACTGGTGAAAATTCAGTTTGTAGAAGGAGAACAATACCGGGACCTGGCCGAGAAGAACACCACTCAGAACTTTACAATTCCTGCAAACAGAGGCAATGTCTATGCCGATGATGGAAGCCTTTTGGCCACTTCGGTTCCCAAGTACGATATCCGCTTTGATGCGGTAACCGTTTCCGAAGAGAATTTCACCACCTACATCGGACCGCTCTCCAAAGAGATGAGCCGCATGTTTGGCAGATCGACTTCCTACTATCAAGATAAATTCCGAAAGGCGCGCGCTAACAAGAACCGCTATATGCTTGTGGTATCCGATCTCGGATATTCAGACTATGTGAAAGTAAAGAGCTTCCCACTCTTCAATTTAGGTCCCTACAAAGGTGGTTTTATTGCCGATCAAAAAACAGTTCGGGAGCATCCGCTGGGTAAAGTAGGTGAACGTCTGGTAGGAAACGAACTGCGCGATCAACCCGGAGTGTATGAAGTCGGTTTCGAAGGAGCTTTCGATGAATTTCTGCGCGGAAAAGAAGGTCGTCGCCTCAAGCAGAAGATCGCCAAAGGACAGTGGAAACCGGTATCCGATGACAATGAGGTGGAACCGCAGGACGGATATGACATTATTTCTACGATCAATGTCAACATCCAGGACATTGCCCACCATGCCCTGTTAAAGCAGATGGAATTCTATGAAGCTGAGCATGGTAGCGTGATCGTGATGGAAGTGGCTACCGGAGAGATCAAAGCGGTATCCAATCTGGGTCGCACCAGCCTTGGCACATATTACGAAAAGCTTAACTACGCGGTGGGAGAGTCTCACGAACCGGGTTCTACCTTCAAGGTCATGGCCTTCCTGGCCGCCCTGGAGGACAAGGTGATCGATACCAGTACGGTGGTCGATACGAAGAATGGCGTAAAACGATTTTACGGCCGTGATATCAATGACTCCCGCCGGGGTGGTTTTGGTGTGATCTCGGCTGCACGTGCTCTTGAGGTGTCCTCGAACATTGGAATGGCTACCCTCATCGATGACAATTACGCCAAAGATCCTCAGAAGTTGATTGACCGGTTCAAGGAATGGAGTCTGGATCAAAGAGTTGGCATCCCCATTTTGGGAGAGGGGCGGCCGGTAATTCCGGAACCGGGGGATCAGATTTGGAGCCGCAATGCCCTCCCATCCATAGCCTATGGATACAATTTACAGCTTACGCCCTTACAAACATTGACTTTCTACAACGCTATAGCTAATGATGGTGTAATGGTGCGTCCCCGGTTCATCAAAGAAGTGCGAGCACGTGGTAATGTGATTGCGACCTATGATACGGAGATCATCAATGACAGGATATGTTCCACAACGGCACTGAACAAGATGCACGAAGTACTTAAGAATGTTGTGAAGCGAGGTACCGGTCAGCCGTTGTATTCCGAGCACTTTTCAATGGCCGGAAAGACAGGGACCGCAAGGACCGAGTATACGGATCCCGATTGGGCACAGAACCGGCGCTATATTTCTTCGTTTGCCGGGTATTTCCCCGCCGAGAACCCAAAGTACTCATGTATAGTGGTGATCCACAAGCCAAGCACGACCAAAGGATATTACGGAGCGGATGTTACCGGTCCTGTATTTAAACGTATTGCACAGAAAATATTTACGGACAGTCCGCTGATTGCAGAGGTGGCCGATATTGATCTGAATGATCCCGAAACAATCAATGACTATCAAAAATACTTCCCGGAAGTTCAGAAAGAGCATT
>CAZTLE010000027.1:0-29249 GCA_964614415.1 uncultured Aureitalea sp. | reverse complement strand
CCTTCCCCGACGAAGTGGCTTTCACCGCAAAACCGAAGAACGAAAAAGCACAAACTCCGGAGGGTCGTATCACTCCGCTTAATATTTCTCCCCCGCGACAGGTGCTGGACAAAGCCGTGGATATGATCACAGCTTCCAAACGACCGGCCATTATTGTGGGTCATGGAGCGCGTTTTCAAATGGATGCCATCATTGCCTTTGCCGAGAAACTGAACTGTCCGGTCATAACCACATTTAAGGGTAAAGGCCTTATTCCCGATTCCCACGAGTTGGGCTGTGGCGTGTTGGGGCGCAGTGGAACGCCTATTGCCTCCTGGTTTATGAATGAAAGCGACCTCCTCATTGTATTTGGAGCTTCGTTCTCCAATCATACAGGCATTACACCTAAAAAACCTATCATACAGGTAGACTTCGACCCCATGGCGTTGAGCAAGTTCCACAAGATCGATGCAGCGCTCTGGGGAGAGATTTCCGAAACGCTACAACTCATTGAACAGGCTACTCAGGGCAAGCTGAATACCTTAGATCAGCGCAACGAGATTGCCGAACGCTGGGCTATTTGGCGTACTGAAAAGGAAAGCCGATTGAAAGACCAAAGTGAAAAAGGACTGAGTTCCATCGCGGTTTTCGATGTGATGAATCGAGTGGTACCGGAAAATGCCGTGATCGCCGTAGACGTAGGAAATAACACCTATTCTTTTGGCCGTTATTTTGAACCGCATAACCAATCTATTTTGATGTCCGGATACCTCGGATCGATCGGATTTGCCCTTCCTGCCGCTATGGGTGCCTGGGCTGCTCAGGGCAAAGAACGTCCTATCTGGTCGGTTTCCGGCGACGGCGGATTGGGTCAGTATCTGGGGGAATGGATGACCCTTGTCAAGTACAATATGAATATCAAACACGTACTGCTTAACAATTCCGAACTGGGTAAGATCTCCAAGGAACAACGAGCTGCCGAAGTAGACGTATGGCAAACCAGCCTACATAATCCAAATTTTGCCCAATTTGCGAATAACTGTGGCGCTCTGGGTATTCGGGTGGAAAAAGCCGAAGACCTCGAAGCCGCTATGATCCGGATGCGAGAGTATGACGGACCTGCCTTGTTGGATATCGTATGTGATGTAAATTTGATCTAGATGTTGACGGTAATTAACGTATTCGTGATCATTCTCGCTGTCTATTTCGGCATGGGACTGCTTTTTGGCATCTACTTCGTGATCAAAGGCGCAGGGCGTATCGATCCGCTGATTCAGAACAGCAAATTCAAAGTCCGATTACTATTGTTTCCCGGAGCGATCGCTACCTGGCCATTTCTAATCGGAAAACTAAAACGAACCAATACCGAATGATATGACTTCCGGAATGTTCAAAACCCATAGAAATATCTGGATCGCTCTGCTGATCGCAATTCCTATACTGCTGTTTTTCTCGGTAAAGGGACTATCTATCGACAAGGAGTCCATAACTGACCCAACAGAGAACGTCCAAATAACCAATCCTGAAGAATAATGGGACTCGATTATCAAATGGTGCTTTGGAATAAGCACAAGAAAACCTACGACCGGCTCATTGCCCTTGGGATGGTGTTATACCTTGTAGTCTTTGCCGGCCTGACATTCGCTTTTAATTCGGAAACGAGTATTGAAACGCTTGTCATCCGGTCGTTCGGTTCATTAGCGGTTATCATGCTGCATATCATCCTGGTTATCGGGCCGCTATCGCGCCTGGACTCCCGCTTCATGCCGCTTCTCTATAACCGGCGACACCTGGGCGTAAGCATGTTCCTGGCTGCACTGATTCACGGCGGATTTTCGATTTTTCAGTTTCACGCCCTGGGTGATGTGAACCCCATATACTCGATTTTCACCTCGAATATGGAATACGGTTCTTTGACCCAATTTCCGTTTCAGGTGCTGGGCTTTTTGGCATTACTGATCTTATTTGCCATGGCGGCTACGAGTCATGATTTTTTTCTGAAGAATTTGTCACCCAAAGTCTGGAAGCGATTGCATATGCTGGTGTATCTGGCATACGCTCTTATTATCATGCACGTATTCCTGGGGGCGTTTCAGCAGGAGACATCCCCCTTCACCATGGGGTTCCTGATCGTCGGCTTTTTTGTCGTTGCCGGACTCCATGTGACAGCAGGAGTCAAAGAAGTACGAAAGGACAGCAACGGGCCCGAAGAAGACGAAAGAGGATGGTTACAAGTATGCGCCATTTCAGAAATTGAAGATACCCGGGCAAAGATATTTACCGTGGGGAAAGAGCGCGTAGCCATATTTAAGCATGAGGGCAAGCTATCGGCTGTACATAATGTCTGTAAGCACCAGGGTGGTCCGTTGGGTGAAGGAAAGATCATCGACGGTTGCATCACCTGTCCCTGGCATGGATATCAGTATTTGCCGCACAACGGCCAATCACCACCCCCATTTACCGAAAAAATAGCCACCTATGAGCTCAAATTGATAGGCGCTACAGTTTACATAAATCCCGAACCCCGTCCGGAGGGTACCGAAGTGACCCCCGTATACATACATGATCGCGATGAAGAAGAATGATGAATTTTTTGTAGGCTACCTGGACGAAGTAGGCCCGTCCACCCGAAAAAAACTGAAACGAACCGTGCTTGGTATTGTGGCGATACTGGTATTGGGAGCGGCACTTTTTGCATTCTTCCAAAAGCCCTTTGCGAACAGCACCTTCGAGCTTACTAAAAAGACAAAGCTTACAGGGGTATATCACGAATCGCCTTATCCTCTGTTGCGAACTGTTTCGGAAGACGGAGAAATTCAAAATGTATTGCTCGTTGGCTTTGGAAAGCGAAGTGTCTTGGGTGTTATGAGAAAATTGGGAGACGTTCATCAGAAAACCCTGGACATCGAAGGGAATCTCATTTACTATGACGGAAAAACAGTGTTGCAGGTAGTGATTGAGGAGGACGTCTCGATAAGTAATTCGGAGGCAACACCCCTTCCTGAGGCGCATTCAATGGGCAATCAGGTATTTGAAGGAGAGATCGTCGACCCCAAGTGCTTCTTTGGCGTTATGAAACCCGGACACGGGAAGATACATCGAAGCTGTGCCGTTCGCTGCATAAGTGGCGGCATTCCACCTGTTTTGGCAACCACGGATGACCCGGACGGACCAAAATACCTCATGCTTGTAAATGAGGAAGGACAGCCTTTGGACGCCTCTATCCTGCCACATGTTGGAAAGTCGCTCCGCATCCATGGCGAACTGCTGACAATGGACGACTGGCACCTGCTCAAAGTACAGAACGAAGGGATTGTACACACGGAAAAACCATTGCAGTTCATTGAGGACGGGAAGTGTCAGTCGGATTGTGCGCACCTGCACATACAGGAGGCCTTTGCCATGGAACGTTAATTCCGTGGAGTCCCAAGATCGGTATAAAAGTCATAAATTATAATCTCTTACCCGGTTTTCGGAGAAATCCGTACCTTTTTCCTATAAAAATTTTGTTATGAAGGGCTTGAAAATACTATTACTAACGCTTACCGTAGTGCTCTCGGCATGTTCGAGTACGGGCGACGACACTCCGGTAACCGACAGGACCGGTACGCTCGTTGGAACCTGGAGGTTCATTGCGTATACCGTTGAGGGAAGCACACTTACCATTGTTAGTGCCGATGGCGCAACTACATCTACTTTTAATGGCGAGGGCTATGACTTTAATTCGACGATCTTTTTCGGTGAGAACCCGCCTAATTACTCACGATCGGGCAATTTTACCCTGGATTTATTTATAACCAATAGTGATGGTCAAACGTCATTATCTCAGGGTATAATTCTCACTTCAGAGAATGGCACCTGGTCACTGGAAGACAATCGGATCACACTTACCGATGGCGACGACGTTCTGGAAGGGACCATTCTGGAACTCACAAACAATCGCCTCAGATATCAAATTAGCAGCAACCGCGATGAAGTTGATGGGCAGACGAGCACTTCAACCAATATTCTTGAGCGATTCACTTTTGAGCGATTAAATTAGGTTTTCACACCTCATAGTTAAAATATAGTGTATTTTTGGCGTTTTATTTTTAAACCTTAAACACTATTACTACTATGAGGACATTTAAACTGATCGCATTAGCGGCCCTGGTAACCGTTTTTGCTTCGTGCAAGAACAACGATGACGACGGCGGTACTCCTGATGTGGATCTGATTCTTGGTCTTTGGACCGGAACCGGAGTTGACTATAGCGGAACCACCGTTACGGAAGCTTCAGGACAAACGATTACTGCCGATTTTACAGGGGAGTCTTTTGACGAGAACTACACCCTTAACATTAGCAGTGACCCTAATGAGTTTACTTCCGAAGGAACCTACAGTCTTGAGCTAACAACGACCGTTCTGGGACAATCATCTACGGAAACTGTTACCGGACTTACGCTTTTCGACAGCGGCACCTGGGAACTTAATGGAAGTGAGCTTACCATTACTTCCGGCGGCGAGACCAGCACCGGTACTATTGTCGAATTGACTGAGAACACCCTGCGTATCTCAGCTACCGAAGAAGAGACTGTTACTGACCCTGATTTAGGTTTTACAATTACGACCACAGTTACAGCCATTGCTACTTACACCAAGTAAAGTAAAAGCGTACTAAATTTCCTCCCCAATATAAAAGCCCGCTTCTCAGCGGGCTTTATTGTTTTATATGAGAAGTTGGTTCCGATCGTCGTTTTGCAAAAGTCAATTTTGTTTAACCTTTTTTGAGCTTCTACAAACGCCCGCCCGCAAATCCAATTTTTGAAAAGCCGGATTCCCCTGATAATACAGGGGCTTTCAATTCTTTGTTTAACAGCTATTTACAAAGCATAAACAGATCAAAAAAGGCAAAAAAGTAGGAGCTGTCCTTATAATAAGTAATACATATCCATACTCACCCACTACTTAAACAAAATACTTTTATCCAGGTAAACCTACTTGTGTTGAGAGATTACTTCATCATAGAAAAAGATACCCGGACAACGGCGATGATCAAGTCGGTCATAGACGAGTTTATCGATATGCGTTACATGGGATCTTCCAGTGAATACGAGGAAGCTCTTAACACAGTACTGAAGACATCACCGGACCTCATCTTCCTAAATATTGATGCCGCGGATATAAAGCCTTTCGAACTTATTTCTGAAATTCAGCAGTACGCCAAGAACAAACCATCCATAGTAGTGCTTTCCGCTACCAAAGACATGGCGTATGAAGTCTTTAAACAAGACATCTTCGATTATCTGCTTACACCGGCTAATGAATTAGCCATTCGAAAATGCATCCTTAACTACAAAAAAAAACACCCGATGACTGGGAGTAAGGTGATCTGCCTTAAATCCTACAAGGATTACCACTATCTTAACACTGATGAGATTTTGTTTCTGAAGGCCGACAACAACACGACCGACTTCCACCTAAGTGACGGCTCAGTGGTAGGTGCTTTCAAAACCCTTAAGACATTCACTGATATTTTACCTAAGAACTTTCTTCGAATTCATAAAAGCTATATTATTAATAGTGATTACATAACCCGTATTCAATATGGTAAAGCACTGTGTATCATTAGAAAACATGCTCATCAAATCCCCTTTACCAAGACATTCATGGACAATGTGGAGCGCATCAATTCTTCATTGTCGAGAAATGTCTGTGTTTCGATGAATTGATTTTCCTCTCAAAAATCAGGGTTTCACTCACAGAACTTCCAAAATCACTAAAACCGCTTTTAAAATCTTGTTGGGGACCACGAGGGTCTATACTTTAGCTCATGAAGCTTCAAAGGTGATAAATCAACCAGATCACCAAACATAGTGCACTAACAGTGGTTTGTACCCGACCCGTACAGACCCTATTGTTAAACCATTATAAACTTACACATCATGAAAACTTTAAGAAGCTCAATATTAATAGTAGGAATCATTGCAACATTATTCTCTTGTACACCCGAACGCCTGGCGGACGAATACCAGAACGACCCTACCGAACAGGCAACAGGAGACGATTCCAATACCGTTGACGAAACGGAAAAAGACGAAAACGGATAAAATCTGAACCTTAAAATTAGACATGCCTTTAACTAGTAGTTAAAGGCTTTTTTTGTATTTTTAATACTAGAAAACGATATCCTTGAAAGCAATTTCAACGTTCTTCCCCGTTGTTTTCTCTCTTTTAATTTTATGTTTCTTTAGCCGTTGTAGTCCTAATGGGACGGACGACATTGGTCATATATTACAAAGGGACAGTATTGCTATGCTCTTAAAGCAGGCTAAAATATCGGATAGTAGCATGCTTTTCAAGAAGAACCGATTGGCCAATGCTTATGTGATAACCAAGAGTCTTCCCGAAGATAGTCTGCAGTCAAGAATGTTGAGCACAATTGCTTATGAATACCTGAGACTGAAAGACTCAAACAACTTCAGAAATATTAACAGAGAGGCATTCGATCTCGCCAAAAAGGTGAGAGACACCTTTACCATGGGCGACACCTATTGGAATTACGCCAACTACTTCAAGAGGAGCCAGGTGTTCGACAGCGCCTACTACTATTATCACAATGCCGAATTATTTTTTGAAGCGGCCAACGAACCCTACCTGTCGGCCAAAATGCTCTTCGGGATGTCTTTCATAAAAGGACGATTTCGAGATTACTACGGAAGTGAAGCACTCATCGTGGAGGCCATCGACAAGTTCAAATCATTAGAAAAGAACAAATCCCTGTATGCCTCATACGATCATTTATCAACTTTGAACCTGGACATCAAGAACTACGACAAGGCGCTGCAATATCATAAGGAAGCCCAGACCTATCGCACAAAGGTAAAAGACAACAATGCTTTTTACGAAGAAGGGGCACTCAATAATTTGGGGTTGATCTATTCCGCCATGGGAGCATATGACAAGGCCAAAACCGAGTTCTCGAAAGCTCTGGAATCTGAAAACCTAAAGCAAAGAAACGCTCTGTTGTATGCACGCCTCCTGGACAATAAGTCGTATGCCGGCCTGCTTTCCGGGGATACGCTCGGAGTGAACAAGGGATTTATGGAAGCATTGCACATTCGTGACAGTCTTCAACATAAATCCGGAATTAGTGTCAATACACTGCACCTTGCGCAGTACCACAAAACTGCATTGGACACACCAAAAGCCCTTGGTTATGCTCTACGGGCCAAACAATACTCAAGGGAGGTCAAAAATAACAGGGACTACCTAACCGCGCTGCAACTGCTGTCACAGCTGGATCCCGGGAGATCTAAAGAACACCTCGACGCCTATATTGCGTTCAACGACAGTCTCATGGACTCCGAACGGGCCATTCAGAATAAATTTGCGCGCATAGCCTTTGAGACCGGACAATATATCGAAGCCAACAGAAAGCTATCCCGCGACAAGAACAACATACTGTTTATTGGCCTGGGAGTACTGGTTCTAATGTCGGCCTTATATTATGCCAATGCCCAGCGCACCCGAAGTCAGAAACTGGAACTTCAAACGGCTCAACAGCAGGCCAACGAGCGTATCTTCCTGCTTACTCTAAAACAGCAGGCCAAGTTGGAAGAAGGTAGAATTAAAGAGCGCAAGAGGATTTCGGAAGAATTGCATGACGGGGTATTAGGAAAGCTCTTCGGAACACGCGTGGGTCTGGGATTCCTGGAGCTATCCGGTGATGACGAGACCATCGACCAGCACAATTCCTTCCTGGGAGAACTTCAGGAAATAGAAAAAGAGATTCGCGAGATCTCACACGATCTAAGTAATAATATTGGAAGTTCCGGGATGAGCTTTATCCAATTGATCCAGAAAATGCTGAAGGCTAACAGTAAGATTGGGAACTACAGCTATGAAATACATATTGCCGAAGAGATTTCCTGGGACAAGATAGATCAGCTTCATAAGGTAAACATCTATCGCATCATTCAGGAAGCATTGCAAAACACGATTAAATATGCAAAAGCGTCCAAAGTAATTCTGTCCTTCTCCATTGTTGAGCGACAATTGGTCGTTACCATTAAGGATGATGGAATAGGCTTTGTTCGCAAAAAGAACCGCAAAGGCATAGGCCTTAAGAATATGGAGTCCAGAGTTACAAACCTCAATGGCTCCTTCGACCTACAATCAAATCCCGAATCAGGTACCCAAATAGCACTTCGGTTACCACTATAATAATGAACCATGAAACCAAAACGATATCACATCCTACTAATTGACGACCACCCACTCATCTCTGAAGCCTATAAGAGTGCTTTCTCCAGTATTAGCAAGTCTGATGAAAATATCACCTTCGCCATCGATGTAGCTCACAATTGTGATATGGCGTACGACAAGATCAAATACATTGCCGAACGCCAACAACCATTGGACTGCGTTTTTCTTGACATCAGGCTCCCTCCCTCGACGGATGCCAAAATACTGTCGGGAGAAGATCTGGGGCTTAAGCTTAGGCAGTTGTTGCCCAAAACGCGCATTGTAGTATCCACTACCTTCAATGACAATTATCGTATCCACAGTATATTTAAGAGCATAGACCCCGATGGATTTTTAATCAAGAACGATGTTGCTCCCGAAGAATTGGTAACGGCAATTAAAACAGTACTTACCGATCCTCCCTACTACAGCAAAACCGTGACCAAGCTGTTGCGCAAAGAAGTTTCGAATGATTTTCTGCTCGATAATATTGACCGGCAACTGATCTACGAGCTCTCCATAGGAACCAAAATGAAAAATCTCCCGGAGATTCTGCCGCTGTCCATAGCCGGAATTGAAAAGCGAAAACGACATCTCAAACAAATATTCGATGTTACCAGCGGCGATGACAAAGAACTCATCCAAATAGCCCGGGAAAAGGGCTTCGTATAGTTGCTAACCCCCATAAAAACTAAAAAAGTAAGGCAGTGCCTTACTTTTTTTATGCCCTATTCCGGCACCTTAGCGATGATTAAGGTATAGGTTTGTGATGTAGCGTAATGTATTGTGGACTAGTGTCTTTCAGAAAGACAACTGCCGTGCCGAAAAACAAAGTGCGCTCCATAAAATGAACAAAACGTGTTTAACAAATGAGGAGAGAAATGACATCTGCACCGACCCGTTCAGGTTCAAAAATGCGAATCACACAACGCTCCTCGCACTAGTAACCAATAACCTTATAAAGTGGCTGGATTAACACATACGCAAATCACCAACAGAATACCGCAACGGTTCCCATTCTTATTTGTAGATAAGATCGTCTCCGTAGATAAGGAGATGGCCATCGGGATTAAGAACGTAAGCATGACAGACCCCTACCTGGTGGGACACTTTCCAGGCGATCCGGTATTCCCCGGAGTTCTATTGGTTGAGGCAAGCGCCCAGGTGGGAGGAGTAATGATAGCGGAGCACGAAGAGTACTCCAAGAAAGGCTATATCGCTCAACTCAACAACTTCAAGTTCATTGATTTCATCCTTCCCGGGGACACCATTACCATTGAAAGTAAACTGCTCAATCTATTCGGCAAGTTCGTGAAGGTTTCGGTTGAAGCCAAAGTAGACGACCGGTTGGTAGGCAAGGGCATAATAACATACAATTTCGAAAAATAATACGCCATGAATGCAAATACATCTAAAGTTGTTATCACATCTATAGGAGTGAGTTCACCCATAGGTAACGGGCTAAATCATTTTGCCAAGAACTATGACCAGGCAGGGAATGCCGATACTTCCCACATAAACGATGCTGTGCTGGAAGAAGAACTGGGCCAATTTAAGAAAGTGAACCAGCGACGCATGGACCGTCTGACCAAGATTGCCATGATGTCTGCTATCACTTGCCTGGAGGAGGCAGCGATCGAAATCGATGAAAATACGATCAACGACGTTGGCGGTATCTTTTGTACGGCCTACGGACCCATTGTAAGTGCTCGTGATTTCATCAATTCCGGGTTCGAACTCGGATTGGATTCGGCAAGTCCGCTATTGTTCCCATATACGGTAGGGAATGCCGCTCCGGGCGCTATCACGGTCTTAATGAAGAGTCGTGGATACAATACCACCGTCTCCGGATACAATCCCATCGCATACGCTTATGATGTAATTCGCCAAAAGAAAGCCAAGGCTATCCTGGCCGGTGGTTTTGAAGAGTTGTCACCCGAAGTTGAGGCAGCCTACACTACCCGAAAGGTTATTAATGGCAACGGACTTCCAAAAGAAGCAAGCCTGTCTTGCATGTCTGAAGGTGCTGTAATGATGTTCGTTGAGGACGCTGAATTCGCCAAGAACCGCAATGCTGAGATCTTATTTGAAGTCTGCGGATACGGTGTCACTTCCAATATTCAGCAGGTAGAGAAATCCATCGATAACTTTGGCTACATCACACCACAGTCCATCCAGGGCTGTATGAAGAACGCACTGCTACGCAGTGAGGTTCCCGCGGATAAGATTGATCTCATTGTTTCTTTAAGCCGAGAGGACAGTCATCAAATGGAGTCGGAATCTGAAGCCATAGCACAATTGTGGCCGGACAAAGCACCTGAAGTACACTACGTAAAACAAGTTCTCGGAGAGACTTTCGGAGCCTCCGACGGGTTTGCCGCTGCAGCCGGTTATGTGAAAGCCATGCGCAGTAAGAGCGAGGATAACGATCAAAAATATGTCATGGTTAACAGCTATCACATTGGAGGGAACTGCTTCAGTATGATCATAGCCGTATAACCGGAAAAACCAATCGAATGAACACCATTATAGACGTAAAAGACAAAGTTGTTCTGGTCACCGGTGCCACCGGTGGAATAGGAACCGACATCTGCCTTAAACTGGCCGAGAATGGCGCCATACCTGTACTCCATTACAACTCAAACAAAGACAAAGCAGATGCACTTGTCGCCGATATCAAAGCCCTAGGCATCGATACTGTGGCTTACAAGGCCAATATCACCCAGGAAGACGAAGTGAAACAAATGATCAAAGCGATCAAAGAACATTTTGGACGCATCGACAGTCTGGTCAACAACGCAGGTATCCTGGTGCGCGGGTTCATAGCCATGCAGTCACTGGAGAAATATAAGAATGCAGTTGATATCAACCTTCTTGGAAATTTCCTTGTGCTTAAGCATGTTGCGGCCGTTATGATCGGTCAAAAACACGGATCCATCGTCAATGTTAGCTCGGCAGCGTCTATGGGAGGTCTTAAAGGCCAATCGGTCTACAGTTCAACCAAAGGCGCTTTGAATTCACTCACCCAGGTCGCAGCTAAAGAAATGGCCGACTTCAATGTACGGGTGAATGCAGTAGCCCCGGGCTTTATTGCCACCGGGATGCTGGAAAATGCCACCAAACAGGACGAGGGCTATAAGGAAGTAATTCCGCTGAAACGCTTTGGAACTTCGGAAGAAGTATCCTCGGTAGTTCTCTTCCTGCTGTCTGATGCCGCAGGTTACATGACCGGTCAGGTATTGCTCATTGACGGCGGACTTTTAATCGCGTAATAATCACTTAATAAATAGAAAAATGAACACTGAAACAAGAAAACTGAAAATCAAAGAATTGATCGTGAATCGATTGAATCTTAGACATGACCCACAGGATATCGGAGATGACGTTCTGCTATTCGAACCTGAAGAAGAACAAGGACTAGGCCTTGATTCTGTAGACGCCCTTGAACTGGCGGTTGCCATTAACAACGAATTTGAGATTACCATCTCCGATGACGACATGGGAATCTTTCAATCGGTGAATTCCATCAACGAATTTGTTGAAGGCCAACTACAATTAACGTAATGTGGGAAGATCAATTTTCTCATTAAAAACTATCATATGTCCATTACCATAGGTGCCGATATCATCAAGATCTCCAGGATAGAACAGTTTGTCCGTCGCAACAAGTTGCAAGGCAGGCAAATGATCCTTGCTCCTAACGAAGATGGTTCCAACATAAAATCAATTGCTGGAAAATTTGCCGTCAAGGAAGCTTTGCTCAAAGCGCTCGGGATAGGTTTTTCCAGGGGCATCGGAAGGCTTACGGAAATAGAAGTCATAAAGGACTCAGTGGGTAAACCTTCGGTGATCACCTATGGTCTGGTCAATGATATCATCAATCAAAAAAACATAACAAACATTGAAGTGTCGATTTCGCACGATAGCGAATATGCCATTGCCTTTGTAGTGTGTGAATAATTTGGAAAAGCGATAAAAAATGGCTCAATCAACGTACGACATAGCAATCATCGGATCCGGAATAGGTTCTCTGGCATGTGCCAGCTTTCTGTCTCACATTTACGACAAGAAAGTCCTTGTCATAGAACAGCACGTCCAGCCGGGAGGACTTTCACAGTCCTTCTATAACAAGGATAATGTTCCGTTCGAAATTGGCATCCATCAGGTAGGCGAGCTGGAACCCAACACTATGTTCAGCAAGCTTATGGCTCTTATGACTCAAGGTCAGGGCTATTGGGACCGCTTGCCGGAAGACTTCATAAAATTTCATTTCCCGGAAGAAATATATACGGTATACGCCGGACAGGATCAACAGATCGAAGTCCTTACCGAGCAGTTTCCCGAAGAAGCTGAAGCGATCAAACAATACTATAAGGACATCGCATCCATAACCCAATGGTATCGCAACTATACGCTTTCGTCCATTGAAAACGACAAAAGCCAACAATTGGAACTCCTGGAAACGGAGATCGGAAAGTTGGCTATGCTTACCACAGAGGCCTATTTGGCCCGAACCTTTAACGACGAACGACTCATTAGCTTCATTGGTTCTCATTGGACCGATTACGGCCTTCCGCCCAGTACAAGCGCATTTCTAAAGCACGCCCTGTTGGTTAACAACCACAAGGAAGGGGTTTATTACCCTGCTTACGGATCGGAACACATGATCGACGCTATTGTATCTGGTATTGTCTCAAAAGGCGGAGAGGTACGCTGCAATACCAGAGTAACAGGTTTAAATCACGATGGACAGCGAATCACATCGTTACGCCTACTCGATAAAGAAACAGGATGGGAGTCGGAAGTAGTTGCCGATCAGTATGTCTCCGGAATCGGTGCCTATAACACCTATGCCCGACTCCTGGAAGACAGCATATCAGCGCCCTTCCTGGACGCCCTGAACTCACTCAAAAAACACGGAGTGAGCTTTGTGAAGCTCTTTGCTACGCTAAGCGATTCTCCGGAAAAGATCGGTGCCGATAAATCCCTTTCCTGGATTTATGCCTCCTATGATCACAACGAATTACACCGTGACAAAAACGGATTGGCTAACGGAGATATTTCTCAATACTCTATCTCCTTTCCTTCACTGAAAAAGAAGGTGGACGGAAAGCACAGCCTCAAGATAAATGCCCTTATCGATTACGAAGTATTCGAGTCCTGGGACAATGCCAACCGGACGGATGAGGCCTACAATGAACTGAAACAACGCATTGGGAACACCCTGTTAAACGACGTGGAACGTCTGTATCCCGGGCTTCGAAAGCTAATTTCATCATGGGACGTGCTAACTCCCATTAGCACGAGGATCATCGCCGGTCAATTCAAAGGGAACATCTTTGGGCTACCGGACACCCCAGAACGTTTCAAGAACCTTGACTTCAATTGTCACACCCCACTCGATAATTTTTACCTCACAGGTTCTGACATCACCACATCAGGGATCTATGCAGCCGTGCTAAGTGGTGTGATAACCACACAGGCTATATGCAAGGACAAGCAGTTCTTTTTGAAAGTAATAAAGGCAGCCAGGGAAATCACCAACGCCAATCAACCTGTAGTTGCATGAAATTTATAACCGTCATATCACTTTGGATCCTGGGAACAGGATTGTTGTTCGGGCAAACGCGTTTGCAAGGGGTCGTCCTGGAAGATAACGGACAGGCTTTGTTGGGCGCCAATGTATACGTTAAGAACAGCTATGACGGTGCTACTACCAGCGAAACCGGAGTCTTTGATTTCACAACTACCACTACCGGAAGTCAGATATTGGTAATTCAATATTTAGGCTTTGAGATCATTGAGCATCCTATCGATATCAACAAAGACATTACGGGTCTTGCCTTCACCATGAAACCTGATCAGGATGCCCTGGAAACAGTTGTCATCGTAGCGGGATCTTTCGACGCCAGTGACGAAAAGAAGGCAACGGTTCTTAAACCCATGGACATCGTTACCACAGCCAGTGCCAGTGGTGATATTGCAGGGGCCTTGTCTACACTTCCCGGCACTCAAACCGTGGGAGAAACAGGACAATTATTTGTACGGGGTGGAGAAGCCTATGAAACCCGAACGTTCATCGACGGTATGCAGGTAGAAACACCGTATCTCAACAGGCTGCAGGACATTCCTACCCGGTTGCGATTTTCACCCTTACTGTTCTCAGGAACCATGTTCAGCACGGGAGGATACTCCGCTGAATTCGGGCAAGCGCTTTCCTCTGTACTATTGCTCAACAGCAAAGGGATACCGGCCGACGACAAACTGGACATCAGCGTCTACTCCCTGGGGTTGGGCGTTTCAAGAACCAAAAAACTGGAAAAATCCGGCTATGTTTTCTCCCTGGATTATTCAAACCTGGGCCCTTACTTCAATGTAGTTCCTCAAACTTCGGAATGGGAAAAAGCACCCGAGACTTTCTATGGAACCGCCAGCTACATACGTGAGAACGAGAAAGGCGGCGTCAACAAGACACTCGTTTCTTTCAACGACGACACGTCAAGTATTTTCTATCCGTACAACGGATTCGATCAACCCAATGTCCTCATTGATCTCAAGAACAACAACCTATTCCTTAAGAACAGTCATAATCAAAAACTGAGTGACAAGACACGAATCCGAACGGGAATCGCCTTTAACTATGACCGATCTCAAATTGACCTTGAAAACACGTCTATTGATGATCGCATTGTAGCCGGACAACTCAAAGCGGCATTCAGGACCCGAATTTCCAAAACGTTCAAGCTGGATTACGGAAGTGACCTGTTCTACAAATCCTTCCAGGAGCGAATCACTCTGGACGGTGATCGCGGCCTACTCGAGTTCAACGATTTCCAACTCACGGCCTTTGCCGAAACCAATGTTAGAATAACATCGGCAGTAGCCCTACGCGTTGGCCTGAGAACAGAATATTCTTCAGGACTTAGTAGTACTAAATTACTGCCAAGAGCCTCCTTCGCAGTGCGGCTGAACAAGCCCAGTCAGATTTCGTTTGCCTATGGAATTTTCAGCCAGGTTCCGGAATACCAATACGTCAAGTTTACGGATCAGCTTAGCCCCGAAATGTCTTCACACTATATTTTGAACTATCAGTATAAAAAAGGAGGACGTGTCTTCAGGCTCGAAGGCTACTATAAGGACTATTCGGATCTCATTCGATTCGACACGGCCAACGATCCGGACCCTTCGAATTACAGCAATACGGGCTCTGGCTTTGCTCAGGGATTCGATATATTCTACAGGGATAGCGAAACCATTAAGAATGGAGATTTTTGGTTGAGCTACTCCTTCCTGGACACCGAAAAGCTATATCAGGATTTTCCTGTTAGCGCAACACCTCGTTTCTTCTCAAAACACAACATAAGTTTTGTATACAAGCAGTGGATCTCAAGTATCAAGAGTCATCTGGGCTTCAGTTATACCTATGCCAGCGGCCGGCCGTACGTTGACCCAAACAAACCGGACACACTGTATTTGAGCGACTTAACAAAGAGCTTTAATGACCTGAGCCTGAACTATTCGTACGATCTGTCCAAAATCACCAAGATCCCCGTTACGCTGTACGCCGCAGTGAGCAATGTGCTGGGAACTGACAACATTTTTGGATTCCGATCTGCATTCAATAGCACGAACAACAATTATGATTTGATCCCGGTCCGGCAACAGGCCGATAGGTTCTATTTGCTGGCCTTATTCATATCACTCGACAATATTTAACTAAAAAATTGAACATCATGAAAACGTCCTTATTCTTTTCAATCCTGTTTCTGATAAGCAGTATCGCAACAGGGCAAGATCGTTACCAACAAGAAATGGAAAAGGCTCTTGTGGCCTTAGACCAAGCGCAAGTACTGTCCGATTTTAAAGCAACGGCCAACAAATTTGAGCGTATTGCCGATATCGAAAAGCAAAAGTGGCTGCCCCAGTACTACACAGCCTATCTGTATACCGTTATGACCTACTTTGACAAAGACAAAGACAGCCGTGACGCAGCACTGGACAAGGCACAAACATACCTTGATTTAGCTGAAGAGATTAATCCCGGGAACCAGGAAAACGAGATTCTGCAGGCATACATCTATCAGTCCCGCTTCTTTGTCCAACCCGGAAATCGATTATCCCTGTTCAACAAAACCTCAGGGGCCATATCTGATGCTCTGAAGTCGTACAAGAAAAACCCCAGGGCAAATTTGCTACAAGGAATTCAAATGTACCACAAGCCCAGTTTCCTGGGTGGTGGAGCCAACAAAGCAAAGCCGTATTTCGAGAAGGCCAAAAACTTGTATGCATCGGCCAAACCGGCCAATACGCTGAGCCCTAATTGGGGGGTAGAGACCAACGATTACTATTTAAGTCTTTGCAAAGACTAGCATTTAAAAAAGGAAAACATCATGGAAAAAATTGTCATTTCAGGGTTAGGAATTTATAGCCCTATCGGAAAGAACATAGACGAACTGAAAGAATCACTACTTGACTCAAAACTGGGATTTAGCAAAGTAACCGAGTTTCAAACGGAAGGTTACCGCAGCAGCAAGGCCGGTGTGATTAAGGACATGGACAAGGATGACATCCAAACTACCACCGGATTGCGCTCCAATATGATCCTGAAGCCCTCCATCGACCAGGCCATTAAGGACTCCGGAATTTTCAATACGGACATTGACAGATCCCGTGTATCCATTTCCATCGGAAGTTCACTTACCGGATATGGAGGCTTTGTAGACTGGTTATTCAAGAACCACGCCCATGAGCAGGACGAAGAATATGATTCCAAGCTGAATGAAAAAATGGAGATCAACTATCACGAGTCCATTATGAACATTCCCGGGACATTGTTAGCTACCGAGATTGCCATGGAACACAATATTTCCGGCGTACTCTCATCTTCTCTAACTGCATGCAGTGCCTCAGGAAATGCCATGGCCCTGGCCGTGGATACCATTAGAAACGGTCTGGCTGATGTGGTGATCGTTGGCGCGGTAGATCCGCTGTCTGAACTCACCTATATGGGATTCCATACGCTGAGAGCCATGTCTACCCAACAGCCTAAACCTCTCGACAACAATCGAGATGGGCTACTGATTGGGGAAGGATCGGGATGTTTGATCCTGGAGAGCGAAAGCCACAATAAAAAGCGTGGCGGAAAACACTATGCCGAAGTTGCAGGTTACGGCCTGGCGAACGATGCCTACCACGCTACACAACCGCACCCCAATGGAGAAGGTGCCGTAGTTGCTATGACCAGCGCTCTGAAGGACGCGGACATATCACCGGACAAGATCCAGTACATCAATATGCACGGAACCGGTACGCGTCATAACGACAACGCCGAGCTGAAGGCAATTCAGCGGGTATTCAAAGAGGACCTGCGTGAAATACCTATAAGCAGTTCGAAATCAATGCTGGGACATACCCTGGGAGCCGCCGGATCGATCGAAGCGATCATCTGCACAGTGGCACTACACCATGGATTTCTGCCTCCCAGCCTGAACTTCCACGACCCGATTGAAGGGTTTGACTACAAAGTAGTTACCGAAGCCGAAGAAGGAATTCCATTAGACGTGGTTATGAACAATTCCTTTGGGTTTGGCGGCAACGGAGCCTCATTCATATTCAGAAAGTACAACGCCAATTAGAATACGAGTGTTATGAGTACTAAAGAATTCAGAACAAAACTATTACTAGGACAATTGTCCAAGCTGTTCACCACAAGGCATGCTAAGTCTTGCAAAGACGTGGCATCTTTGACATTGGACCGTGTATTGGTTGTCGCTCCGCATGCTGATGACGAAGTCATTGGATGCGGGGCAGCCATCGACCACTTTGT
Organism: uncultured Aureitalea sp.; assembly: GCA_964614415.1. Classification (GTDB taxonomy): domain Bacteria; phylum Bacteroidota; class Bacteroidia; order Flavobacteriales; family Flavobacteriaceae; genus CAZTLE01. The sequence goes on along the minus strand of CAZTLE010000027.1, from coordinate 11,218 downwards.
GCGCAAAGGCGCCGAAGTAACCGTGCTCATCGTAACCCAGGAGTCAGAACGATCCATCGCCAGGCAATACGATTATACGGCCAGCGAACGCGTTGAGGAGAGTCAGCAGGCCAAGAAGGTGCTCGGCTATCAGGAATTAGTGTATTTCGATTTTCCGGAACTGGGCCTTAAAGATGACCGCTCCATTCAAGTCGATTTTGGTGAACAACTACGAACTCTTATAGCTGACGTCCGGCCTGATGCCATTTTCATTCCCAATGAGAAAGAGATGCATCCGGACCACAAGGTGGTTGGTGACGTCGCCCGAACGGTCATTGCCGAAGGCAAGAAAAGCGGCCGGTTCGATTTTCTGAAATACCTCCTCATTTATGAAGTATGGGGCCCTGTATATATGAACTCATTTCTGAAAGTATCGACGGGTAGCAAGCGGAAGAAGAAACGCAGTATCGACTGCTACGCCTCCCAACTCTCATCTGTGGATTACAACCAGATTATGGAGTTTGTGGGCAAACGACGCGCCAGCGACCTGGAAACGGTGCTGGACAGCCCGGAGAATGGCCGTAAACAACTGGCAGAAGCCTATACCCTCTTCGAGGAACACGAATCACCGGAAGGAAACAAAGTAATGTTCAGTCTATGAAACCGTTTAGCATCGTTATATGTACCTACAATAAGGCAGACTCCGTTGAAGCCATACTCACCAGTCTGAACGCACTTGATGGAAAAGAGCTCTTCGAAGTGCAACTGGTGATCGACGGCTCGACAGATGATACCTTGGATCGGGTTTTGGCCGTAGAAAAGGACTACGAGTTCTACCATCATGTCATTTCGAATTCAGGATTGACGGGAGCCCGGAACTACGGGGTAGACCAGAGCAACGGAGAATACATCCTGTTCTGTGACGATGACGTGATCTTTAGTCCTTCGTTCATCACCAAATTGTATCGTTCGGTGCAAGACAAGCCAGAATGCGTGCATGTAGGTGACATTATCAACATCGATAAAGAGTATACACGAAGCATTCAGCAGGACATTCTGAATAACACATTGTACTACGGAAATCTCCTTGCGCTAAGGTCAGATCAGGTGTTCTTTGACGGTATTAAAAAACTATACGAATTCGAAGCGCAACACGCCGATTTCACACCGGCCGTTTGGTGGGCGGTGGTTACCGGAGGCAATCTGTGCATTCCCAAAAAATATTTCGAGACCATAGGATATTTCGATCCGGCCATACAGGGTTGGGGTCCGGAAGATGCCGATCTGTGTTATCGCCTCTTTAAAAGGGGAGTTCAGGCGGTATTCAACCGGAACAACTACCTGTACCATCTGGATCACGACAGGGATCACAAGAAGATCATGGATACCATGCTTAAAAACGCGATCCACTTTATCAAAAAATACAACAAACCAAAAGAGCTGTACCAGTACCTGAATTTTACCAACGGCAAAATCTCGCTTAAGGAGTTCAATACATTTTGCTGTGAGATCTACGGAATGGAAGACATAGCCATCCCGGAGTACTACCTGAGTATGGTAGACTACTCCAAACAAGAACAGATACTAAAGGTAAACGCATGAATCTGACTCAAAAATATCAGGCCAATTACATGCCCGGTTTCGATTGCCGCATGACCACCTATCGCAATAATCTGGCGGTATATGACTGTGCGCTTTCCAACGGGATGATCCTCGGTTTGTCCGGATGTTTGTCCCTTATTTACGGACATCCCGGAAAGAACCGGATTCCCTTCTATACCCTGGTAGGTATTACCGATCAGACCCTGGAAGGGCTGGCCTCTGTTTTTGACACCTATATGATTCGGGGGCAGATGGAGCTGGATGATCCGGACATCCTGAAGAAGATCAAAGAGAACCTGGAAAAAGATGTGGTGGTAAATGTCGCCATAAACCGCCCGTATCTCAATCATTTGAGAGCCGGAAAAGCAAAAGAGGATTTCTCCATTCACCCCACGAATATCGGATTCCATTATGTGTCGATCACCGCTGTAGAAGGCGATCAAGTCACCTTTTTCGAAACAGACTATGCGCAACCACTCACCTACGATTTTGAGACATTCAAAGAACTGTGGTTTTACGATGAGGTCTTTGGTCGCGCTACGATGGATCCCCATCAAAAGTGCAACGGCAAGTACTATACGATATTCAAGCCGGGAATAGCTGCACACGATAGCAAGGCCTCCCTGGTGTACAGTATCAACAAGGTTGTACAAAGCTTTAAAGCCGTAAAGGAGGGATACGATCACGGACTCCAGGGTTTGCAGGATTTCTTTACCGAAATGGAGCAATGGCATCAGAACCCCGATAAACACCAACTTATAAGTAGTGTTTATTTTCTAAAGATCCTAGAGTACAATCTGAGCGGTGGAGGTTTCGGACGCCGATTGTACAGCTCCTTCTTGGCAGAAGTTGCGCAGAAACTGGATGATGCTGAACTGAAAGATATCGCGATTGATTTCAGAGACACGGCCAAACTTTGGTCCCGCTGTGTAAAAGAACTAACAAACCCATTGACGATTAAAAGTATAGCACAGAGTGACCCTACGGTGCTTCAAGATATTATCAGTACCAATAAAACCGGGATAATCAATGCAGAAAGACAACAATTTGAGCGTCTTGGAGCCTGGATTGACAGCCAGTAAAACTATGGAAACAACCACACTACAATTGAATGAAACGCTCATAAAACCGCGCTTTAGCGAGGTAGACGCACTTGCCATTGTGCACCATTCCCGCTATGTGCCATGGGTAGAAGAAGCCAATTTCAATTTTGTGGAGAATGTCCTTGGAATCACACGACAGGACCTTCTCGAACTGGACATGTACAATCCCATTCAAAGCATTCAGTGTAAATACAAAAACCACGTGAGCTGGGAAGACAGCGTAGTGGTTTCAAGCCATATGCATTACAGCAAATTTGCCTATTTCGAAATGGAGAACGTGCTGAGATGCTACAAAGACCGGCGAAAGGTATTCGCCACGACGAGGGTTAAACTACTCATTACCAATAAAGAACTGGGACTCAAACTCATGGCTCCCGATTTCTTTATCAAGAGTATCAAGGCCGCCGAAGAAAAGCACCCTAACTATTTTACACCCCTGGAGCATGAAAACTAAAACGACGACCGACTTGGGATACTGTATTTCTCAAGCCATTAAAGACTATGGCGTATCCATGGATCCGCATTTGAGCCTGCTACTGGCCAATCCATTATGGATGGGACTGAACATCTCTGATTCCGAACAATACCTCCCCATCGAAAAAGGCTATGTTTCGTTTATTCATCCCATGGTGCTGGAACAGTTCTCCGTAAATGCGAACTGCCTGTTCATCCCGGTACGCTGTGATTCCACCGAGCAGTACGACCTCGTCCTGCAACGACTTAAGAACAAGAAAAATGTATTGGTGAAACTTTCCGATACGGTGTTGGTGGATGATAATACCGATTTCGATGTACTCAAACCCGTCTACTCCATACTGGACGAGGCAACACTCGAAGCACAAGATGGAATAACGCTTCGATTCTCACCGGACGAGACACGCCAACTCTCCAAGAACGAATTTTTAAAGCATTGGAAACAGGCAGAAAGCCAACGAATCAATGCTGAGTGGTTTGTGATGATCCCTTCCAAGGCCAAAATGACCGAAGAATCCATGATCAACAAACTGGGGAGTGCTTTTGTAAAACAAGCTCGTAACCTTTCTCCCGGCTATGGTGACTTACTAACCGGCCATGCCGTAGTAGAATACTTAAAAGCAAGTCTGGACAATCCGGAATCTGACTATTTCGAGCCCGAAAGTCACTACAGACTCTGGAAACGATCCATGGAGAATGCCAACTGCCTGTGCAGTGGCCGCAAACAATACTTAAAGGCACTACTTGAGATACGGCCCCTTTGGAAGCAATCGCTGATCCCATTGGTCGATATGCTCTGCCTGACAATTGCTGACTGGGGTAGATTCTACAAAAATCTGACGCCGGAAACCAGCAGACGCCGCTTGCACTCCTGGTACAAGTTGCTCATCGAATCTGAAAAGAGCCTTTTAAACGCATTTAACAATTTGGTTGACTAATGATAGCTACAAAAGAACATAGCCGTGTACGACTCGATTCGTACAGTCATATCCCGGGAGGATCCTGCATGGTGACGGCCTTGAGCGGAATTTTCCGCTATAAAGGACTTGATCTTAACCCTGCACGAGTTGTTGGCCTGGGAGCCGGACTGCATTTTGCTTACGGATACAATCCGATGAACAAAAACTACCGAATCGAATTTCTGTCGTCCCAATTGTGCTATTCCCTATTAAGTAACACGGGTGTCTACGGAGAAGAATTCGAACTCGTAGATCGTGAACAAGCAATGAACCGAATGTTCACCTTATTAGACAGTGGCATGCCTGTCCCCGTGTTGCTTAATCCAACCTATTGTGAGGGTTTGATGAAGCGCACACCACCGGAATTCGTACCGTACATCCCATCACATATGGTGGTGGTTTATGGTTACGACAAGGGGAAAAACGAAATATACCTATACGATAGCCCACAATTTGATCCGCTGGTCATGTCCATCGACAAATTCAAAAAAGGACGCTATACGGGGGTGACCAATCCTTCGAACAAGCACTATGAATTCTTCTTTCCGAAAACATTCTACCCGTTTGAAGTATCTGCAAAGCTGGCCATTCAGCGAGTGATCAATGTCTATAAATATTCGGAAAAACACCTGGCCCATCGCTCGGGTATTGATGCTATCGGTCGTTTTTCAAGCAACGTAAAGGGCTGGCGATCCATTTTCACCGACGCCGAAATACAGGACAATGCCCGTGTCCTCCTTATGGGTGTTACCAACGGCCATGCCACCAAGAGTGGCTTCAGAACACAATATTCCAAGTTCCTGGAAGATGTTTCCGAAAATACCCCTGGTAATGGCTTTTACCAGTCGGCCAAGGCCTATAAGGAACTGGGACAACTCTGGGTGTTGTTTCAGAAATTCCTGAACATCATGATCAAAGACCCGGGCAACGAGGAGATCTGGAAAGAGAATTCAGACTTCATGCAGTTGCTTACACAGCTCGAAATATCCGAAGTCCGGGCTATTAACCTATTAGAAGAAGACCTTCAAGCCAATTAATTATGAGTACTCCAGCCATAGAAGTCGCACATTTAAGTAAGAGCTACGGAAACGTATTGGTTCTGGACGATATTTCATTTGAAGTACCGCGAGGAAGTATTGTGGGATTGGTAGGCCCTAACGGAGCAGGTAAAACCACACTGCTGGAGAGTATTGAGGGGCTCCGAAAGATCCAAACAGGGAATATCAAGGTGCTGGGCAAGCTGGTAGCCTCCGAATACAAATCCATTCAGAAAGAAATTGGAATTCAGCTGCAGCGCACCAGTTTGATGGGTGATTTAACTCTCAAAGAAACGCTACGCCTGTTTACACGCCTGTACGATGTAAAGAACGATACCAAAGGGTTATTGGACAAGGTAGACCTTGCGGAGTTCGCCAACAAAAAAGTAAAGCATCTGTCCGGTGGGCAATATCAGCGTTTCAACCTATGCCTTGCCATACTGAACAACCCCAAGATCCTGTTCCTGGACGAACCCACTACCGGGTTGGATCCGATAGCAAGAAAAAAACTGTGGGAGATCATTGCTGAACTGAAAAGCAAGAATGTGACCATCGTGATCACTACCCACTATATGGATGAGGCAGAGGTATTATGCGATAAGATCATTATGATCTACGACCACAAGATCGTGGCCGATGATTCCCCTGAAAACCTGATCAAACAACTGGACAACGAGAAAACGATAACCGTTGAAGGCTTGCGGGATCTCACCTCTGCTCAGCAGGCAGATCTTTCAAAGCGCTTCAAGTACAAATATATCGAGGACCAGCTATTTCTCTACACCTACGACATTGGTGTAGCCCTGAACGATCTGTTCGAGTGGCTCAAGCAACAAGGTAAAGAGGTAGATAACGTGGCAGTGCGTTCGGCCAATTTGGAAGATGTTTTTATGAAATACACTGCAACAAAAATCGATAAGGAAGGTATGCTATTATGAAAAATATACGAGAGATATACCGCGTATTCATCCTCATATTCATGAGAGACAAGCTGAACCTGTTCTTCGGGTTCTTCTTCAACGCCTTTCTCATGGTCATGCTTGGACTGTTTGTTTCGGACAGGTTCAATGAGATCGGAACTATCGGGATCTATGACACCCTGGACAGCGAATTTTCCCAACAATTTATCTATGCCCTGGAAAACGAACCGACGCTTCAGATCAAGGTGTACGAAGAACCCAAATTGTTACTGGAAGATATTACAAAAGGGGATCTGGTTGCAGGTATCCGTATCAATGAAAGTTTCGATTTGCTGAAAAATGCAGCTCCCGAACCACTTGAGGAGGGTGCCCACATTCGCATGTACGGGAACTCCGGTAAGGACTTCTGGCTGAAGATGCTTGAGCCAGGACTGAAAATGGGAGTGTTGAAAACCAACGTCAACACCCAAACCCTGCTAAACAATATTACGGTGGACACGGAAATGGTCCAATCGCGAAATGTGGACTATTTCAAGTTCATTTTCCCGGGAGTTCTTATGTTCTCGATCATGGGACTGGCGTTCACCGGAGCACTTTCACTACTGTTCTTCCGCCAGGCGGATGTCCTGAAGCGACTTAAGATCACTCCGCTTAAGAAATACGAATTCCTCACCGGCTTTACATTGAGCTACCTGGTATTGCTACTGTTGCAAGCCGTACTCTACATTGTTATTGCCTGGTTGGTATTCGATTATGTCTTTACTGAAAACTTCCTGCAGATCGGTGTATTGGTAGTGGGTTGTGGCCTCCTGTTCATAGTACTGGGAGTAGCTATAGCCAATCTCGCGCCCACGGTGGATTTCGGTAATAACATTGTTCGATTCCTGAATTTCCCGGCTTCTTTCCTGTGTGGAATTTTCATACCCATCGAGATACTACCGAAGGCCCTGCAATGGATTGCACAACTGCATCCCCTTACCTATTTCGCGGATGCGATGCGAAATACGGCAAACTATTCGGCCACCTTCTTAGAAAATAAAAACAACTACATCATCCTTGGAATCCTGTTTATTGTGTTCTGCATAGTCGCCGTCCGCAGTTTCAAGTGGGAAGAACAATCCAAGTAAAAACCTGAATATCATGAAACATGTAATTGCACTTTTACCGTTCAAGGACTTTGAAGAAACCTTTACCACGCTTTTGGAGGTCATTAAAAGAGCCGACATGCAAGTGACTATAGCCGGTAATTTTGACAAAGACCATCTCGTAGATTATCCCTTCATTGAGGATGTGATCTACATTCCCAGCAAGGACCTCTTTCTGAATGAGGAAGACAAACTACTGGAAATACTTGATGATTTCTACGCCCGGAAACCCTTCGACGCCATTATCAATTTCTTTGAAGAGTACGTAGAACTTTCTGCCCGTATTACTTCTCGCTATGGACTTACCGGAAATTCGGAGCGTACTGCCCTGCTAACACGAAACAAATATGCCATGCGCGAAGTGCTCCATGCCCATGGCTGCCGGGTTCCTAAGTTCATCAAAGTAGAAACCCTGGATGATTTTATACGAGCCGTGAATGAGATCGGATTGCCCTGTGTGGCCAAGCCGCTTGATGCCATGGCAAGCGAGGGGGTAGTTAAGATTGAAAGCTTCCAAAATCTGGATACCTTGTTCAACGATCTAATGCAATCGAACGATGGGATCAAACAAACCCAATATGGTAAGCTCCTGGTAGAGGAGTATGTCGATGGTCAGGAAATTAGTGTGGAAGGAGTATTGAGCAACGGTAAACTCAAGATCATGGGAATTACGGAGAAGACCACCGAGGAGGAACCTTTCTTCAACGAGATCATGCACATTCATCCCGCTCCACTACCGGAAGACCTGGAAACAGAGATACATGAACTCACGCAGAAGGCCGTTGCCGCTTTGGGTATCCAATACGGCGGAGTGCACCTGGAAGCCCGTCTTTCCAGAAAAGGGCCTTCTATCATTGAAATCGCCTCCCGTCTGGGAGGAGATGCCATTCCTTCGCTGATGACACTTGCCAAGGGATACGATCCCTACCATTATGTATTTATGAGCGGAGTGGACATTCCGATCGAACTGGACAAAAAGCGCAATAAATACGCGGGGATTCGCTTTATTCAGGCGCCAAAGGATGGAAAACTACTCGAAATCAGCTTTGATGAAGAAGCCCTGAAGGCCATTCCCGGTGTCATTAACAAACGGATCTTCGGTCGCATTGGAGAACACATAGCACGACCACCTGAGGGACGCACCAATCGACTGGCCTATATCACTGTGGCCGGACGTAGTTACGAGCAGGTAAAGCGAAATCTGCTACTGGCCGAACAGGCCTTGAATTATCACATTGAAGACGCCGTTCTTCAGCAAGAAATCACGCTATGAGCAAGCTACTCGTAATAGAAACCGATGGTCAATCACAAATTAAGGCCACTTGCAAGCGTCACGGATGGCGACCGATCTTCGTCGATACTCAGAGTTACGGTGAATGGTTGCCGACCTGGGGCGACGCTCAGAACGATGATATCCGTAGGCTAAAGGACCCCAGCTTCTATGATCTGCTGAAGATCATTCAGGAAGACGATATCAAAGCTATGTTACCCATCAGCCTTCTGGAGCCCGAATGTGTCCGGGATAGTTTGGTAAAAAATTATGTACAGCAACACGGGTGGGATGTCAATGTTATTGCCAACGACCCGGAAGCTATGGAAGCCACTTACGACAAGTGGCTCACCAAGCAGATCCTGAACGACCATGATGTGGCCGTTACTCCCGGCCATCTCATAGACATCTCGAAGGAAGCGAAGGAATATTCCCTTGCTTTCGATTTCCCGGTAATCGTGAAAGAGCGAAAGAGCTTCACAGGCATGGGAATCCGAATTCTCAAGGACGAACGGTCCTACAAAAATTACGTAGACCGAAACCGGGATAAATCCCTGTTCGTTGAGCCTTTCATAGAAGGCGCTGAAGTGAGTTTGGAGGTGATTTCCTGGAAAGGACAGAAGCTATTTCAGCCCCTGGTTTACAAGGGAGAAACACGTATCAACATTTTGGAGCATCCAGCCTACCGACCCAGAATTTCACCTTATCAAAAGGGAAGCCTTCTGGAAAAGAAGATAGTGAACATGGTATCCAAAGCGGTAGATGTTCTGGGACTTTCCGGCGCAGCCGAGTTTGAATTTATTATCGAAAACGGGGAACCCAAGATCATGGAAGTAAATCCCAGGATCTCAGGGATCACACGGCTCTGCAATGCCGGTGGAGGGACCAATGTATACAGTATTTTGGCGCATACGGCGATCACCGACCAATTGCCTACGGCTCTTGAGGTTTCAGAAAAGTACGCCATGCAATTTCCATTAACGGTTGTCCCAGAAGGCGTCCTGTTGGAAGAACTGCAGGCCAATCCCAACGTGACCTATATCAAACCCATTACCTGGATGCCCATACTACCGATAAAGAGCAACGTGATCTTAAGCTATGAATCCCTGGACGCGCTCAGTGCCGGGGTTAAATCACTCGAAGAGTATTCAGATACACGATATATCAAAGAAGCCGAAGCAAGTTTTGAACTATTTTGAATTGGATAGCATGGAGGTTATAAAGAAGCGAAGAGCAGTTGTACTGCTTTCTCCATGGATCATCATTGCCATAAACTTTATAACGGCCTATGTGGCCGGCGATCTCATTGGCAAATGGGCCTTTGTGCCCATCATTCTCATTGAGTGGTGTTTGTTTATGGCTGTCGTACTATGGGCAGGAGGTGCCCAAACCATTAAAAAATGGTTGCAACCACCCCGGAAAAAGCGTCTATATCTTATCCTGGCACTACTTTCCGGTTGCATACCACTCCCCATTTTCCTAATGCATTATGAACTGCTGCAACCGCTACAAATATGGCTGCCATGGCTGATCCTTGCTCTGGTAAACCCATGGATCGAAGAGTTCTACTGGCGAGGGATACTACTCGAGTGTACGACACATTGGAGATTTTGGCAAGCGGCACTTTTCAGTAGCTTTTTATTTGCACTAAATCACCTGGTATTTGGGGTGAATTCGGAATTGAATCAGGGATTAACTGTATTCGCTTCCACCTTCGTAATGGGGCTTATCTGGGCGTTCATATTCAAAAAAACAGGGAGTTTGCGCTGGGTGATCCTGGCGCACTTCTTAGTAGACGTATTCAACCTGTCAGTTCCGTCCTTCCTGGATCTGTATGAGGGATTTGGCGGGTAAGGTAACACGCAAGTTTTCGTGAGTGTAATGACTCTCCGGGATCTCCGGTAAGTCTATGTGTAAAAAGCCCGCCTGTTCCCTGAGCTTAGTCGAAGGGCGGCGGGCTTTATTGTTTTATATGAAAGGCGGTGTTTAGTTCTTACCTCCCTCTTTTTTAACGCGTGTAAATTTCACGTTTTCGTCTCCGGCTTTCAGGGCTTCGATCTGCTCACGTACTTCTTCTTTAGTTCCCCGGAAGGTTTTGTTTTCCACTTTCTTCTCACCGTTCTCCTGAGTGATGATCTGAACGTTTGCTACTTTTTCCTCACCTTCTCCGGTAACCTCTACGATTACTTCTTTAGTAACCTCTTCGCCATCCCCTTTCATTTCTTTGGCAGAAGATTCAACCTCATTCTTCATCTTCTCAAGCTTCTCGTTCACTTCCTCTTCCGTGCCTATAAGTGTTTTGGTTTCGGTTTTGGTTTCTCCATTCTCTTCGGAAGTTATAGTAACCACCGCTTTCTTTCCGTTGGCGTCGTCTGACATCTCCACTTTCATTTCCTGAGTGGCGATCTCTGCTTTGGCTACTTCTTTATTGGTAAGGACCGTTTTGGTACCGTCTTCAGAAATAAAAACCATTTCTTCAGCCTCTGCAACAGCCGTTTCCGAACCATGTCCTCCGAGGATAGGAGCAATTACAAGACCTACCAGACATGTCAATTTGATCAAAATGTTCATAGAAGGTCCTGAAGTATCTTTAAAAGGATCACCTACGGTATCGCCGGTTACAGCGGCTTTGTGCGCATCACTTCCTTTGTAGGTCATCTCACCGTCGATCTCCACACCGGCTTCGAAAGACTTCTTAGCGTTATCCCAGGCACCTCCGGCGTTGTTTT
>CAZTLE010000026.1:0-29299 GCA_964614415.1 uncultured Aureitalea sp. | reverse complement strand
TGATTATTAGTTATTTATATTGTTATTAAATCGATCTTTTGATCAATCTCCACACAGCACAAGGCACTAAGTATTCATTCTTTCTTTTTGCGCCTCGAAATCGTCTTCACTCATAACCTTTTGGTAACATCAGGCTCAAAAAATAATTCCAAATTTGTTTCTTGTATTAGATCTCACCTATGGACAACATTTATCTGATTATGCTCATAGCCCTCGCCGTGTTGGCTATAGCAGATTTGGTGGTTGGAGTAAGCAATGATGCCGTAAACTTTCTCAATTCGGCTATAGGCTCCAAGGCTGTTTCCTTCAGAACCATAATGATCGTTGCCAGTATTGGGATTGCCTTTGGCGCCCTGTCTTCCAGTGGTATGATGGAGGTGGCCAGAAAGGGAATCTTTAATCCCGGACAGTTTGTCTTCGATGAGATCATGGTGATTTTTATGGCTGTAATGATCACCGATATTCTCCTGCTTGACTTTTTCAACTCTTTGGGATTACCCACATCTACCACCGTTTCTATTGTCTTTGAATTACTGGGAGCTGCCGTGTGTATTTCGTTGATAAAAATCTACGCCGACGGTGAAACCATGCTCGAGCTCGGGCAATATATTAACTCGAAAAAGGCGGTGGAGATCATACGTGGTATTCTGCTTTCGGTCGTAATTGCATTTTCGGTGGGAGCCATTGTGCAGTACATTGCCCGGTACTTGCTCACCTTTAATTTTGAGAAAAAACCGGTCTGGGCCGCTTCTGTTTTCGGTGGGTTGGCCGTTACTGCCATTTCGTACTTCATCATCGTAAAAGGACTTAAAGGAGCCGATGTACTTCCCGAAAGCTTTAACCAATGGGCCAATACCAATTTCTGGCAGTTCATTGGGGCCAATTTTGTGGTATGGACATTACTGTCCGCCTTGCTCATTCAGTTTCTTAAGACCAACATCTATAAGATCATCATCATACTGGGAACCTTTGCCCTGGCAATGGCATTTGCGGGCAATGACCTTGTGAACTTCATTGGTGTTCCTATGGCCGCCTATAATTCGTACGGAGCCTGGGTTGACGATGGAGGTGCCGCCACCGAATTCGGTATGTCCATTCTGGCCGATAAAGTACCAACCCAACCGTATCTGCTGCTACTGGCCGGACTCGTTATGGTGCTTACGCTATGGTTCAGTGAGAAAGCACGCCGGGTAGTTAAGACTTCCGTGGACCTGTCACGCCAGGATGAGATGAAAGAACGATTTAAGCCTAACTGGCTTTCACAAAACCTGGTTCGGGCCACGATCGTAGCCAATAGGGGAATCATCTTTGTACTGCCACAGCGCGTGCGCGAAAGCATTCAACGACGTTTTGCGCCCTCTACGGCCAAACGTATTTTGGATGCCGATGCACCGGCTTTCGATATGGTGCGTGCCGCCGTGAACCTGGTGGTTGCAAGTGTGCTTATCTCGATTGCCACCGGAATGAAATTACCGCTTTCCACGACCTATGTGACGTTCATGGTAGCCATGGGATCTTCCCTGGCCGACCGTGCCTGGGGAAGTGACAGCGCCGTATACCGTGTGGCCGGGGTGATCAATGTAATCGCCGGTTGGTTTATGACCGCCATTACCGCCTTCACCGCAGCTGCGCTGCTGGCATTCCTCATCTACTATTTCAGGGAATATGCGCTGGGAGCCCTGCTCCTGCTTGCCCTGTTCCTGATAGGCCGAAACTACGCCAAAGGAAAGAAAGACGCCCGGGAGATCAAGGAAGAACTTGAACTCAAGAAGGCTCAAAGCACTTCTGTTGTTGGTGTTATTGAAGAAAGCTCCGGTAACGTTTCAGCCGTTATGAAACGCGGGGCCAAATTACTCTCGGCTACGATCGACGCCCTCGCTAGACAAGACCTTAAAGGGCTTCGAAAAGCCCGGGACTACAGTGAGAAACTCACGGATGAAATGGACGACCTGAAGGGGCACGTCTTCTACTATATTAAGAATCAGGACGACACCTCGGCAGACGCCAGCAAGTTCTACCTGCTTGTCCAGGACAAGTTGGAAGACGTTGTACAGTCACTGACTTTCATAACGAAAACCAGCCACAAGCACGTAAAGAACAACCACAAAGGATTGCGTTTTAGTCAGATCAAAGACCTCAAGGAGATCGATGAGCAACTCAAAACGCTCTTTGTCAAAGTACGCACTGAATTCGATGATCAAAACATGGACAACTTACCCCTGATCATTGACGAGAAGCAAAAGGCCATGGACTACATTTCCGCCGAGATCGGAAAGCAAATTGAACGCACCAAAGATCCTGAGGCGAGCGCCAAGAATACGGCGCTTTACTTCAGTCTGCTACTGGAATTCCGGGATCTGGTTGAAGCGATCACGGATATGTTGGAACAATACTATATTGAGTATGTGAATTCCAAGAAAACCGATGTACTCTAGATTCCGGACATCGGAAATCTTTTATCTTTAGTCAAAATATATTCTGCCATGAGAGCCTGTATCATTTTCCTTCTGACACTTACTCCCGTATGCGCTTTATCTCAGGAGCTAAGTGGATCCGAATTACTTGATAGGAGCATCTCCTACCATGATCCGGAAGGCAAATGGAGTACTTTTTCAGATCGGTTCTATGTAACCATGACAACGCCCAACCGGCCTGAGCGGCTCAGTGAGATCATCATCAATCTACCCAGGGAGTATTTCTATCTGAAAGCCACCCGCGATGAAACCTCCGTCCAGTACACCCTGGATCGCGACCGTTGTGTCCTCTCGCTGAATGACAAGGCCGAATTTACCCAGGCCGAAGCCGAAGAACACAATGTGACCTGTGAGCGCGGCACCATGTATAAAAACTACTATACCTACCTCTACGGACTCCCTATGAAACTCAAAGACCCGGGAAGTCATGTAGATCCCAAAACCGAAGTCGTCACTTTCAAAGGAAAGAAATACCTGCGGCTTAAGGTTACCTATGACGAGAACGTAGGCACCGATGTTTGGTTCTTTTATTTCGACCCGGAGACCTATGCCATGGAGGTCTATCAATTCTACAAAGGGAATCCCGAAGGCAAAGGAAAAGATACCGGGGAGTACATCTTACTAAGCGAAGAGGCGGTAATCGGCGGAATTAAGATGCCCAAAGTGCGGGCCTGGTATTACAACAAAGATGACAAGTATCTGGGCACCGATACGCTTAACGACTCAAAGTAGTTCCTCCCAAACATCTGCCTGGAGGTAGTAATAATATTCCAACAAGAGTACTAACAGATTGTGAATGAAGTGTACAATCATTCCCAACCAGAGAGTATGATATTTGTGCCGCAGATACCCCAGGACGATCCCGAATGGAAAGATCCAGATAAGTGAGATCCAGGAAAAGTGAACCAGGGCAAAGATGAAGGCCGTGGCAAAAATAGTCACCTGAGGGGACGCAATTATCCGCAACTGATTAAACAGAAATCCTCTAAACGCCAGCTCCTCAAACACTGGTGCTACAATAGCCACGAAAATAAACGCCCAAAGAAAAGGGTTCTCGTAATGCGCATAATCGTAAAACATATTGTAGTCCTCTTCAAACAACAACAGGTTCAACTCGCTTACTCCAAAGTACACGAGTCCTGCAGTAATCACCGGGAACACCAACGAAAAAAGAAGGCCCTTCCAATCAATGTTCGAAAAGCGATACAGGGAGAAAACATTCCGGGCGTCAAAAAAGCAGAAGATCAGGGTAAGCAGAATAAACGTGGATTCCAGAGCTATCTCCGTAGCCAGGGTGTCACTTTCCAAATAAACGATATAGGAAACGATCGCAAACACCAGGAAGGTGATGTAAAAGAAGATAACAAGCTGTAGACTGCTCTTCTCTTTGTCGTAGCTTTTCCCGGAAAGGGGTTTTCCACAGGACCCACAGAATCGGGCCTCCTCGGGAGCAGGCTGCTTACAATGTGGACAAAGAACACTCAAGACGGCTGTGATTTCCTAAGATGAAGTGCCGAGTTGATTCCTTTGATCAAAAACACAATGATAACGACCTTGATGATAATGCCCCGGGCTATGGTAGAAGGTTCTACGATCGCAGCCAGCACGATGTTGGTTAGATACACTAAAAGCCCTAATACGATGGCGATAAGGGGTTTTTGCTGTGACCAGAAACCCAGGATTAAGAACACTATAGCCAAAACACCACCTGCAATCAGACTTGCAATATCATCGTTAAGGAAGTAGTATACAAGTCCTCCCAGAAGCATAAGTCCGCCTACGACAAACAAGGTATTTCTCGCTCCGCGTATCCTGCTTGGCGCTTCCCGCTGTTTGGACCGCGTCATTACGGCCTCTGCATTAAACTTGGCTTTTTCCTCTATCGATCCATTCTCAGGGTATCCGCATGAGGAACAATACTTTTGCCCTTCGGGTACCACAGCTTCGCATTTGGTGCACGTCCGGGCAACAGGCTGCAGTTCTTCTTGTAGTTCTTCCATATATAAGGGCTGGTCGTTGTAACGAAGCTACTATAATTTATGAAAGTAAACAACCATCGCCAAAAGTGGTGACTTTTGTTTGAGCTCCTAAAGAGTTTATAATTTTGGTTCTCATCTTTACGCCATTTCTCCTACTTTTCTTGATGGTAGTATCACAATTATAAACGACATCGATCTTCACAATTTAAATACCTTGTTCATTTTGTCTTGATACTTCGGCAGGCTCAGCAGAACTACAAAACGAACCAACCCGCCCGAACGTATCATTCGGTACGGGCTGGAAGATCAAGAAGACTTCTAAACTCAAGGGACAGGTTCCGTTAAAAACGAAAGTTTTTCCAGGTTTCAATAAAAAAAGGAAGGCGATTTGCCTTCCTTCTTCCATTATACACTTAAAAATTAGGATCCACACATCAGGCAATCTTCATCGTCTTCGGCTTCTTTCGATTTGGCCAACAGCTCTCTCAATTCCTGAGCTGTCAATGGCTTATCAGATACCGCCGATGTAGCTTCTACCTTGGTTTCGGCCATGGCTGTCGCCGTTGCCGTCACCGGTTGTTTTTTAGTTTCGTTCTTCAGTGTAAACTTGATCGCATCCACCGCACTCTTGGTACGCAGATAGTACATTCCTGTTTTCAGGCCGCTCTTCCACGCATAGAAGTGCATGGAGGTAAGCTTGGCGAAATTCGCATTCTCCATAAACAGGTTGAGGGATTGCGACTGATCGATAAAGTATCCTCTGTGGCGAGACATATCGATA
The DNA here is from genome assembly GCA_964614415.1 of uncultured Aureitalea sp. GTDB lineage: Bacteria > Bacteroidota > Bacteroidia > Flavobacteriales > Flavobacteriaceae > CAZTLE01. The sequence goes on along the minus strand of CAZTLE010000026.1, from coordinate 24,065 downwards.
ATATCCTTCATACTCAATTCCCAAACGGTCTTGTACAACTCCTTCAATTCAGCAGGAATAACATCGATGTGTTGGATCGATCCGTTAGCCCGCATAATTTCCTCTTTCAATTCATCGTTCCACAAGCCCAGTTGTACCAGATCCTCAAGCAAGTGCTTGTTCACCACGATAAACTCTCCGGAAAGTACACGTCTCGTATAGATATTGGATGTATACGGTTCGAAGGCTTCGTTGTTCCCCAGGATTTGAGAGGTTGAAGCTGTTGGCATAGGGGCAACGAGCAGGGAGTTCCGTATTCCGTGCTTCTTGATGTCCTTACGCAGTTTGGTCCAATCCCATCGACCGCTCAATTCCTCGTCCTTAATCCCCCAAAGGTTGTGCTGGAATTCTCCCTGGGAGATTGGTGATCCCTTGAAGGTCTCATAGGCTCCATCTGCTTTTGCCTCCTCCATGGAAGCCGTACAGGCAGCGAAATAAAGTGTTTCAAAGATCTCCTGGTTAAGGGTCTTGGCTTCGTCACTGGTGAATGGCAAGCGCAACTTGATAAAAGTATCCGCCAATCCCTGTACACCAAGACCTACGGGACGATGTCTGAAATTTGAGTTCTTTGCTTCAGGAACCGGGTAGAAATTACGATCGATCACCCTGTTCAGGTTCTTGGTCACCCGCTTGGTAACTCTAAACAGTTCTTTATGGTCAAACTGACCGTTCTTTACGAACATTGGAAGTGCGATAGAGGCCAGGTTACAGACCGCCACCTCATCCGGTGAGGTATACTCCAAAATCTCGGTACATAAATTTGAAGAACGGATGGTACCCAAATTCTTTTGGTTACTCTTGCGGTTGGCGGCATCCTTGTACAACATGTACGGCGTACCGGTCTCTATCTGCGACTCCAATATCTTTTCCCAAAGCTCGCGGGCTTTGATGGTCTTGCGACCTTTGTCCTCGGCTTCGTATTTTTCGTATAGTTTTTCAAACTCGTCTCCATGAGTGTCGAACAGACCGGGACATTCGTTAGGACACATTAACGTCCATGAACCATCCTCCTGAACACGCTTCATAAAGAGATCCGGAATCCACATCGCATAGAACAGGTCACGGGCCCGCATCTCTTCTTTTCCATGGTTCTTTTTCAGATCCAGGAAATCGAAAATATCGGCATGCCATGGTTCCACATAAATAGCGAAAGAACCCTTGCGTTTTCCACCCCCCTGATCTACATAGCGGGCTGTGTCATTGAAAACGCGCAACATGGGAACAATCCCATTGGACGTTCCGTTGGTCCCGGAAATGTAAGAACCTGTCGCACGGATGTTATGAATAGAAAGGCCGATGCCTCCAGCGGACTGGGAGATCTTGGCTGTTTGCTTAAGCGTATCGTAAATACCGTCAATACTGTCATCCTTCATGGTTAGCAGGAAGCAGGAAGACATTTGCGGCTTTGGCGTTCCACTATTAAAGAGTGTTGGCGTAGCATGTGTAAAGAACTTCTTGGACATGAGTTCGTAGGTTTCCTTCACCGCTGCCATATCGGTTAGGTGAATCCCTACGGAAACTCTCATAAGCATGTGCTGAGGCCGCTCGGCAATCTTACCGTTAAGTTTCAAGAGATAGGAACGTTCCAGGGTTTTGAATCCAAAATAATCGTATCCGAAATCCCGGTTATAGATAATGGTGGAATCCAGTTCGTCTGCGTTTTCCTGAATTACTTTGTACACCTCATCACTTAACAGAGGGGCCTTCTTTCCCGTGCGCGGATTTACATACTCATAGAGGTCCTTCATTACTTCTGAAAAGGACTTCTTCGTATTCTTGTGCAGGTTAGACACCGAAATACGCGCCGCCAGGCGAGCGTAGTCCGGATGTGAAGTTGTCATCGTTGCGGCAATCTCTGCAGCCAGATTATCAAGTTCACTGGTGGTTACCCCATCGTACAAACCTTCGATTACACGCATCGCAACTTTTACGGGGTCGACCAACTCATTCAATCCGTAGCACAACTTACGAACCCGGGAAGTGATCTTGTCGAACATTACAGGTTCTCTGCGGCCATCTCTTTTAATTACATCCATGTTGTTCTTTTTAGTTTTAGTTAGGCGGTTCTTTTGCACAAAAAACCTTAGGCGCCAAGTAGGTTGCGCTGATAATCAATTACTTAAGAAAGTCGTCCCTGGGGAGGGGACGTCTTTCTAAAAGTCTGCGTCGAAGCTGATCTTGTTCGACTCCTTGTCTTTATTGGTAACGCCGGCCTTTTGATATTCAGACACTCGCTTCTCGAAGAAATTGGTCTTTCCCTGTAGCGAGATCATATCCATAAAGTCGAATGGATTGGTGGCGTTATACTCTTTTTCGCACTGAAGTTCAACCAACAGACGGTCTGTTACAAACTCCAGGTATTGTGTCATTAGTTTGGCGTTCATCCCTATAAGGCTCACCGGAAGGGACTCGGTGATGAATTCGCGCTCAATGTTCAACGCATCGACGATAATCTCACGAATTCGCTCCTTGGGAACTTTATTCACCAGGTGGTGGTTGTGCAGGTGTACCGCAAAGTCACAGTGTACTCCTTCATCCCGGGAGATAAGCTCATTGGAGAACGTAAGTCCTGGCATAAGCCCTCTCTTCTTTAACCAGAAAATAGAACAGAATGCCCCGGAGAAGAAAATACCTTCTACCGCGGCAAACGCGATAAGACGCTCGGCAAAGCTCGGACTATCGATCCACTTCAATGCCCAGTCTGCTTTTTTCTTAATGGCCGGGAAATTCTCGATCGCTTTGAAAAGTACATCCTTTTCCTTATCATCCTTCACATAGGTATCGATAAGTAACGAATAGGTTTCGGAGTGAATGTTCTCCATCATGATCTGGAATCCGTAGAAGAATTTGGCTTCGCTATATTGAACTTCGTTCACAAAATTCTCGGCGAGGTTCTCATTTACAATTCCGTCTGATGCTGCAAAAAAGGCAAGAATGTGTTTTATAAAGTAGCGCTCATCATCATTCAGTTTATCATTCCAATCGGAAAGATCCTGATGCAAATCAATTTCCTCAGCCGTCCAAAAACTGGCTTCGGATTTCTTGTACCAATCCCATATATCGTGATGTTGAATGGGGAAAATTACAAATCGGTCCTTGTTTTCTTCTAATATGGGCTCTACTGCACTCATTGTCCTTCGTTTTTAAAAAATTAGGCGAATTATTTCTAGTTACTAGGGACTAACAAATATGAAAAATTTTGAGACCAAAAGATTGAAAATGAAGTTTGGGTTTTTAACAAAGTTTTCAACATACATGGTTATCAACTGTTATTATCGTGTTGTTAAAAACTTTACTTAAAAAACTGTATATCAGATAGTTAATTAAATTAGGTTTTAGTTATTAACAATGGAGAGATTCTCCGTTGAAAACCCCAACAAGCGCACCTTTTACGGCACTTCGTGAATCATTTTCCTAACATTTTGGTAACCTTTTTTTTAATAAATAGCGCGCATAAATTTTAACACTATCAACCCGGATTCCGAGACAAAATTCTTCCGATTTGAACAACAGCTCACAAAAAAAGACCGAAGTTTCCCTCGGTCTTCTGTTCTTAAAAAATTCCCGGCGTTTAATTCACAAGTTCATCTGCCTCCAAAGCATCGACAGCATCCCACGTCTCTTCCAAATTCATATTCGTTCCCGTGACTTTAATATAAAAACGATCGTCCTGCATAAACTGAACCATCGACCGACTGTTATTCTTGCGGTACTCTTCAATGGCCTTGGTTCCGTTTCGCACGGTGGTCCTTTTCACCTTATACTCATCTTCTTCTTCAAACTCCTGCGAGAACAAAAGTCGCATGGAAGCGGTTGCAGTTGCTCCAAAGGATCCCGCGCCGTCAATTAACTCCACCCGGATTCTCTTGGATTTGTCCTCATTGTTATAAGTACCTTCAATGGACGCGATATTCATCATGCCCATTTGACCGGCTTTAAATCCTGTTCGCTTCATTCCGTTAATCTCTTCCGGCAGCCAGGCTTTCAAATCTTCATTGGTAAGGGGTTCTACCTCCTGGAGTTCCTTAATATCTTTCTGCATATCCTCCATCTCCTTCACAGCTTTTTTTGCATTAGATACATTTTCCCTGGTTTCCTTGATTTTTTCGGTTACCGGATTGTCCTTACAGGCCGAAAAGATCATCAGGCAAAGAACAAGAATTGCGAGTCGTTTCATAATGGTTAATTTTAAGTTGATTACTAGTTTTCTGAATAACCCGATGTTCTACGGTCGAAACTCCTGGCAAAATAGTCAATCTCCACATCCGTCATAACACCGGTCTTTGTTAGCTAAGTTAATGATAATCAATTTACTATTATCCGATAAGCCTTTAAGATTGCTTTCTGATATTTCAGAAATTCAGAATGAAGATTACGGAAAAACATCCGGTTCAAAATTATTCTGTTTACTTTAGTGTTATCACCATGTCAGTACCGGACCGGACAGGTCGTTTACAAGCTATGGAATCGGAATTCGTAAAGGCACTTATTCACAACGACCACTCTCAGGTTCGATCTTTGTATTATTCCCACAGGGATGCCTTTTTTGCTTTTGGAAAAAAATACGGAGTAAAGACAGAGGATCTGGCCGACCTTTACCAGGAGGCTTTCCTTGCATTGCGCAAACAGGCAATAAGAGGCAAACTCGATAACGTACAAAGTTCTCTGAAGACATACCTGTTCGGAATTGGTAAGAACATGATCTACAATTATTTGAAACAACGTAGTTATCTCACGCCTTTACTGCCCGATATGAGGGAAGAGGAACCGTACGAACTTCCGGAACGCCCTTCGCTGTCACCGGAACAAAAACTGTTGCATACGCATTTCAAAAGCCTGGGCGAGAAGTGCAGGCTTGTGTTAACCTTGTTCTACTATCGGGGACTAACCATAAAAGAGATACAAGAAGCCGAAGGGTATGCCAGCGAGAACGTTGTAAAGAGTCAAAAATCACGCTGCCTTAAAACATTGAAAGACCTAATAGCATCCTCAAAATGAACAGAGAAGCACTCATAGAAAAGTACCTCGAAGGCACCCTATCTCCTGAAGAACGGAAAGAGTTTGACCTTCTCTTACAAGACGAAGCGTTTCAAAAGGAAGTAGCATTCCACACCGATTTGAAAAAGGTAGCCGAGTTCGAAGACGATGCACAGTTCAAGCAACAACTCAAGGAATATGAATCTGAATCCGGAATAAACAGAAACCGCTTTCTTCGGTGGATCGCCGCAGCTTCGGCGGTAGCGGCTATCGGACTAACCTGGTGGCTTGGTAACAACACCTCAAACAATGAGGCCCTGTTTGGTCAATATTTCGAGCCCTATCGAAATATTGTGGCCCCCATAGTTCGTGGTGAAGAGGCCACAGATACAAAGACCAAAGCTTTCCTGGCCTATGAGAACGGAAACTTCGAAGATGCCATTACCCTCTTTTTAGACTTGCTCTCCAACGAAGCCAATTCCGATTACCAGTTCTACCTGGCCAATGCCTACCTCGCGACCGATAATCCCGAATTGGCCATTCCCTTACTTTCAGATCCTGAGATTCGCGAAAGTTTGGTTCCGGATAAGATCGACTGGTATCTTGCCCTGGCCTATCTGAGATCAGACAATATTGAACAGGCGCGGGAACACTTTGCAATCTGCGTAGCCATTGAGGGGTATAATGCCGAACAGGCGCGCAAAATTCTCGAGACACTTAAATAGACACTTCATCGGGTGTTAACCTTTTGTGATTCATCGATACTAAAGGTAAATCACAATGGATGTAGTCATGAAACGCAAGGAATTTTGTACGGACCTTTTTGCCCTGAATCCATACGCCCTCCTACTCGCTGTTTGTTTATCTTTTTTTGCCCTCAACCCAATATTCTCCCAGGTAGGTGTGAACACCACCACGCCTGATCCCTCATCCATGCTGGACGTTACCGCGACCGACAAGGGAATACTTGTCCCACGTGTAAGCTTGAACAACGTGAATAACACCATGTTGGATGGATCCAATACCAACGCCACAGGATTGCTTATCTACAACACGAACGCATCCGTTGTTGGAGGATCGGGAGTTGGTTTCTACTACTTTACTGGCTCCAACTGGGTACGGCTGACCACTTCAGCAACAGCAACCGATGATCATGATTTTTATGAAGAAGGCGGCACCACACCGCCCGACGATATCAACGATGATATGTATACCCAGGGAAATGTAGCCATTGGAAAAACCACGGCCGATTATCCGTTGGACTTAGAAAACAGCACGAACACCAGAGCTATTAACGTCCTTATAAATAGTCCGTCCGCAAGCATCGTTATGGGGAGTAGCATTACGAATACCAGCCCTAATACGCCTATAGCCATAGGAACATCCCATACACTATCCGGTAATGCGGCAATAAAGCGTGGCATTTGGACAGATATCGTTTCCGGAACCGGAACTCACTACGGAAATTTTAATAATATCGGCGGTACGGGAAACGGTGAAAGATATGGCACATACAATAGTGTTGCGGGCTTCGGAACAGGCACACACTATGGAGCCTACAGCCGACTCGGAGGGCCAGATGACGGTCGAAAATACGGGACATATCAGTACATCCCCAGTGACGGAAATGGGCTGCATTATGGCACCTATAATCTACTAACGGGTACAGGAAATGGCAGCCAATATGGCGTATACAATAGCCTTGCCGGATCAGGCTCAGGCGATAGATATGGATCTTATAATATCATAAATGTTGGAGCTGGTGGCACACACTATGGAGTCTTCTCAGCCGCTCTTAAGTCAGGTAGTTATGCAGGATACTTTCTGGGTACATTATCTATTGGAACAACAACCACCAATAATTATTTAATGCCGGCGTCCCGCGGTACAGCCAATCAAATTATGCAGACCGACGGTAGCGGCAATGTGAGCTGGGTCGATGCTTCGGCACTGGGGACCGATGACCACGATTTTTATGAAGAAGGAGGCACAACACCACCTGATAATATCAACGATGATATGTATACCCAGGGCAATGTTGCCATTGGGAAAACAACTGCAGACTACCCGTTGGATGTGGAAAGTTCTACCGCTCTGCGAGGAATTAACACATCCGTTAGCGGCACTTCCAATTCGACGGTTTACGGAGGTTATTTTCAAAACACCAACTCGGGGACAGGGGATCACTATGGTATTCGAAACGAAGTAAGTGGGACTGCCAATATTTATGGAACATACAACTCCCTAACCACAGACGCCAATAGCTCCATGATAGGAACCTATAACGATATGGTGGGACAAATTGGTACGACGGGATTTCATTACGGTGTATACAACCGATTTAACAACTTAGCTCTAGCGTTTCGATATGGTGTCAATAATGAAGTCACCGGTCAGATAGGAGGAGTAACCTATGGCCTGAACAATGATATGGATACTTCAATCAGTGGTTCTTTATTTGGTGTAAACAATAGCCTTAATTCTTCCAGCGGTCCAATATATGGAATGAATAATGCGCTCAGCGGAAGCGGCAATACCCCCATCTATGGAGTAAATACTACCATAAGCGGTTCGAGTTTTGCCACTAAGTATGGATATCGCGTAGAAATAGATCAACTCGATCCGGGTCCTCATTATGGTGTCTATTCAGAGGCATTGCGAACCACAGGGACCACCTTTGCGGGTTACTTCCTGGGAAATGTTTCCATTGGGACCACAACTTCCAACAATTACATCTTCCCCGCCAGCCGGGGCACGGCCGACCAGATCATGCAAATAGATGGTAGCGGTAATGTGAGTTGGGTGGATGCAACATCTCTCGACGATGATGACTTTTATGCGGAAGGCACAACAGCTCCGCCCACAAACATAGCCGACGATATGTATACTTTCGGTAATGTCGCGATAGGTAAAAACACGGCAGACTATAATCTGGACATTGTAGAAACAACGGACACAAGAACAATAAGTTTGAATAACTCAGGAACCTCGGGTATTACAAACGGTATTTACAATGAAGTAAGCGGTAGTTCCGGCTTTCAGCAGCGGGGCCTTTACAACCTGATGGCCGGTGGGGGTAATAACTTTCAATATGGAGTTTACAATTTGATAAACGGAGCCGGGGCTTCCAAATTCGGAGTATTCACTTCAATTCAAGGAACCCCGTCAGGGCAACTATACGGGGCGTATAACCTTATAAATACAGACAATGGAACCACACATTACGGAACTTATAATTACCATAGTGGTGACAGCAATACCTATCAACGTATAGGAACTTATAATGACATGCGCGGTAATGCGAATAATGTTGGCGTTTATAATTTTCTCACCAATAGTGCTACACTACCTCAAACGGGTGTCTATAACTCCTTCGCCAATACCTCCAGCGCTCAGCAACGCGGAGTGCATAATATTCTTGGTTCCAGTGGGGCTACCGGAGCTCAGTATGGAGTCCACAATCAATTCGACGCCCTAAGCAACGCACTTCAAACAGGAATCTTTAATCAACTGTCCAATGATGGCAGTGGCACAAAGACCGGAATTCAGAATTCATTATCAGGTAATGGTAACGACAATCACTATGGGGTGAATAACTCCCTAAGCGGATCGGGAACGGGTGCGAAAAGAGGAACTTTGAATTCAATATCCGCATCGGGATCCGGAATTCACTATGGAACGCAAAATTCCCTTAGCGGATCTGGTTCCGGCAACAAATATGGAACTTACAACCTGATTAACAATGCTGCCGGAGGGACTCATTTCGGAGTGTATTCAGAAGCATTGAAATCGGGAAGTTGGGCCGGTTACTTTTTGGGCGATGTTTCCATTGGAACCAGTGGAGCAAACATCTATACATTCCCTGCGTTACGAGGTACCAACAACCAGATCATGCAAACGGATGGCTCGGGGAACCTGTCATGGGTAGATCTACCTTCCTCATTCTGGACGCGTAGCGGCACCGAGTTGGATGTGGCGACCACGGCAGACGACATTCACTTCAACAGTGATCAAACGAGTATTACGTTTGCCCAATCCACCGGAACTCCGGCACCTATGATCTATATGTTCGACGGAGGTACTTCAAACAGCAACAAAATGGTAATCGCTCATTCCACAGGCTTCGGCCAATGGGGTATGGAGTATCGCGATAATACCGACAGCTTTGTTTTCAAGAGCAATACGGCGGATATGGTTGAGATCGACCTCCTGGGAGGATTTCCGCTTCGCGTGTACGGAACGGCCCGTGCCGTCGATTTTCAGTCGAACACAACTACCTATCCCGACTATGTATTCGAATCCTACTTCAAAGGTGCTTCAGAAATTAATTCTGAATATAACTTCCCCTCCCTGGATTCAGTAGAAGCCTTTATTAAAACAAACGGGCACCTGCCGGGAGTGAAGTCATACAAGGAAGTCGAAGCGAATGACATGAGCATAAATCTGGCTGAAACTTCGGTAAAAAATCTCGAGAAGATCGAAGAACTGTTCCTCTACGCCATCGAAATGAAGAAGGAAAATGACGCGCTCAAACAAAAGCAAGATCAGCTTGAGAAACGCCTTGAAACGTTGGAATCCTTACTGAAAGAAGACTAAGATTGCTTTCTATGCACCCAATAATACCTATGGACACCCAATGCAATAATGATCAGGATCAGCACTCCAAGCACTACATCCCTTACTATCGGAGTGCTGGCCTGCATTGGGCTCGTATCACCGGAAATAACAAATCCGGCCCAATAATAAGGATGTCTTAGTGCGGGATCGGTCGTCGTTTTGAGATAATCCAGCTTGGCGTTTCTCAGTGCGACATCCTTTTCTACACCATCGGCCAGATGCTTATAGAAAGACACCATAATTTGAGACGTTTCCTTGTCCGGAACCTTCCACAAGCTCATAACCGTCGCAGAAACTCCCGCATAGCTAAATGCGTTCGATAAACTTTGTATTCCCTTGCCTTTAATCTCTTTTCCAATACCGGTCTCACAGGAACTCAGGGTAACAAGTTCTGAATTCAGGGCAAGTCCGTACAATTCGTTTATTTCCAGTTGATAGTCACTGGGCTGGTCATTCTCAGCCGCGGCGAAATAGATCACGCTGCGTAGCGGGTTATTTCTATCCACCCTGGAGTGTGTTGCCAAATGAACAATGGGAAAGTTCGGTGCTTGTTCCAAAAACTGTTGTTTGCCGGCGGTTACATCTATGTGCACCTCTCCACCATAAAACTCCTTTACTTTCCTCACCTCATCCAGGCTACCCGAAATGGACTCCCATTGCGAAGAACTGCGATTCGCGAACGGAGCAAAGGCCAGCGCCCTGGTCTTTTGTGGCTCAATGGCACCGTAGTCCTGCAACAGGGAATTAATTCGAAGGACATTATTCGTTTCAACCAGGAATCCCGACTCATTCCTTAGCGCCTCAAATGGAATTCCGTGAAGTGCTCCGTCCAGCACCAGCACAAGTCTGTCACCTTCACTGATGTAGGGAGCAACAAGCGCATCGTATATAACGGCCGATCGGGCTTCCAAACCCTCATTGCCAGGTTCTCTGAAGGATTCGTCCAGGGTTCGCAGAGCGTCATTGATCTCGGCAGAGTAATCGATCCTGTCGAATCTCACCTCATCTCCCTTTCGGTTGAAGACATATATATGTCCTTCACCCATGAAGTACTCCAGGAAATTATCGGTAGTAAATTTTTCTGAAAGCAGTTGTTCGGCGGCAACTTCGCCACCATATAACAACCGGTAATAGCGAGGTTGTGCCTGTTTCATATCTTCTCTGAAGACCGTGAACTCGCGTGCAACGCTATCCTTAACCAATTCAAGCACAGCCGAATTTTCATTGGTCTCATTGATCGCGAGGGTCAAGGAATCCAGGGTATTTTGAAAGTATTCTATTCTTTCGGTGTATTGCTTCGGAATGTTTGAGAACACCTTGTCCTGTCTTGCACTCAAAAGTTCCTGAAGGACCACCAGTTGTTTAAATTCATCGGCCACCGTAAGCGCTTCATAGAAAACATCCTTTGATGAATCGGAACTCCATTTTCCGAAGAGAAATGAAATATACTCCTCATAAAATTTCTCCAGTTCCACTTCCTGTAGAAAAGAATCTTCCCGACTTTCTGCTCCCAGTTCTTTGAGAAGCAGGTGCACAAGGTTGTAGTTCTCCAGAGCCTCCTCATAGTAGCGTGGGTCTCCGGATGTTTCGTATTGCTCGCTACAGTAACTCGCCTTAAACCAAAGCTTGTTGATAAGAGCGAATCTGTGCAATGCGTTGTCAAGAGAGGCCGTATCAAAAAATCCCTCAACCCTGTCCGTTGCAGGCAGGTGGGTATTTATGGCTTTTATCAGGCCAGACTCCACCTTATCGGTATTCCCAAGTTTGTTGTATGCCATACTTAGCCAATAAGCATCCTTTGCCAGGCTCAGTGTTTGTGAAGCTCCTTTGGCTTCATCCGGTTTGACCGACTCAATGAGCTCCACCACCTTTTGATAATCTCCCAGGGAATAATGCATTTCATAAATTCTTGAATTCAGAAACCACTCTGAAAAGTGCTCCCGGAATCCTGTACTTTCAATAAGGTCCTGCAGACGCTTAACGGACACAAGTGCCTGACCGAAGTCTTCCTTCTTCTTGTAATAATCCAGCTTGTTCAGTTCGAAATTGAACTTCTCAAAAAAAGAAGTATTCGCCAGCCTCTGCTCCCATGCCGTTGTATCCAACAGGGTTTGAGCTTTCTCCAATTGATTGGATATCTGGTAGAAACCGATAAGATCGATCATCATTCTCGTCCTCAAACCCTGGTTCGAAGCCGTATTGATAATCTCCTTGTAATAGTATTCGGCCTTCTCATAATTGTAGAGCATCAACTCACAGCTGGCCAAATGATCGTAGGCTTCATAGATTTCCTGTTGTTGATCCGGGTGGTCATTATTGGCTTCATTACTGAAAATCTCGAGGGCACGCTCTCCATAAAACCTGGCGTCGGGATAATGTCCGGTTCTGCTGTAGAAGTGGCCTACGGACAAGAACAATACTCCTTTTACCCGGTCATAGGGTGAAACCTTCTCGGTAGCATCTATACCCTCCCTGAGCACTGCCAGTATCTCCTCATCCGGCGCAAACATTGCCAGGAGGTTCACTGCCTCATTGCGCTTAGACATAACATACTCGCGATACCGTTCCTGGGTTTTAAAAGCCGAATCCGATTTTTTGAATAGTGCCCTGGCTTCCTCGAACTTTCGTTCTCCAAACAAGGCTTTTGCGCGGTTGTATATGCTGTCGGCAATATAAATGGAAACACTGTCGACGACCTTATCTGTAGGCTCGACATTGGATGTGTCCAACGACTTTTCCTGGCATCCTATGGCTAGGAAGCCTGAAAGCAAAAAGACGAGGATACTTTTGAAGAAAAACTTAAAAGCCAATTACACAACAGGTTACCAGACTTTTAAAGATAAGAAAACTATTGCATTTGCCCGGCCACCTTCTCCAATTCGGCATACCAGTGTTCGCCAAAACGTCGAATGAGAGCGTCCTTCACGAACTTGTAGACCGGTACCTGCAACTCCTTACCCAAAACACAGGCATCATCGCAAATAGGCCACTTGTGGTAGTTGACCGCTGCAAACTCGCTGTAGTCCTGAACGCGTACCGGATACAGGTGACAAGAGATAGGTTTTCGGAAATCCACAGCACCCGCATTATAGGCATCTTCAATGCCGCAACTGGCGGTCCCGTTCTCGTTGAACGTAGTGTAGGCACATTCCCTCCCCTCAACCAAAGGTGTCTCTAATTCATCAAGACCATTTGTAATATGAGTTCCCTGTGCTTCGATAGCTTCAATTCCCCTGGGTGGCAGAAACGGTTTGACCCTGGGATAGATGTCTGACAAAATTTTTGTCTCCTTTTCGGTAAGGGGTGCTCCCGCTTCGCCTTCCACACAACACGCCCCTTTGCAAGCGCTCAAATTACACACGAACTCCTTTTCGATAATGTCTTCGGAAACGATGGTCTTACCCAATTGAAACATAGCGCAAAGATACTTTCTTTTCTTAGGTAAGTTTGTCTCTTATCATCCATTTATTCGCTAATTTTGCGCCTGAAAATCAAAGTGATGAATTTTAACGTCAAGGAAATATTTACAGCGACCATGGTCTTGTTTGCCGTGATCGATATCGTGGGCAACATTCCTATTATTATTTCTCTGCGGGAAAAGGCGGGTCATATCCATTCGGAAAAGGCCTCCATCATTGCTGCTGTGGTTATGACGGTCTTTCTGTTCCTGGGAGAAAGCATTTTGAGCCTCATCGGGATCAACGTCAATGAATTTGCCGTTGCCGGTGCGTTTATCCTGTTTTTCATCGCCCTTGAAATGATCCTGGGGGTCACCCTGTTTAAAGATGACGGCAGTAGTCCGGATATGGCGTCTATCTTTCCGTTGGCCTTCCCAATGCTTGCCGGTCCGGGGAGTCTCACTACGTTGCTATCCTTAAAGGCAGAGTATACCACGGAGAATATCATCCTGGCGATCATCATAAATATTATTGTGATCTATATCGTGCTGAAGACCTCGGCTCGCTTACAGCGCTTTTTGGGTAAGAATGGAATTCACGTTATCCGCAAGATCTTCGGGGTTGTCCTTTTGGCGATTGCCGTTAAGCTATTCACTTCAAACATTCAGGAACTCTTCAATTAGAAACTCATGAAAATTGCCATCCCTGTCTTTATCGTTCTCAGTATTGCGCTGATCATCTTCAACGCGTTCAAACTGGATTTTCAGAATTTGTTTGCGGGAGACAGCCTGATAGCCATCGCTTGCATTCTGGCAGGAGGGTGTGTTATCCTATTAATGCTTATTCTTAGGACGTCTCGTAAAATCGCGAAGAAAAACCGCTAGTTACTCGGAGGTCTCCCGTGCCTCGAGTTCCAATACTTTTTGGATCATCGGACTGCCTTCATTCAGAATGTATTCATAGGCATTGGGTCCAAACAATTGCTGAGATATATTGGCCTTGAGCGCTTTTTTGAGCAAAGCGGAATACGGCGTCATATCAATCTGAGCTTCATTGAACTGCGCATAATCGATGAACTCCTGCGCCAGCGTTTCCGAGACCTCATAATTAGCCATGAAGTCTTCGAAGGTCACTCCTTCAAATTCCGAACGATTCTCCTCCAAATGTTCGAAGATAAAGTAACTCATAAATCCACTGCGGGTCACATATTCAATGGTCTCATTTTCCAAACTGGTGTCCTTGGGAACAAAGACATCGGGGATTATTCCACCGCCGCCATAGACTATTTTTCCTCCGGGGGTCACGAAGCGTAGTGAATCTGCCACCTTGATACTATCGGCGCTACGCAGTTCTCCGTTTCGATATCGCTTCTCATAGTCGCTGTAATACGCCTGATTCCCATTTCCATAAGGCCGTTGAATAGATCGGCCAGTCGGTGTATAGTACCGGGCTATCGTTAATCGCACGGCGCTACCATCTCCCAAAGCCATTTCGCGCTGCACCAATCCCTTCCCAAAGGAACGGCGTCCTACGATCACTCCCACATCATTGTCCTGCAGCGCTCCGGCAACTATCTCACTCGCGGAAGCCGCATTTTCATTCATGAGGACATAAACCTTTCCATCTTCAAAGTCACCGCGTGAAGTGGCGTATGTTTTACTTTCTTCACCCGCTTTGTTGCGGGTAATGAGCACCAGCTTGTCGTCTTTCAGAAACTCATCTGCAATACGCTCGGCGGCTGAGATATAACCTCCGGGATTGTTTCTGAGATCCAGGATAAGTTTTGAAATCCCTTGATCAACAAGTTCGTCCAGAGCCTCTTTGAATTCCGAATAAGTAGTTTCCGAGAATCGGTTTACCTTGATATATCCAATCTCATCCGAAAGCTTATAGGCAGCATCTACGCTTACGAGAGGCACTCGCTTTCGTTTTACAGTGAACTCCAGCAGATCCGGTTCGCCACGGCGATACACTTTTAGTTTTACTTTGGAATTGATCTCGCCTTTGAGGTATTCGGTGATACTGTCGCGATCAATGTTTTCACCGAACAACTGCTGCCCGTCCGCATATAGAATACGGTCGCCTCCTTTTATTCCGGCCTTGGCCGCCGGACCTCCTTCAATAGATCGAATCACGGCAATGGAATCTTTATATGGATAGAAGCTAATCCCGATCCCTACAAAATTTCCCCGCATATCGTTGGCGTTATCCTCGTATTCATCAACAGGGATATATACGGAATGCGGATCCAGATTTTCGAGAATCCCATTCACGGTAACATCGACTATACTGTCGGTATTTACCTCGTCCACATACTCATAGTCGATGTAGTCAATAAGACGGTTGAGTTTGTCTTTTTTCGAATTGGTCGCAAAGATCTTTTCTGTCGTGTCGCTAAAATTGAGTTTCGAGCCCAAAAAAACACCTGCAGCTACCGCTACACCTAACCACAAAGGCAAGTATTTTTTTATGTTTTCCATTAATCCAGTTCCTCTATATGTGCTATACTAACGCCGGCTTTTTCCAAAAATTTGATGCCGGAACCGTCCTTATAAGCGATATGATATACCAGGCGCTTTATGCCCGCCTGATGAATAAGCTTACTACATTCCTTACAGGGTGACATGGTGATATACAGCGTGGCCCCTTCACAGGACTGGGTTGAGGATGCTACTTTCGAAATAGCATTGGCCTCGGCGTGCAACACATACCATTTGGTATACCCTTCCTCATCTTCACAAAAATTCTCAAATCCGGTCGGAGTTCCGTTATACCCGTCACTAATAATCATCTTATCCTTAACAATTAGCGCGCCAACTTGTTTGCGCTCACAATACGACAGCTTACTCCATTCCATAGCCATTCTCAGGTAAGCAATATCGTATTTCAATTGTTTTTCATCACTCATGTATTTACTATATGTAGCGAAGTTACTAGGAAGTTACGCCCTGTCAAAAATTGGGCGTGTTAAATGTATACAAAAATTAGGGCTTTTAAAACGGCCAGGTATCTATAAGCATGGGAATTGACATTCCTATAACAACCGATGAGATAACCAGCAACCAATCACGCTTATTGAACCGTAGAAAATTCTGTACCACGAATCCTAACACCAGTGTTATAAGAACGATGATGATCTGTGCCAACTCAACACCTAAAGCAAACTCCAGGAGCGGTGCTACACTGTCGTCTGTTTTTATCATGTTGTAATACCTGGCAAACCCAAAACCATGGATCAGGCCAAAGAATACTGTAGCTCCGTAAAAAAGAAGATGCCGTCCTGACGTACGGCTATGCCGGGCCGTATAGATGTTGTAAAAGGCCGTAACCAGAATAGTCACTGGAATGAGAAACTCCACATAGGTCCCACTTACTTCCATGACCTCATAATGTGCCAATAGCAAGGAGAGCGTATGTCCAACGGTAAACAATGTAACCAAAAGCAGCAGCTTGCGCCACGCGTCAAAAGAGTACGCTGCACAAAGGACTATGATGAAAAGTACATGATCGTAGGCACTAAGGTCCAGTACATGGTCCAAACCCAATTTTACGTACAGCCAGAAGTCAGACATTGATACTGCAATTTTTTTCGCAATTCAAAGGTAGGAAAAGGGAGGCTGGAATCATAACCTTTTACCGATATCCCTATTTAGGCGGACTCAGTTATGACATGAGATTTCTTTGCAGTGGTCCTGTATCCATGTACTTATTCTCTTTTTCTGTTTCTTTTCCAAAATCGCCATTGGAAAGCACATCTTTTACCAGCAACCCACCCACCACTACCGCCGCCAGCGTGATTGTAATCTTCAATACCAGGGTCCATTGCCATTTTTTTTCTGTTCTGGATTTGCTCTTTTCAATTTTTGCAATCGGCGCAGAGGGCTTTGTTACACCCTTTCCGACCCTCTGTTTAACCGGGACGGAATTTGTGGTGTTTGCGTCTACCGAAAACTCTTTTTTAAATCGCAAAAACGGTCTCGGGCTAAAATCGATCAGCCAACTTAAGAGTTCCAGGCTTGGGCCCTTGATGCTGCCCACACGTCCCTTCAAAAAATTATCGATCGGCCTAAATCGATCGGGATCCGCTTTCTCAAGAACGTCAAGGTGATTTTCACCTTCATTGAACTTGAAGAATCTGTTTAGAACCGGCCAATCTTTCTTATCAACTCCTTGTTGAAACCTTACAATACACGCCTCCTTAATTGACCCCCGGGTGGAGGGTTGGAGGTACATTGTCATTTCTTCGATTTCATCTGACTTACACTTTTCAAGTATCCTGCTTTCATAGGACTTAAAGGTATTGGTATTCATATTACCACGGGGATTTTCGGGAATCTTAGGGATTGTTCGGGAATCTTCGGAATTTCCTCAAAACAGGGTCTATTGCACCCAATACATTTATGATATCATTTGAACAAGCCCCATGTTGCTAACATAGCAATTAAGGCTAATTCAATGGTGCGGAAACCCGTAACACAGCCTACCTGCAGTTGACCGGGAAGTTGCTTCAGGCAGCTGCCACGCGGTTTCAACTTCCCAAACACTTAGGAGTACTCCTTGCCCGGTGACGGCCGGGCGCTCGCGAGCCCAAAGCTCGCATGGAAGTCCCGTGCCCAAACGCACGGGCGGTAACTCAATTTTTCATGTTTAAAATTTTCTTAAGTGATGCGAAAGCTATTTTTAATAATGTCGATTTTTCTAAGTGTTGGTTCAACCCTGTTCTTTACTTCCTGCACGCCAGAGGCGCTCTCCGTGACCGAAACGGTGGCCACTGAAGGCGAAGATGGTGAGGTGGAAGGTGACGATGACGACGGCGGGAGCAACTAGTTTTCCGCTAACATAATTTAGTAAATTAGAGGGATGAAACCGTCAGGCCTGCCATCCCTCTTCGTTTTTGCTCTTTTGACCCTATTTACTTCATGCAACAAAAAAGGTCAAAGTGAAATTATATCTCCCTGGGAACACGAGTTTCAATCCATTCGAAACGACACCAACATTACCGATTCTACAAGACTCGCAAAAATTAATTCCTTCCTAACCAGGGCTAAGCGCGCCAATCAACGGGCTATCCTTTACAAATCGTATTTGTTAAAAACAACGCTACATGACAAACTGAAGCAACTTGACAGCGCTATATACTATTCCCAGGAGCTTCTGGATCTAACCAAAATCAAAAAAGACAGTTCGTATATCTCAAGGGCTTATGCCAAACTAGGCCGGTACTATAAAATTCAAAATCAGATACCTGAATCGTTCGAATTCCATGATGCAGCTTTCAACATTCAACGCGATTTAGGAGACAGTATTCGGGCTGGAAAGAGCCTGTATGAACTATCGAAGATTCAAAAGAATATTGGTGATTTCCCAGGTAGTCTTGAAACGGCGGTTGATGCGCTGGACTTTATAGAAGATAAAAATGAACCAAGGACCATTTTTGGATTGTATCACAACATTGCCGTTGTACTTAGAGAGCAAGGAAAGGACAGCTTGGCCCTGGATTATGTTGATAAGGCCTGGAAACTATATGAAAGACAGATGGATTCAAATGAGATCAGGGATAGAGATCTCCTTGTATTACAAGAAACCAAGGCCAATCTCTGGTCCGATCGCAAAGAGTATAGTAAAGCAATTGACTTATTCAACCTCCTTTTACAAGATTCGATCACTGTTAAGAATAAATCTTCAAGAGCAAGGACGTTGAGCAACCTGGGACATACCTTATGGCTTCAAAATAAACGCAATGAAGAATCAGAAGAACTTCTCATTGAAGCGCATTCTATCCGTGATTCTAACGACTATGTAGCGGGGCTGATCGCCAGTAATATGCACCTGGCATACTATTACGAAGATGTTGACAAAGAAAAGAGTATCGACTATGCTGAAAACGCCTATAAAAAAGCACAAAGCAGAAACGGCCTTCTTGCAAGCAAAGAAGCCTTGGAGTTATTGATTAAGCTAAAGGAAAACTCAACCTTAGAGGGCAGGGCTTATGCTAAAATTGACCGGGAATTAAAAGACATAATGGGACAGACCCGTGACATCTATGCAGCAACCCGGTTTCAAAATGAAGGATATCAAGAACGTGTTATTAACCTGGAGGCTGACAATAAACAAAAGGAAACCGAAAGAACTATTTATCTGCTTGGAGCTGTCCTTGTTATTTTATTGGCTACCGTTCTTATTAGGCAAATCTATGTAAGAAACAAAAAAGACAAGGTTCGGCAGCGTATTAAAGTGGCGCATCAAACCGAGAACTTGTTTGCCAAAAAAGTACATGACGAACTCGCCAACGACATGGCCGATACGCTCAACTATGTAGAACATGTCCTGGAACTTCCCAAGGACCAAAAAACAAAACTGGCTGAGGCCCTGGAAGACCTTTATCAACGCACCCGGAATATCGCAGCCGAGACCGCAGGCATCAATGAATCGGACTTTGCTCAAAGTCTGAAGTCTGTCCTAATGCAGCACAATGTCGCCGGAGTTAAGGTCGTTACCAATCCTTTCTCTGTGATCGATTGGAATCGAGTTCCGGACTACAAAAAAATGACGCTATACAGGTGCCTGCAAGAGCTTATGATCAATATGAAACGCCACAGCAGAGCGTCACAGGTGACCATAATATTCAAAAATAACGGAAACAAAAACGAGATACGATACATCGATAATGGCATTGGAACTTCCATGGAACAACTTCACAAACGCGGTTTGCGCAATGTGGAAACCCGTATGCACAGCATAGGGGGAAGGTGTAGTTTTGATACTGCCAAAGGTGCCGGATTTAGGGCCACCTTATCGTTCACTACATAAATGTATCGCTATGTTCCAAAAAGTTCTGATTGCCGAAGACCATAACCTAACACATCTCGGACTTGAAAACACGCTTCGTAACTCCTCAATCTCCCATATAGAAACCGCTCAGTACTGTGATGATGCTCTTTTAAAGATACGTGCCGCTTTGCACGAAAAAGCACCGTTTGAACTCCTAATCACCGACCTGTCCTTCAAGGAGGATCACCGCGACCGGGATATCTCCTCGGGAGAAGAGCTTATTACACAGGTGCGTGAATTACAGCCGGATCTAAAGATCATTGTGTTCTCTATAGAGAATCGCATTGGCACGATAAAACGTCTTTTCGAAGAGCATAATATTGACGGATATGTAGAAAAAGGACGCGAAGAAGCGAAGGATATCCAGGATGCAATAGTCGCGGCATACGGTGATGAGTCATTTAGCTCCTCCAAGGTTACACAACGACTGCGAAGTGCCAATGATATCAACGAAATGGATCCAACCGACGTTACGATTATCAATTTGCTGGCGAGAGGCAAGTCTCAGAGTGAAGTTGCACGGAACGTTGAACTCAGTTTGAGCAGTGTGGAAAAGCGTATCAACAAGCTCAAGGACTTCTTCAATGCCAGAACGCCGGCTCAACTCGTTGCCATTGCCAAGGACTGGGGTGTCATCTGAAATTCTTTTTTAATTTCCTTACGGATATCCGTAAGGCATTGTCTTAATTAGGTTTTAGGTTTGAGTAGTTATAAAACGCGTCAGTCAGGCCTGCCTATTCCGTTAACAAAACTACTCTGCCTGATGGAGACCGTGAAGTTCATAAATGCGGTTTCATTAGGCCTGCCATTGCCTCTATCACCTATTCTCCGGGAAACCATTCTCAATGTGAGAAGACATTGGCTCAAACGAAACGGACCTATCCCCTGGCAGACAGCTGCAATAGGCTCGAACGAATGTCATTCCCTGTAAGGGTGTGTTCTTAAAATCTGCACAATAGAGTGTTGCTTGCTTATCCCCAAATGGACAAGATGTCTTTTCCCGAACTGAGCATCACTTAATGCAGGAAAATCCCGGGACTATTCGACGATCGAAATTATAAACGCGGTGTTCTTCTTTCCAACCGGAAGACATTCGTCGTTCTATGAAATAATAAGACAGGGGGGAATTGTAATCACAGTGGCCATGCCGGTAAGGGGAGATAACAACCGGAGGGTCATTGAGTTCGAGCGAATTTGCAATTCTACCCCTGTTGATATTATGTAGCATAAATTCAATAGTCCTGTGGAGTCCTGCAGGCCAGTCCCAATCTGCCCTCCCATAAAGAAGTGAAATCCATATCTTTATAGAAACTCAGTAACCAACAGCCCATGAAAAACTTCTACACTTTCTTACTTGCTTTTTCAGTGTCAACAATGTCGTTGGCCCAGGCTGTAAACCTAGAGAGTACCGATCCCTGGATACTTGATAAACTGGTCATTGGAGGAGTGGACTATCCGGCCCCTTCGAACAGTGAAATTTCTGAAGTCACTACTCGCTTCTATTTCGATTATGACATCTACGTTTTTGAAGCAATAGTTTGTGCCTTATTGGAGGCGTTTCCAGATTTCAATGGGGACGATCAGTTTGAACTATTTTTTCTGGACGACCCCCAGCTGGGAACCTGTACCCTCACAGAGAACAATAACTACGAGACGCTCTTTTTTGGATTTTACAGTGAAGGAATAGTATACAATTATGTCATTGACACGGTGGGCGATTATTTCATCCTGACCATTGATCACCCGAATGGGGATCAGGCAATCTACAGAAGAATGGTCCTTGGTACGGAAGATTTTGATGGCATCACATTTACAATGTTCCCGAATCCTGTCTCGGAAAGACTATTTGTGAGCTCTGATCAGAGCACCATTCAGGGGGTTAGAGTTATGGATATCAATGGTCGATCAATCCAGATTAACAACGCGATCGAAGATGGAATTGACGTTTCTCGTCTCTCCAATGGCCTTTACTTTCTTGAGGTAACAAATCAAGGCGGGAAAACTGTAAAAAGGTTTATTAAAGAATAAAGCGAGCCCCTTTTAAGAAGCTCGCTTTTGTTTCCACTCTTTTGTGGTTCATTGTACCTTGGGTGGGATCTACCTATCGGTAGACAGGCTCGAACTTGCCTGCCGACAGGTAGGCCCACACAGAGACTATTGGTCTCGCTTGCCCTTCAGAAACTCTTTTCCGATCCCGGATTTTAAATATTTCTCTCGCTTTCTCGCATCTATCCTGTTCTCACATCCCTCCCAATAGATAAGTATAAATGGAGCGTATGGCCTGGTTGTCTTTTGATAACCATTGTTGTGCTGAGCGACACGTCTTTTCAGATCATTGGTCATTCCAACATAAATGTAGTTTCTGTCAATACTGGAAATGGCATAGACGTAATACATAAAAACCCGCACTTTAGTAAGGCGGGTTTTGTACCGAAGGTGGGACTCGAACCCACACGTCCTAATGGACATTGGATTTTGAATCCAACGTGTCTACCAATTCCACCACTTCGGCAGTGGGACGGCAAAAATAAACAATTAAATCAAAATTGTTAGTAATTCCTCAAGTCATTTTTTTCGATTCGCTGGCGAGTATTTTACATTTGCAAGCAACTAAACCAACACAACATGGCGGCCCTTACTCCCGAACCCAAAATATTCGCTTGCAAGCAGAGTGAAACCCTCGCAAAAGACATTGCAGATGCCTTTGGAATTCCCCTCGGAAATGTGATCACCTCCACCTACAGTGACGGTGAATTTCAACCATCTTTTGAAGAATCTGTTCGGGGTAGCAGAGTATTTATTATCGGTTCCACATTCCCAAGCAGTGACCATCTTATGGAAATGCTCCTTATGTTGGACGCCGCAAAGCGAGCGTCTGCGAGACACATTACAGCGGTACTTCCCTACTTCGGATGGGCGCGCCAGGATCGCAAAGACAAACCACGGGTGCCTATCGCCGCCAAGCTGGTAGCCAAAATGCTGGAGACAGCGGGAGCCACGCGTATCATCACCATGGACCTTCACGCTGATCAGATTCAGGGGTTCTTTGAAAAACCGGTGGACCACCTGTTCGCTTCCACGATCTTCCTTCCCTACCTGCGCAACTTAAATCTGGATAACCTGACTATCGCTTCGCCCGATATGGGAGGATCCAAGCGGGCCTATGCCTACTCAAAGGCATTGGAAAGTGAAGTGGTTATTTGTTATAAACAACGTGCCAAAGCTAACGTCATTTCCCACATGGAACTTATCGGTGATGTGCAGGGCAGGCATGTGGTGCTTGTAGATGACATGGTTGATACCGCCGGCACGCTTACCAAAGCAGCCGATCTCATGATAGAAAGAGGTGCGCTTAGCGTCCGGGCCATTTGTACACATGCGCTGCTTTCGGGCAATGCCTATGAACGATTGGAGGATTCCAAGCTGGAAGAATTGATCGTAACCGATTCGATCCCACTGCGTCAGGAATCACCCAAGATCAGAGTGCTTACCTGTGCCAATCTTTTCGCAGATGTAATGCTAAGTGTAAACAACAACACTTCCATTGCTTCGAAGTTTTTGATGTAGTTCAGAAAAAGACACTTCAGCTTCGCTATTTCTCTAAAAAATCCTACATTTGCACCCGCTTTCTCCGCTATAAACAGCGGATACAGAGGGCGAAACCCTGGATAAGGGTATCATTTAACTAAAACAAAATTCAGTAATGAAATCAATTACGATCAACGGATCTAAAAGAGAAAGCGTGGGCAAGGCAGCGACCCGAGCCCTACGTAATGCTGGAAAGGTTCCTTGTGTGGTTTACGGAGGTGAAGCACCGGTACACTTTTCAGCCGAAGCGCTGGCATTTCAAAAATTGGTGTACACACCCGACGTACATACCGTTGTAATTGCCCTGGAAGATGGTTCTCAAACAGATGCTATTCTTCAAGACATTCAATTTCACCCGGTAACCGACCGAATCCTGCACATCGATTTCTACCAGATTTTCGATGACAAGGAAGTAACCATGGATATCCCTGTACGAGTAACAGGTAACTCCCGTGGAGTACGAAACGGAGGGGTGTTGCGAATTGTGAACCGAAAGCTTCGTGTGAAGGCACTTCCAAAAGACCTTCCGGATTATATCGAGGCCGATATCACCGAAATGCGAATTGGAAACAAAATGTACACTTCGGCTATCGAGACTGGAAATTATACTATCAT
>CAZTLE010000025.1:0-29314 GCA_964614415.1 uncultured Aureitalea sp. | reverse complement strand
CTATTAGTTTTGGCGGTACTGCCTCCGGAGATAGCTCAATGGCCCTTATGGGAGGCAACGTCTCTTCAGCCGCAACCAATGGTTTCTCCTATGGTTCCGGGGCCAGCACGACAGGAACTTCCGGAATATCAATGGGGGACAACTCATCTGCTTCCGGGAGTAATGCCACTGCTCTGGGATTCGGAGCAAACGCATCCGGTGGTAGCGCGACAGCATTTACCGGAGGCATTGCTTCGGGTGATAACTCTGTCGCATTTCCATTCGCAACGGCCTCCGGTCAAAGCGCCTTTGCGTGGAGCGGTAATGCTTCGGGAGTTGGTGCTATTAGTTTTGGCGGTACTGCCTCCGGAGATAGCTCAATGGCCCTTATGGGAGGTAATGTCTCTTCGGCCGCAACCAACGGTTTTTCCTATGGTTCAGGAGCCAGTACATCAGGTATTTCAGCCATATCAATGGGTGATAATGCATCTGCGTCCGGTACGAACGCCACTGCCCTTGGGTTTGGAGCTAATGCATCAGGTGGAAATGCCACGGCATTTACCGGAGGTATTGCTTCAGGGGATAACTCAGTTGCATTTCCATTTGCGACCGCCTCTGGGCAAAACGCCTTTGCATGGAGCGGTAATGCTTTGGGAGTAGGTGCTATTAGTTTTGGCGGTACTGCCTCCGGAGATAGCTCAATGGCCCTTATGGGAGGCAACGTCTCTTCAGCCGCAACCAATGGTTTCTCCTATGGTTCCGGGGCCAGCACGACAGGAACTTCCGGAATATCAATGGGGGACAACTCATCTGCTTCCGGGAGTAATGCCACTGCTCTGGGATTCGGAGCAAACGCATCCGGTGGTAGCGCGACAGCATTTACCGGAGGCATTGCTTCGGGTGATAACTCTGTCGCATTTCCATTCGCAACGGCCTCCGGTCAAAGCGCCTTTGCGTGGAGCGGTAATGCTTCGGGAGTTGGTGCTATTAGTTTTGGCGGTACTGCCTCCGGAGATAGCTCAATGGCCCTTATGGGAGGCAACGTCTCTTCGGCCGCAACCAATGGTTTCTCCTATGGTTCAGGGGCCAGTACGACCGGGGTCTCCGGTATCTCGATGGGGGATAATGCGTCTGCGTCTGACCTCAATGCAACAGCTGTAGGATTTGGAGCGGATGCTTCCGGTGAGAATGCCGTGGCCTCTACCGGTGGAATAGCAAGTGGTGAGACCTCATTTGCTTGGAACGGTGAAGCCACAGACCAGTATGCGCTGGCTCTTGGCGGCGTAGCCAACGGAGAAAACGCGGCCGGTTTCATTGGTGGCGAGGCACGCGGTGACAATTCCAACGCACAGGGATTGGGAACCGTGGCCTATTCCTACGGAGAAGTCGTCATAGGATACGATAGTGCCTCCTACTCACCAGGCAGCACTACGGCGGCAGTTGGCACGGATCGACTGTTTGTCGTCGCCAATAACACGAGCGATAATGCAATAACGGTCCTTAAAAACGGGAGGACCGGATTATCTCGCATCCCAACCACCAACATGCTGGAGATCGAGGGTAATGCTTCCAAAACTGCCGCCGGTGATTGGTTGGCAAATAGCGATGCCCGGCTTAAGACCAACATCGAAACTTTTGACGAAGAACTAGCACTGAATAAACTCCTCCAAATGCGTGGAGTCACTTACCAATGGGATGATACACAAACCGGAACACAAAGACCGGAAGGTATTCAATACGGATTTATTGCCCAGGAACTCAAAACCGTTTTTCCCGAAAATGTCCAATTGGACAATCAGGGCTTCTACCAGACGGCCTACGGCACCTACGATGCGCTCTATGTGCAGTCCATTAAAGCTCTGCACAAGAAGGTAGAGACCCTTGAAGAAGAAAACAAACGGCTCAAGACATTGGAAGCGAGAGTTTCGGAGCTAGAGACAATGCTAAAGTCACTTTTGGATAAAGAATCTGCTTCCCTGACTCCTTCAAAATAATTACCGTGATGACATTTTGAACTTCATCCGATGATCTAATGTGAAACCTTCTATTTCAACAATTTAAGATTAACCAAATACTGAAACCGATGAAAAAATTAGCCATTCCTATTGCCATTGTCGTTGTAGGCCTGGGTCTTCTAGGTGCCAGTTTCGTTCTTCCCTCCTCCGGAGAAGGAAGTTTGGACCTGGATATCGCGAAAACCAGTACCCTTATGCCTGCGGCACATAACGTCTATGCCAACGAAGAAGCATTAGACGGTAAGTACTACTTGTTCAAAGCCAAAATCACCAATTCTTCCAGATCCGTACTGGAGGATGTGACCGTGCGCTATCGCATTCCGGGAATTATTGAATGGACCGAATTGGATGTGATAGGCGAAATGTTCGAAGGTCAGACCGCCTCCGTACGGTGTTATCCGAAACTACCGGAAACCATCACAGAGAAAACGACCGAATCTACCGAAAAGGTGGAGATCGAGGTTTCCTGGGACGGTGCTTCCGAAGATGACATCATTGACGAAGAGTTCAACTTCCGGATCAGCAACCGAAGCGAATACATGTTTACCAACATTCCTCCGGAAGAGATTGCAGGCTGGGGGGATGTGTATAACAATGACGCGTTGCTTGCTTGCTTTGTTACCCCAAACGATCCTATCGTTCAGTACTACACCCAGAACATACAGGAAAAGATCTTAATGGGAGAAAGTGCTTCCGTTAGTAAGGACCCTAATGAGGCCGTTCGTTTCTTAGCGGGTATTTACAACGCCACATTACTGTCGCATATGGTCTACAGCGGAACCAAAGGTATTCCTGAATCGCTTACAGATGTCTCCCGATTTTCACAGCAAAACAGACTCCCCCGGGAGGTGATCACAGGGAACACTGGCTTGTGTCTTGAGCTAAGCCTATTGTACGCCAGCATACTTTCCAATGCCGGACTCGATCCGATCATTTACCTGGTTCCGGGTCACGCCTATCCCGGATTCAAACTGAATGGAGAATATTATGCTATCGAAGCCACAGGCATCGGCGGCGAAGGGTTGGGCAGCATTGCCTCGGCCGAAGAAGCCTTTGCGTCGGGAATGCAACAACTCAATGAATTCATCACCCAAGCTCAAAACGGAGACCCCCGTTATACGATCGTTGACGTTCATGCAGCGAATCAAATGGGTGCCACTCCTATGGCTCTTAAGGATGATTCCTTTCTTCGGAAAAAAGTCGACGACATTGTTTCCTCCTGGGGATCTGCACCAACGACCTCTATTAGCACGACTACCGTAGTCAACAGAGGTGGAGGAAATACAGGCGGAGGCAATTCGGGAGGTGGAAGCAGTGGTAGCTCCCTGTCCTTTGCCGTACCTGGCGGATGGCAAACCATGATGCGACCCGCACCTCAGCTTCCCATTCTAACGGCCCAGGCCATGTCTCCCGATCAGGTGGTAAGCGTTTCGGTTTATGATGTGCCCACTTCCAATTCGCAAGAAGCACTATACACCATTGCCAATTCCCTGGAGTACATGGGAATGAGTGTGGAATTCGAGACCCAGGGGAACCAGGTATACGGAAATACCTACTCTGAGGTTGGAACTTTTACCTGGGTGGGAAAAACACTTCGACGCAATGGAGGAACCCGGGTAGTCACCGTAGGAGCTTTCGATTATTTATTCCAACAATATTCAGGCACTATTAATCAGGTGTTCAACAGCATACGCTAATCAAAAATCAACGTCATGAAAAAATATATTCTCATACTCCTTTCGATATTCATCTTTACATATACGAACGCACAAGAAAACAACACCAGTGTCTTCAACAACCTAAGCTTTGGTGTTACGGGCGGTGTCAACCTCTCGAACTTCTTCGGAGATGTTTCGAGCGACAATTCCTTTCTCGTCGGACTTCATGTAGGGGGAATCGTAAAAGCCCCCATTTCAGAGAAGTTCCTGCTACAATTGGAACCTGCCTATTCCCTCGAGGGATACAAGTTTGCTTCCGATCGAAAGTACCGGGTCAGTTTCATAAATCTTCCGGTGCTGGTAAGATTGCTGAAAACCGGTGACTTAAGTGTTGAAGCCGGTCCCAAGATTGCCATTCGGCTGTCTGAAAAAGTGGATCTGGTGAACGGAGGATCCCGGAGTTTAGACCGTGTAAAAACCATTTGGTTTGGCCTTGTAGCCGGAACAAGTTATGCGATCGATGACAATTGGGCGGCCCGATTCCGATTCAATTATACACCTTCAGATATTATCAGAAGTGATGCAGGCGATACCGAAGGAACCAGCTCCATCGTATTTCAGTTTGGCCTGGCCTATTTCTTCAACTAATACCCTAAGAACAAACGATCATGAAAACACTACAATACATATTTGTTACTTTTTTTGCCCTTTACCTGACCTCGGCTTCTGCTCAGCAAATGCAACAGAAGATCGACATGCGCATTGACTCCATTGGCAATGCGAAGATTGCCATTTCCATGAACATGAATGCCATGCAATGGCAAAACTGGATCGCAAATTTGGGGAATAATCCCGCCGCACTGAAGCGGGAAATGGAACGGGCCATGCCCGCCTATTTCCTTGACGATTTTAAGTTGGAAAAAGACGACATGAATCGATCTTTTGAGCTCACCCTTAACGCCTACGGCGTCTGCGATATCAACAAGCGTGGGAAATGGACCGTGGAAACCGATCAGAAGAACGCCAACCTGACCGAACTCACTGAGCATAAATATATGTTGGTGAGCAGCCCGGAAGAGTATGGCGGTACCCTACAGCAGACCTATACCATCGAATTCCCGGATGAAGCCTCAAACATCAAAGTAGATAAGGATGCTTTTGGTGAAACGGTTTTCGCTTTTGAAATGGAAAATCCCGGTGGTGGCTTTAATATGTTGCGATTGTCGGGACTGGCCCTGCTACTTGTTGGAGGTGTCTGGACAGGCGGAAAACTTTTGAAGAAACAATCTTAATTCCGGCACTATGAAAACACTATATACTCTTTTAGCATGTATTGGTCTCATCGTGTCTGCCTTTGGACAGGGCATACCTATTAGACAGGAAACCAACCTTGATGATGTCTACACCCAATATAGCCTTAGCGGTGAGAATGTTCTGGTGGTAATCATCGATCGCGGTATCGATTACAGACACCCCGATTTTCTGGACAGCAATGGAAACACCCGTCTTGCTTATGTATATGACATGATCGATCCAACGGGCGCCAATGATCCCAACAACCCATACGGGATCGGGACCATATTTGACGCCTCTCAAATTGACACTGCACTGGATAATAACGACCCTCCTTTATCGACCGACAGATACGGGCACGGGACAGCCACCTGCGGTATAGCTGCCGGAAATGGTACCGGAACTGCCGGGGGCGAGTTTCAGGGTGTAGCACCGGAGGCCACGATCATAAGTATTAAAATAACACACGATCCCTTTCCTCCCTTTGGTTCTGAACCCGGGCAGACCGGATTCTTCGATCCTACTTATATTCCTGTTGCCCTGCAATTTGCGCAGGATAAGATCAACGAATTAGGACTGCCTTCGGTAACACTAATGAACATTGGATCCCTTGGAGGTCCGACCGATGGCACCAGTTCTATCTGTCGCGCTATTGACGATTTTGTCGATGCCGGACATCCCTTTGTCCTGGGTGTTGGTGATGACGGCGGAAATGACAATCACGCCGCTACCAACATAAGTCAGGGGGAAACAGTCGAACTCGAAATTGACAAGGCCGAGGCAGGCTTCCTGCGCTTTGATCTTTGGTACAGTGAAGACGACCGGTTTACCGTTAGCATCGAACGTCCCAACGGAGTTGTGGAAGGACCTTTTAGCGCTCCTACCGGACCTTCGGACGCCGTGGACAACTTCCTCACCGGAATATCCATATTTCACAGGGGAGCCGATGTGGAGTTCTTTGGAGCCACTTCCAACCGCAGAGAATTACTAATTGATTTTAGCGGTACCACCGGAGTGTATAAAGTTATTCTTGAAGGAGCTACGATTAATGACGGCGATTTTCATGCAACCTTAAATCCGTCCACATATTTTAATACCAATCGTTTTCTTACCCATGTGGTACCGGGTTATAGTGTAGCGGACTACGCCACTTCACTAGGTGGAATCACCCCAACCGATTATGTAGCTGACAACACCTGGATAGACATCAATGGTATTCCCAGAATGACCAACAACCAGGGAAGTCCCGGAGAGATCTGGCCGGGTGCCAGCAGCGGTCCCACTCACGATGACAGGATGGCGGTCGATTTTGCCATTCCCGGAGAGGTATCCCATGCCGCTTATGCGGACAACACCTACTACGAGAACTTTGCCTTTAATGTGCTGCAAAACAGTAATGGCCTTTACGGCATACAGAATGCCGTGAGTGGTGCAGCTCCTGTCGCTACAGGTGTTATTGCTCTTATGCTGGAAGTGAACCCGGACCTCACCCCTGCTGAGATTCGGACTTTGTTGCAAAACGCAAGCTATGAAGACGGCTTCACCGGATCTGTGCCTAATGAGACCTGGGGTTACGGAAAACTGGACGCCCTTCAGGTAATCGACGATACATTCGCGACGCTAAGTGTTTTGGATAATGACCTGAATACGATAACAGTATTTCCTAATCCGGTGCGAGAAGCTCTCTACATTTCTTCGCATGAAACTGTCATTGGTGCCCAGATATATGATCTACTGGGAAGACAGGTATTTACCACGGAGAACGCTAACGGTCTTACCGAAATTTCCCTTTCCGGAATAAACGAAGGATTGTATCTACTTTCATTGCAAAGAGCGAATGGTACCGTCCAAACACAAAAAATAATCAAACTCTAAATTCAGAAAAATGAAAACTATACTCTCATTATTGTCGTTCTTCATAATCCTTTTTACTCCCCTGAATGTATTAATGAGCCAGACACAAGTAGGAAACACGGTGCTTGGAAGCGTCCCATACGAAGGATTGGGTGAAGTTACAGCCATAAATGACACTGGAACCCGCATAGTGGTAGGTTATAGCCGAGCCGAAATAAGCGGACAGACAAATACAGGATTCGCCAGAGCCTATGAGCTTAACGGCACTACCTGGGAAGCACTTGGTCAAGACCTTGAAGGTGAAAATATGAGCGAACGATTTGGTTTCTCTGTGGAGATGTCTTCGGACGGAAATAGAATTGCAGTAGGCGGATTTGAGAAAGGAAAGATATATGATCTGGTTGGCGGAACCTGGACCCAGGTAGGAGCAGATATTGATGGTCAGATCCGAAACTTAAGGTTCTCGACCGATGGGAACCAGATTGCGGTAGGAGGTTCTCTGTCTACCGGAAACGTTCAGGTTTATGAACTTAACAACAATGTCTGGACCGAAAAAGGAGATGTTTTCACATCCCCTGCGAGGAGCAATATTGCTATTTCGAGCGATCTAAGTCGAATTGTTATCGAATACCAGGTTTCTAACGAATTCCTGCTTCGCGCATTTGATTATGTTGGAGGCAACTGGACGCAGGTTGGCGATGATATTATCACACCAGCAGGAGACCAGATAAGTGAAGCCTTTGGCATTTCCGGAGATGGCAGCAGAATTGTGGCAGCGATAAATGATGATGGGAACAACACAGGTCAAATGAAGACCTATGAGTTGAATGGAAACACATGGGAAGAAACCCTTGATCCGCTGGACATATGGCTTGGTCAACGTTGGGGAGCAGCTATGAGAATGTCCGACGATGGTGAAACCGTGGTCCTTGCAAACGCCGATGACCTACCTATTACCGATTCCACGTATGTCGCCGTATTTAAGGCCACAACACAAATGTGGGAAGAGGTTGGAGAACGAATTGATGGTTCGGCACACGATGAAAAGGTCAACGGACATGTAGATATCACGGCTAACGGGCAAAAGATCATTTTTGGAGGTGAAGAAAGTGAGCCGGGCGTGGAAAACGGATTTGTAAGGGTTTTTGATTACAGCGTTCTGGCAACTGAAGATATCGGTGGAATCCCATCTCTTCAGGTGTATCCGAATCCTGTTCGCGCAACGGCCTTTATTTCCTCGAGCGAACCGATTATGAAAGTACAGGTCCACAATCTTTTGGGGCAATTGGTCGCTACTTTTGAAGAGCGCAATGGCATCGATGAAATATCATTATCCGACCTAAGCAGAGGGATGTACCTCCTTTCGCTGTACAACGCTAATGGAAATGTACAAACGAAAAAAATACTGAAAGAATAGCTTGAGTCATCCCGGTCAATTTCGGTTTCACAATTCCCACTTCGCTCTTCAATATGCTTTCTGAAGTGCAAGAATTGGCCGGGCTTTTAATCGGCAGTCATTTCCAGAAGTTTCATCAAGGTCCTGAAGTTGCGGGCCGTTGCGGTTACCTTTAGCTTTTTCTCAAACCAGTTGTTACTCAGCTTGCCTTTCGCGTAATTATTTGTAAATAAGTATACGCAGGAGTCGGACAGGGCGAATTCCTCATCCGGGAATTGTGTTTCCTTTGCTTTCGCTCTGTCTTCTTCTGTAGGCATTGAGTATAATAAGATGAAGTAGCTGTTCTCCTTTTTCTCCTTCGGAAAAGGGCAATCATCCAAAATCTGCTGTACTTCGGATCGTGTAAGCACCAAAACCGGAACCTCCCAACCGTATGTCTTTTTAATTCCTTCAGAAATTCGTTTTTCACAATCGGAAGCCGATTCCGACGAAGTGAACACCACATTCCCACTCTGGATATAGGTTTTCACATTCTCCAAACCCAGTTTTGTAAGCAGCGACCTTAAATCGGCCATTTTGATCTTCTTATGACCGCCTACATTGATTCCGCGAAGTAAGGCAATATATGTTTCCATAGCTCCGGTAAAGATAACCCTTGATGTCGATATTGTTTCTGACAAAATCCGAGTTTCAATTATTTCGTAACTTTCTCACAACTAATCAAATACATTTTAATTATGTTCTCAAAAGCAAACATTGTTAGTACTATTCTCACCGCAATATGGGGGTTGGGAGGTGGATTCCTGTTATGGGGTATTATAGCAGAACCACTCATGGCCGATCATATGACACTAAGCGGACTAATAAAAGAAGAGCCTGATATGGTATGGCTGGCCATCGGTTGTATTATTCAAGCCTTTGCCTTCTGCACTATCTATTCCAAATGGGGTGCTTCCGGATACAGTGCGATGAGCGGTTTGACTTTTGGACTATGGATGGGACTCATGGTGGGTCTTGGAGAAGGTCTTATTGATTTTGCGACCTCAAACATGATGGACATGACCGGTACACTCATGGGCTTCGCAGTCTACCTGGTTTTCTTCGGAATTACAGGACTCATTGCGGGACTTGTTTATTCGAAAATGGGAAGTGCTTCCTAACTAATAAAAGGCCTCCGAATTTCGGGGGCTTTTTTAATGATGAATGTCGAATGTCCAATGTCGAATGTCCAATGACGAATTTCGATTTACGATTTACGAGTAATAAGGAAATAGTAATGAGCACTGAGTGCAGACCGCAGGTCTGTGTATCGAAGTGCGACGGACGAATGATGAATGTTGAATGTCCAATGTCCAATGACGAATTACGATTAACAAGGAAATAGTAACGAGCACTGAGTGCAGACCGCAGGTCTGTGTATCGAAGTGCGACGGACGAATGATGAATGTCGAATGGCCAATATTGAATGATGAAGTAAGTTCAAATTCTAACTTCGGACTTCCAGCTTCAGGCTTCAAACTTCAGGCATCCAACCTTCTAGCCACCAATGGCAATCATACTCCGGTTTTGTTCGTACAATTCCGGATCCTGAAATTTTTCCTGAGTATCCATTCCACCTCTGGATTTAAACTTGGAAATGACAGATTTCTGAATAATCGGAACAATATCCTCCCCCGCCCGGTAGGGCGTCAAAAGATCAGATTCCGAAGCAGAAAACAAACAGTTCTTAATACGTCCATTCGCCGTTAGCCTGATGCGATTGCAGGAATCACAGAACGGGTTCGTAACGGTGCTGATAATGGCGAACGTACCCTGATAGCCTTCAATTCGGTAGTTTCTGGAAGTGTCATTGGGGCGATCGGAAATACGTAGAATCTGATTAGGGTCAAATTCACTGCTTACCGCTTTCAGAACGTCTTCATAGGAAACCAGTTTATCCCTGTTCCATTTATTTCCGTCGAAGGGCATAAACTCAATGAAACGAACATGTAGGGGATGCTCCTTTGACATTCGTACAAAATCAACAATTTCATTGTCATTGAATCCCTTGATAAGTACACAGTTCAGTTTCACCTCAAAACCCTGATCCAACAAGCGGAACAAATTCTCATAAACAATATCAAACTGATCTCGTCGCGTGATCGTCCTAAACTGATCTCCCTTAAGCGAATCTAAACTCACATTCACTTTGGTAATTCCAGCTTCCCGAAACGTATCAAAAAAACGGTCTACAATGACGGCGTTGGTGGTAATTCCGAGTTCCACAGGAAGCGTTCCCAACTTTTCGATGATCTCCCTCGCATCCTTCCGCACCAGGGGTTCTCCACCGGTGAGTCGGATCTTGGTAACACCGTGATTCACGAACAGTTTAGCAATCCCGTACACCTCATCAGCCGTCATGATATGCTCCTTGGGACTGAGCGGAATACCCTCCGCCGGCATACAATAGGTGCAGCGCAGATTACAGCGTTCGGTCAGCGAAATGCGCAGGTAGGTATGTTGTCGTCCGTATGTATCCGTAAGTACACTCATGAGTCATGTCGGGTTCCTTGTAAAACATCAAATATGTGCAGGGCCGCTGGGAAGACGGCGTCCATTGATTCCGAAGCTCCCTTCGTTGAGCCGGGTACCGCCATCACCAGGGTATCTTTTATCGTACCCACCACACTTCGAGAAAGCATGGCATAGGGCGTACGGTCCTGACCATAGCTTCGTATGGTTTCCTCCATTCCCGGGATACGCCGATCAAGCAGGGGAACAAGAGTTTCAGGCGTTACATCTCTGGAAGACAAACCCGTACCTCCTGTAAAAATCACCAATCGCTCTCCAGCATCGAGTGCCTTTTTCACCTCATTCTCGATCTCAGTTTGCTCATCCGGGATTACCGTGTAAGTCGAAACAGCAACGCCATAGCTCTCCAGCTTGTCGCAAATGGCCTTACCGGCCCTGTCTTCTTTCTCACCTGCCGAAATCGTGTCTGAACAAACAATAACTGCTGCCTTGATCGTTCTTCTACTTCGTTTCCCGTAATCTGATTTCCCGCCTCGCTTTTCGAGCAACTTTATCGCGTGAATCTCGACTCCTTTATCGATCGGTTTAAGCATATCGTACATATTTAGTGCGACAACACTCGCTCCGTGCATGGCTTCCACCTCAACTCCCGTTTTGTAAATGGTTTTCACGGTCACCTTGATCGTTATCTCCAAACCGTCCATTTCATAGTCAATCCCGGTATATTCGATCGGCATGGGATGGCAGTCCGGTAATAGCTCGGGAGTCTTTTTTACGCCTAACAGTCCGGCGGCCTTACTCATCGCAAATACATCACCTTTAGGCACAGTTCCTTCACGTATGGCTTCTATAGTTCCGGGCAAGCTTACTTTCACCACGGCCTGTGCCGTCGCGATCCGAAGGGTATTGCTCTTATGTGTGATGTCGACCATACTTAGTTGTTTAATCGGGTAATCGTTTAGCTGTTTAATTGGGATCTCCTGAGTGCATTGATCTTATTTGCAATCTTTTCAACTTGTCCTCTGACTTCGCCATATTCCTTTTTTTCAACAAAACACAGTTCATGCGCAATGATCAATTGGTTTAAAACTTCCATCAGCGATCCATAGGCAATAGTTATAAATCTGAGTCTATCCTTAATTGATGCCCTGCTAGAACCTTCGGCTAGGTTCGAGGCTATTGAAACAGAAGCCCTTCGCAATTGATTGGTAAGTCCAAACTTCTCGTCAGGAGGAAAGTTCTTCGTTATTTGATAAATGCTTTTTATCAACTCTTTCGAATCTACCCACACATTTAACTTTTCAAAAGAAAAAATATATCCCATATTCAAAATTTTAATGGCGGGGTTAGACATTAGTTTTTAGATTTTCTCGATTAATCGATTCACCGATTAAACGATTCCACAATCATTTATTGACTTTCCATTGATGAGTAGCATCTTCAAATAACTCTTTTCCGAACACCGGGGCCCTGGCTTTGATCTCTTCAACCACATGCTCCAATGCCTTGAAAACTTCTTTGCGATGTGGCGAGGACACAAAAACGAACAGACAAATTTCTCCGGTCTTTACCAGTCCCAGACTATGATAAATATGCATGCAGGTAAGCTCAAAGCTTTCGAAGGTTGACTCTCTGATCTCATGAAATACCTGATTCGCCATTTCCTCGTAGGCTGAGTATTCTATACCGGTGACCTCCTTTCCATCAATAACATCCGCCCTTACCTGCCCAAGGAAGATATCATGCGCTCCAATCGTTGTTTTCGACTGGTGTTTGGCGATAGAATTAGCGATAAACTCAGGGGTAATCGCTCCTTCAACAAATACATTTTTCGGTTTTCTTTCCATAGCTTATTTTACTTTTTCCGAGAGGACCGACAGCAATGCTCCGGCACCCTGTTTTAAACTATATACTTCTTTGTACCCCATGGATTGTAGTTTCGTCGCCGCCTTTTTACTTCGTATGCCCGACTGACAAAAAACAACAATGGGATCGTTATATTCAAAAGGTACATTCCAGGCATGCACGGTGCTCATAGGCAGGTCAATCGCATCCAACAGGTCTAGCCTTGGAAGTTCAGCAGTTGCTTCACACGAACGAGGAAGCTGACTGATTCACGACCATCGATAATATACATTCCGTCCCTTTCCAAAGCCGCTTCAGTTTCGATCAGATTCACTTCTTCCTCACCGCAAAATGCCTTGTAATTCCGATTTTCGAAATCGGCCGTACTGTTCAGTAGTTCTTTGATGGCATTATCATTCCTTGAGATTCTGTATTTATTTGACTGAACGGTCTTTTGATCAAACACTACCATGTCACCAGACAGAATATCATCGGATCCCAGTATCATTTTCAATACTTCGTTAGCCATTAGGGTTCCCATCATTCCCGGCAAAACGCCTAGCACACCCGCCTCACTGCAGGATGGAACTTCTCCTGGTTTGGGTGGCGTTGGGAACATACATCGATATGTTGGGCCCTGATCGTAATTGAATACTGAAACCTGCCCCTGGAATTTAAAGATGGCTCCGTACACCCAGGGTTTTCCTTGCACTACGCAGGCATCGTTTACCAGATAGCGAGTAGGAAAATTATCTGATCCGTCCACGATGATATCGTATTCGGATACTAGTGATAACGCATTCTTTGCCGTCAATGCCTCCGGGTACACATGAACGGAAATATCCGAATTTAATTCCCGAAGTCGGTCTGAGGCCGCTTCAGCTTTATTCCTTCCCAAATCGGCCTCGCCGAAGAGTACCTGCCGATGGAGGTTGGAAAGCTCAACGCTATCGAAGTCAATGATGCCAATCGTACCTACTCCCGCTCCGGCAAGATATTGCAACACAGGGCATCCTAGTCCTCCGGCACCTATAACGAGGACTTTTGACCGATACAGCCGGTTTTGTCCTTCGATTCCTATTTCAGGAAGGAGTATTTGACGATGATATCTGTTATTGGATTGTTCCATGGTTATCCTCCGGCAAATGGTGGTAAGAAAGCTATTTCTGAATCTTCTGAAATCGATGTTTCCTTGTGGGCAATGGATCGGTCAACAGCCACCGTGAATTGCTTCCTGGACAGCTCAGGATATTTAGCGATGACCGTCTTCAGCAAACCATTCACATCATTATCCTGCACATCCAGTAGTTCTCCCGAAGTCCCGGTAATCTCTGCCAACATTCCAAAATAGCTAACTTGTAATTTCATAATTATATAGACGGAAGTAACAGTACTTCCAGGTTATCTCCTTTCTTTATTTCCGAAACTTCCGCAGGTAGGTATCCCAGAGCATTAGCCATGGAAAACGTATGGATCATCGAAGAGGCCTGACCGTCCAACACGGTCACTTCTCCTCCTGAAACCGATACCTTTAGAAATTGCGGTCGGTCGCCTCTTTTTGAAAAGGTATTCATAGCTCGCAATGTTCTTCGCTCCAGATGTACCTCTTC
Source organism: uncultured Aureitalea sp. (assembly GCA_964614415.1). Classification (GTDB taxonomy): domain Bacteria; phylum Bacteroidota; class Bacteroidia; order Flavobacteriales; family Flavobacteriaceae; genus CAZTLE01. Next base: position 15,153 of record CAZTLE010000025.1, on the reverse strand, counting down.
CCTTCCGGCAAGAATGTTCAGAGCAGGCAGGGCATACACATAAAAACAACTCAATGCCGATGCCGGATTTCCGGGCAGCGCAAATACCAGTTTATCTTCCAGTGTTCCCATAAACAAAGGTTTTCCGGGCTTCTGCTTCACCTTGTAAAAGACCTCCTGCACTCCAATCTCGTTCAAGGCGCTACCCACAAAATCATAGTCTCCTACCGAGATACCACCCGAAACAAGTACGACGTCATGTTCCGATATTACCTTCTCTAATAGCGCCACCGTGGCTTCATAGGAATCTGACACCTGATAGGTCGCTATTTCCGGGTAACCTGTATGCCTCAAAGCACTGCTCAACATGGTCGCATTGCTTTCATAGATCTCTCCGAATTCCAGTGCAGTACCGGGAGGACGCAGTTCGCTTCCGGTTACTACAATTCCAATCGACGGTTTTTCGAACACGGAAACTGTCGTAACTCCCAGCGAAGCAAAAAAGCCAACAGTCGCAGGCCGGATGAGGGTTCCTTTCGCTACGGCCAGTTCACCTTCGGTAATCTGCTCTCCCATTGCACGTATATTGGCATTGGGCGTCACCTCTTTTTCCAGATGAATGCGATCCTGTTCTCTATTCACATGCTCCTGAATTACGATGGCGTTGGCATCATCCGGAACAGGGGCTCCTGTGAAAATGCGAACAGCTTCTCCTTCATTAAGCGTAAACTCATGGCCATCACCTGCCTTAACCTCACCAATTACCGTATAAGAAAGTGAAGAGTGTGCCCTGACAGCGTACCCATCCATCGCCGATTGCCTGAATGGTGGCATGTTTATCTGTGAGTACACGTCCATCGCCAACACACAACCTAAAGAGTCTGAAATCTCAATCTCTTTAACCCTTTCCGTTGGCGTCACGTGGGACTCAATAAGACCGATCGCTTCTTCTATTGAAACCATAGCGTTATATCCATGTAAATATAACGAATTTCGAATGTTTTTCTTGTTGATTCGTTGATTTGTTTATGTGTTTATACGTTACATCGGATCGTGTCCTGAGCCTTGGTTCCTTACCAATTCTATTCCGTTCAAAACTCACTGCTCATTGTTACGTTTTCAAATCGGGTAATCGTTTAACCGTTGATTTGTTTATGTGTTTAAACGTTACATCGGATCATGTCCTGAGCCTTGGTTCCTTACCAATTCTATTCCGTTCAAAACTCACTGCCCATTGTTACGTTTTCAAATCGGGTAATCGGGTAATTGTTTAACTGTTGATTTGTTTATGTGTTTAAACATTCTTAGGGATGGTATCCTGAGTCCTGTCTTATGATTCTTGGTTCCCTCCTCACCTCACCTCACACCTCATCCCTCACACCTACCTACGGCAGGCAGGCCTCACTCCTCACGGTTTAAACTTCACTACTCATTGTTACGCTTTCAAATCGGGTAATCGGGTAATTGTTTAACTGTTGATTTGTTTATGTGTTTGTCTCTCTTCAAGAACCTGTATCATGGTTCCTGACTCCTGTCTCCTGTTTCCACCCTAGAACCTCACACCTACCTACGGCAAGCAGGCCTCACTCCTCACGGTTTAAACTTCACCACTCATAGCTACATCTTCAAATCGGGTAATCGTTTTAACCGTTGATTTGTTTATTCGTTTGTCTCTCTTCACGAACCTGTATCATGGTTCCTGACTCATGTCTCTTGTTTCCTCCTTGGAACCGCACACCTACCTTTGGCAATATCTCTTCTCTATTTTCTCTTTTCTCCTTTCTATTCTCACTACTAACCCACCTTTAACAAAACCTTATTCCATAATCCCATAGAGTTTTCTACTTTAGTATTCCACCACAAAAACATGCTACACGAATTAAAATCGATTCTATCTGCCGCCCGAAAAGCCCAGGATCAGAATATCACTACCGCACTGGCTTCCGTCGTGGCCCTTGACGGGTCTTCCTATCGCCGACCCGGAGTGCGCATGCTAGTGCAGTCTGACGGTGGCATGATCGGTGCTGTGAGCGGCGGATGCGTTGAAAAGGAAATTCTCCGGCAGGCACAATCGGTTTTTTCAGACGGGGTACCCAAACTCATGGTGTACGATGGAAGATATCGATTGGGGTGTGATGGCATTCTGTACATACTAATTGAGCCGTTTGCACCTTCGGAAACATTTTATTCGGATTTTGAGCAGGTCGTTTCGGACCGAAAACCATTTACAATTACGAGTTACTTTTCCAAAGAAGAGGCTCAGCGTCATGAAGGTGGCTCCTTTTTCTCTTTCGATGGAAATACGCAACTAGCAGCTCGTTCCGATTTCGATCCTGAAACCGCATCATCTTCAGGATTGCAATCATTTGAACAAACCATAGATCGCGGATTCCGGTTGATCATTGCCGGTGCCGAGCACGATACGGTAGCATTGAGCAACCATGCTTCGCTTACGGGCTGGGAAGTCTGCGTTGTAGCACCACTCGATGAAGATAAATCGGCCGCCCATTTCCCCGGAGCGGATTCCTTTTCGGCTATTTCAGAAGAAGAATTTGCCACCTGGGATTTTGATGAGCAAACGGCCGTTATGATCATGATGCATGGCCTCGTGAAGGATCTCCGCTACCTATCTGTTCTTAAAGACAAGCCTCTTGGATATCTGGGACTGTTGGGTCCGTCCCGTCGTCGGGAAAAGATCATTAATGAACTCCTGGAGCATGACCCGGAGACGCCACTTGAGTTTATAGAAAGCATACACGGACCGGCCGGCATCAATATTGGTGCAGAAACCCCTCAGGAGATTGCGATCTCTATCCTGTCGGAAATCCTATCGGTAATCCGTCAACAATGGCCCATTCCGCTAAAAGATAAAGAAGGCGGCATTCATCAGTAGTACCATGAAACCAACTGCGACTCTCATACCTGCAGCGGGTGCTTCCACACGCCTCGGTTTTCCGAAGCAGTTACTCGCATGGAACGAAACCACATTGCTCAGGGACACATTGCTTAAGGTTCTCGAGCTGCAGACTGATCCTATTGTGGTGGTCCTGGGATCAAATTTTGAAGTCATTCGAGATAGTATTTCAGACCTTCCGGTAACCATAGTACATAACGAAGACTGGGAACAAGGCATGGGGTCTTCTTTGGCCCGTGGGATGCAGTATATATTGCACGAGCATCCGGAAGCAGAACATGTGCTGATCACTCTTTGTGATCTGCCACTTGTCCAGACGAAGCATTACCAACGTATGCTGGAAATGAGCAATATCACACGGGATAGTATTGTAGCCACTCAATTTGAAGAGCTCACCGGTGTTCCAGTCATTCTACCCGAAATGTATTTTTCAGAAATAATTAAGCTCAAAGGTGATACAGGAGCGCGAAAGATCATTGCTTCCAATTCCGGGAATGTTGTTGTGATCCCTTCGGAAATACCATTCACAGATGTTGATACCACAGAGGCTTATGAAGCATTACTTCGGGATCATACCTCCGAAAAAAAATAAAGAACCCTCCGAAGCTTTAGCGTAGGAGGGTTCCGTTTTTATCGTTGGTAGGAGAACTATTGCTTCCTGTTATCCGATTACCTCGGTTACTTCCTTGCCTATATATTTAATGAACGGTTGATTCATTAATCGTTGGCCTGTTGCCGCCTTAATGGCATTGGCTATGGCTCCACCAGCGGGAGGGAGGGCAGGTTCACCAAGGCCAGTAGGCGACAAGTCATTTTCCACAAAATAGCTCTCAACTATGGGTGTTTCGTTCATTCGAATGAGTCGGTAACGGTCAAAATTGGTTGACTGCGGTGCTCCATTGTCAAAGGACAATTCGCCGTACATGGCGTGTCCGATACCATCAATCACACCACCTTCGATCTGATTCTTCGCACCTAACGGATTGACAACGATTCCGCAATCCACTGCTACAATCACTTTCTTCACTACCGGATAGCCTTCATCGTTCAGTTCAACTTCAGCGACTTCAGCTACGTGGGTATTGTGACTGTAGTAGGCTGAGAATCCCTGATATACGCCTTCCTTCTTAACACCCCAATTGGCTTTTTCGGCTGCCAGCTTGATGGTGTTCTCCATGCGCTCTCCGGAATACTGAATACGCTCATCTGTAGTTCCTTTTACATTCTGAAGGAGATCAAGGCGCAGCTGTACCGGATCCTGACCCATTATTTCGGCCAGTTCATCGAAGAAGCTTTGCTCGGCGAAGGCCAGGAAGTTCGTATAAGGTGCTCTCCAGGCTCCCGTAGTAATATTACTTTGGTAGTTCCCTGTACTTACCCTGTAGTTTGAAATACAACCGGCAGGGAAAAAGTGTGGGATCAAACCATACATGTTTGAGTTAATGGACGCTTCCTTGAGATGGTATCCGGTAATTTGTCCGTCCTTCAGGGACGCCGCAATGCGATATTTTATCGCCATTCGATAAATACCGGCAGCCATATCATCTTCTCGAGAGAACACAACTTTAACCGGTTTTTGCGCCAGATTGGACACTTCGGCGGCTTCCATAACGAAATCGCCATAAAGTCGTCTTCCGAAACCACCTCCCATACGGGTCATTTCCAAATGCACCTGTTCCGGATCGCGTTCCAGCATCTCAGCCACGCGACGCGCCGTGCCGGCCGGTGTCTGAATTGGCCCAACCAGATGGATCTTATCCGCTGTAACATTAGCGAAGAAATTCATTGGTTCCATGCAGTTGTGAGGAAGGAACGGCGACTCGTAAGTGCGCTCAACAATTTCATCGGCCTCTGCAAAGGCCGTGTTTACATTCCCGTCATCGCGGCGAATATCAAATGTATCACCGTCAAGTATTTCATCCAGTTTCTGATTATGAAGCTCCGTGCTCTCCAACTCACTTGCCGCTTCCCAGGTAGCCTTCAAGGCTTTTTTACCCTTCATCGCGGCCCATGTATTCGATGCCAGCACGGCTAACTTATTGCCTTCGGCAAATTGAATCACTTCGGAAACACCTGGAACTGCCAAGGCATCGGTATCGTCATAGCTCACCAATTTCTGACCGAAAGAAGGAGGACGTAGCACAGAAGCTATTTTCATTCCTTCGGCAGTATAATCCAGTCCGAACAACGGTTTTCCGGTAATGATCTCATCAATATCCACATTTTGAATATCCTGACCTATGATCTTATAGTCCTTCGGATCTTTCAGCGCAACATCTTCCGGCACTTCCATGGCAGCGGCTTCTTTCACCACATCCCCATAGCCCAGTGTGTCACCATTGGCATTAGTAATTACTCCATCAGAAGCGGTACAGGTCGAGGCTTCCACACCCCATCTGGCCGCGGCCGCATTGACGAGCATCTGTCGTGCCGTGGCACCCGTTTGTCTTAAAGCGTCCCATCCGAAACGAATGGACTGACTTCCACCCGCCACCTGTCGCTGGTAGTTCTTTGTATCCAGGATTCCCTGTGCCACATGCACATGTTCCCATGGCACATCAAGCTCTTCAGCAATGATCATAGGCATGGAGGTTTTTACCCCCTGTCCGATCTCAGGGTTTGGCGAAAAGATAGTCACCATGCCATTATCGGCAATTTTTATGAACGCGTTGAAATCGTTGAAATTCAACTGTGAAATATCGATGGGTGGTTCAACCGCCTCTTTACAGGCAGTGAACAGGTTAAACCCTATAAGCATTCCACCCCCGGCCAGGGCCGACGTGCGGATAAAGTTTCTTCTGCTAAACGTGAAGGTATTTTGTGTACTCATTTTTCTGCGATTAAGATGGGTTAGGCATTCTTCGCAGCACGAGCTACGGCTTTTTCAATTCGGTTGTACGATGCACAACGGCAAATATTGGTATGCATGGCATCCCTTATCTCCTGAGCGGATGGATTGGGGTTCTCATCCAGGAAGGCCGAGGCCGTCATGATCTGCCCTGCCTGACAATATCCGCATTGTGGAACATCTTCTTCCTTCCAGGCGATCTGGACCGGATGTGATCCGTCTTCGGAGAGACCTTCGATGGTAGTAATAGAGGCTCCTTCGACTCGTGAAACCGGAAGGAGGCAACTTCGAGTGGCGGCACCATCCAGATGAACTGTACAGGCACCACACTGACCGATTCCGCATCCGAACTTGGTTCCAACCATATTCAGTTCGTCGCGTAATACCCAGAGTAGAGGCGTGTCTTCGGCAGCTTCTACGGTAAGGGATTTGTTGTTTACTTCAAGGGTGTACGTTGGCATAACGGAAGTGTAAAATTGATTTGATCGTTTAAGTTACAAAAAATTGAAACTTCCTTTTTGACTTTAACATCGAAAGCACTGGAATTTAAGAGATTGGTAACAGTTGGGGATGAGATTGGTTTGCTGTTAGAAGATGGAAGCTGGAGGGTGCAGGATGGAAGAACGGAGAACAGAGAACAGAGAACAGAGAACAGAGAATAGAGATTTGCTCCAAGGTACCTTAATTCCGGAACTGTGGCTTCAGTAGTGAGTAGGGAATACTCAGTAGTGAGATATGCGTGTTTTGAAACAGGAATCAGGACAGGGAATATCCATGAACAAATCAACGAATCAACGAATCAACGAATTTGTCAATTGGGGCTTGCCTATTTTATGCTAGAAGACGGAAGCTTGAAGCTGGAAGAACAGAGAAAAGAGAAAAGAGAACAGAGAAAAGAGAGAATAGATCATAGACTCGTTCCCGAGAACCAAAGTTTTGGAATTTGTTATTTGAAATTTTCAATCTTCTTCTTTTTCCAAAATTTCGACTCCCTTCTGAAGAATAAGTGACGTTGGGAAGGTTAGAAACTCACCTTTGTCGGACCGCATGTGAAGGTAGAAACCGGTAATATCGGTCACCTCCCCTACCCAATCGAAGTCCTTTTCCAGGATGCGAATTCGGTCGCCTATGCGCATGGGGTGGCTAAAAAACAGGATCACGCTTGCCGTAAGGTTGGAAAGAAGGGACCATTGCGCAAAGAAGCCGATACCCAATACGGCAAGTATCGAAGAAGCGAACACCGTGAATTCACGTACGGTGAACCCCCAGATTGCCGCAGCAGCCATACCGGCAATAAGATAGAGCAGGAAATAACCCAGGTTGAGCACAATCTTTTTCCGGTTGGCGTCAATCGCTTTAAAGCGGACAAAACGACGTATCATCCAACGAAAGATGAGCAACAACAGGATCAGTGCCGCAATAATAATGATGCTAAAGATCAGTTCCGTCTTGTATCGCAACAAGAAATTACTTTCCAATAATATGTACATCGCGTTGTGGGAATGGGATGGTTATATCGTTCTCACGGAAGAGACGATCGATCTCAAAGCGCAAGTCACTTTTTGGCTGGATCGCCATGAAACTATCCGCCACCGTAAATACCAACCTAAAATCCAGAGAGCTATCTCCAAAGTTCATAAAGAACACCGTTGGTGCCGGGTTCTTTAGAATTCCGGAAACATTCTCGGTCGCCTGCAGCAACAACTTCTCGACCAACTTCACATCACTTCCATAAGCAACACCCACATCGACCGTTTCTCTCGTAGTTCGCTCATTTTGCGTCCAATTGTATAAAGCATTCGTCAGGAAGAGATGATTTGGAATGATAAGCACCTTGTTATCTATGGTAATGGCCCTTGTGGTCCGCAATCGAATGCTCACTACCCGGCCTACTTTACCTTCGGTTTCAATGATATCACCTACATGCAGGGTTTGATCGGTAAGTATGAAAATTCCACTAATGATATCCTGAAACAGGGTCTGTAGCGCCAGTCCAATTCCAATAAGTAGTGCCGCGGCTCCAGCAATGATTGCCGAAACATTGACTCCTGCCGCCGAAAGGGCCACAAGCAGAACTACAAGAAATATGAAGTACTTGAAATACGAATAGACCGTGATGAACTTAAGGCGGTCGGCGGTTGGCATCTTGCGCGTGATCAACCTGCGCACCAATATGAGCAACACATTGGTCGCTATGATTGCCGCAATAAGAATGAGCACCCACATTATGGATATATGCCCTTCTTTCCCCAGTGGAATGTCGTAATTAAGAATTTCCTTCAGTTTTTCCATATAAGTGGTAACTACGGCATCTCAAAGATACTACTTAATCCATATCCGGGTTGTCCCGTATCCACAATTACTCAGTTGCCTTCTTTCGGGCTCCGGTTCGCATATTGATGATTTCCACAAAAACCGCAAAGGCCATGGCAAAATAAATGTACCCTTTCGGAATATGGAAGTCCATTCCTTCCGCGATGAGTGCTATTCCGATCATCAAAAGGAAGGACAGCGCCAGTACCTTGATGGTAGGATTTCTATTTACGAAGTCGCTCAGCTTACCAGCGGATAAGATCATAATGATCATGGAAACAACAACAGCAGCCACCATAACACCCAGTTCGTCTACCATCCCAACAGCTGTTATCACCGAATCCAACGAGAACACGATATCAATAAGCACAATCTGAAAAACAACAGTGTTAAAGGAAATCAACTTTACCTTACTACCAACCGGTCTTTCATTTTCTTCCATCTTGTCATGTATCTCCTTAACGCTCTTATAAATAAGAAAGAGCCCTCCCAACAGGAGGATAATATCCCTCCCTGATATTCCAACGTCAAGCACTATAAAAAGATCATCCTTCAGGCTCATTATCCAGGAAATCGAGAATAGTAAGCCTACTCGCATGATGAGAGCAAGACTCAGTCCAACCAACCGTGCCTTGCCCTGCTTCTCTTTGGGCAGCTTATCGGCCAGTATTGAAATAAAAATCAGGTTATCGATCCCCAGCACAATCTCAAGGGCGCACAGGGTAAGAAAGGCGATCCACATGTCGGGATCCAACAGGAATTCCATACGTACTACAATTTGGCTAAAAGTAACAATTTGATGCCAAACTCATGTCTGCAAAAAAGCTTAATTGACAATCCGAAAAGCACTTATCTGCCATAGACCATTTTGTGATAGCCCGGCGTAAATGTCCCTAAATTAACCGATAATCGATTCAACCTCCGGTTTTAGGCTTCTCCTATTTATATCGGTATTACTCACAGTTACTTTTGATCGAAGTTCATACCCGGAATAACATCAGGAAAGCCGAAAACTGAAACACTAGAGTAGGCATAATTAAAATTCAATAAAAATGAGTATTACAGTAGTACCTGTGCAGGATGTAAATTTTCCTGAATTCACGAGTAGTCTTATTCGAGGAGTTTTCGAAACCATTCAGGACAATCATCTGGCCCAGGTTAAATCGTACAGCGAATTACTCGCAGCAACCGCACAGACCCTAAAGGAATTTGCTGCGGCCAATTACCAGGACATCCCCAATGAGGCAGTTCTGGAGTTCATTCAAAAATCGTTCGAACTCACAAAATCTGACGACTCCGTCACTTATGCCAATATCGACGAGTGGTTCATTGCTTCTGAAAACACACCCGACGACAAGCTGGAGGCGCTGAAAGCCGATAGTTATACAGCTCTAAATGAGCAATTAACTCCGACCGATTTTGACGAATCGGCCATTGATGCTGATTCAACAAAAGACGAAGTGATGGTTGCCATTCGAAAAAAGATCGCCGCACTCAATCAGGCATCTCTCAAGGAAATGGTCAAAATGGGGATGCTTCGTATCGTTACGGACAACATCTGCATCAAGACCCGATTGAGATTCAAGTCGGAAGAATCGGCTGTCCATACTTCTGAAAGAGCTTCGAGAACTTACGGAAGGCGTGCCTTCAATATTTCCGGAAGTACGGGGTTTGCCGCCCGGGCCTTCGGATTCAAACTTAAGGGGGGATACAGCAGTGTTCGTACCACGGTAAATACGTCGAACAGTACTTCTGCAAACAGCAGTTCTTCAGAATTAAACTTGTTGGGATACGTAAAGATCAATGCCCACACCGATTACAAGCCGCTATCGGCATAACAACTAAGAGGTTGTCGACTATCTTTAGAAATGACAGCCTCTTAGTAATCTCTAAACTGACGAATCATGGATCAAATTAATTTTATTGATTTCCTTAAGTCGCTTATTACGGAGACCATTGGTGCTGTTTCCGAAGCGCAGTACGAGCAGGAAGAAAAACTCATTGAACTCAAAGAGGTCCTCCTGGCTCCGGATGAGTTCATCATCGAAAAATATGATCTGAAAGAGGAGGCTCTTGAAGTACTGGGCAAAAAGGCTGAAAAAGAAGATATTACCAATTATATTTCTGAAAAAATCGCCTCGCTAAAACAGGTGTTGTCAACGTATTTTGAGAATGGATATGTCAAAACCATTGTAGATAAGGGGACGGTCGATGTGAAATACATCTGTAATATTAACGCTCCTGATCCAGACACAAAACCCGGTACCGCCAAGAAAAATCCAAAGAAAAAAGCGGGCGTCACGGCAAGTGCGGTCAAGCGTCCTGCCAAAATATCACCGGCCGTATTGCGTGAGTTGGCGCGGGTGAGACCTGCCGGAGTGTTCAAAGTACGGGATCGCAAGATTGACAAGATCGCCAGGAACATCAAGATTCAAACAGTGGACATCAACAAGGACAAAGACCTGATCAAAACAAGTCAGAATCTGGTAAGCAGCGTTACGCTCCACTTTCGAACCGTAGTTGTTTCCTGATATGGATGCGAACATTGTTAAAGAGCAACTTTCGGTTATTGGCCTTAAGCTTTCGGAATTTTTGAGGAAGATCAATCAGGATGTCGCCGAAATTACACAGATCCGGATCGATTGTCCTGTGGAATTTGTTCTCGATTCCGCCGTGTCGGCACTTACTCCTGAAATCCGTCTTATAACAAACAACAACATGATCTCACTTATTATCACACCTAAAAGACCGGAACAATCTCCATAGGCAGTTCACCAAATTAGTAGTATTTTAGTTTTTCACTCTATCAACTACTATACTATGGCTACACTCAATTTCATGAATACGGTTAAAGGGTCATTACTGGAGGGATTTTATCCCACAGGATGGGACTACGAAAAAATTGATGCTTGTTGCGACCTGGGTTTGGAAGGAGTGACGCAGCGAGCGTCTTTCTGGCATCCGGACTTTGCCCCTGAGCCGGTGGACAACCTGGAAACCATGGAACGTCGCATGGGTGAAGAGATCGCAAGGGTGATCATTGAGGCCAGGCAGGCATCCAAACCCCTGGCTATTATTCTCCCTGTAGGCCCTATGGGTATGTATAAACATGTTGTAGGCATCCTAAGGCGCGAAAATATCTCTGCCGATCATGTCACGACCTTCAATATGGATGAGTGGTCCGATAAGCACGGAAACACCATGCCGGGCGATCAGGCCGGTGGTTTTGAGCTGGCTATGAAAGAGGCCTTTTTTGAGCCTCTGGGTGAGCTTACCGTTCCAGCCTCACAGCGTAATTTTGCCACAAAAGACAACCTCCCGACTTACGCGGGGAAAATCCAAAGCATAAAGGATGCAGGCGGTACCCTGGTTACCGTTTACGGCATTGGACGTGCCTGTCATATTGCCTTTTGGGAACCGCAGATCGGCGATGAATTTGACAACGATACCGACTGGAGATCGGAGACACATCGTATTGGTCAGGCACTACATCCATTGACCATTGAGCAGAACTCGCTACACAGTTTCGCGAGCCGATTTACATTGATCCCTTGTTGGGCGAACACCGTAGGTCCAGGGCTCTTTCTAAACAGCGACTATTGTATTGGCGGTGCGGATGGGGTCTATCCAACACGGGGCGCTTGCTGGCAAGGCATGAGTCTGTGTGTCACATTACAATACGGTCCTTCCCGCTGGGTTACTTCCAGTTGGATGCCTACCCTTCCCGGAAGACTTATTTTTATGAAGGGATTGGCTGGGCCATTGGTGCCGGAGGCGCATTGATTAAAAATCATCGCCCCTTATCAAGATCAGAGCTTGTAAATTATCAACAAGGCATTACATACAGTTTGTTTTTGGTCAGGGACTGGGATTTGCTCGGTGGTAGTCCGGGGTGAACAATGGGAATATAAACAGAGTATATACCAATGATCACAATTCGCAAATAGGATACCACAAAAGATCTTGCAAGAGACTCAATAAGAGGACTAGAAAAATATTAAGGTGACACCGAAAGGACAAGACCCAAACCAAATGCCGAATCATAAATTCTCCTCAATGCAATGTTATTTATAAACTTCGACCATTCGAAGCTCAGATCTACATCTACTGAGAATTCGGTGCTGTTAATCAATCTGAGTTGCATCCCTGCGGTAAAACCTAAGCCAGAATAGCCAGGGACATCATCGGTATCATTCTCTTCTTCACCTGCATCAGGCATATAACTTCGATACAAAAAACCTATATAGTAATTTGCACGCATTCCTCCAGAATAGATATGATAATTAATTGAAATATCTGCGGAAGGATACCTTAGTCTTACATTCTCAACAAGTACGACATCGGTAGGAATAGGAATTGCAGCAGTGACTTCAAAGTTTTCATATACAAAAAGACCAAATCCCAATTTCGTACCATATCTGTTTAATAATAGCTCACTTTCATTATTATCTTCTCCTTCTTCCTTAATTCTTTGTAAGCTAGAGGACCTTCCTTTAAGAAAAATATTAATTGGACCTCTTTCAATAATACTATTCGTTACAGAAACTTCTTCACTCAGAAGATTATAATCTGAAACATTATAAATGTAAATCTTTCTTTCCTCATCAGTAACTCGTGGATTCGATTTTAAAATAATATACGAATTTGATTTATCTAAGTTATCAATCAAAGCCGTAGAATCAATTTTTGAATAATGTTTACTTCTAATGAACTTCTTTCCAAGTGGTTCGGTTGCCACTATTAGATTTGCCTTGAAACCTTCATTCGGAAAAACATGATTCACGAAAATCGTGTCGTTATGATGAACTTTTATTTTCTTTTTACCTAGAAAGGAATAAAAAATTGAGGTTTTAGTTGTGGCATCTTGAACACTAATCTGAGGCGTTAAAACAGGTTCTAGTGTAAGAATAATCTCGTCAGAATACTCAATTCCATCATAAACCTTAAAACCTAAGTTGTAGGGCCCATTTTTGTCTATTAAAATTTTTTGGATCGGTTTATCCTTTTCAAATTCAATTTTATTAAGGTTTTGAATCTTCTCATTAGACTTAGGTATATTTCTCCATAAATAACTAATATTTGGAGAGTCAAAATCTCCAGATCCCAATCCGTCTAATTCTATTTCGCTTCCAAGAGGTATTTTAATTCTATCACCTGTTTTTACCAGTTGATCAAAAATTTTTAGTTCTGAGACAGGTTTCTTGTTTGAATTTTTAAAAAGTCGATGAATTGCATTTTTTAGTTGTATTGTATACTCAGGTTCCTTTGGATTAATAAAGAAGTTCTCCGTGCTTATAACATTATCAATTAGATTCTTAGGAATGTCTCTCCTCTCAGACTGGTCAATGGTGAGAGGAAGCGTCTCAAATAGCTGAAACTGAAATTCGATAAGTTCTCCAAGCGTATTTGTCTTGACGGTAAGGAAATAATCGTAATCTGTTAAGATGTTAACTATTTTATCTTCGTAAAGCAATTTCTCTTTTGAGGACCTTAGAGTTAATAACCTATCCGCATTCGTCTGCTGCCAAACAATACGGGCCAACTGAGACTGTAACTTGTTATCTTCAACAATGGTGTTAAAAGAATTTACTTCTTTGAAATATTTCTTATTTGTAACAATATTAGTTAGTGATTTCAAGGAACTTTCTATGTATAAGCTCAGGAATCCAGGATCTTTGGAGTAAATCAGAACCGACTTTTGTTCTTCTTGACCGAAAGAGCTGATAAATGCGCTTAGGAACAATAAGTAGATTATTTGCTTAGACATTGATTAATGTTTTCAAAAACTAGTTCGATGTTTTGAGTAACAAAATTGTCGATTAACTTATTCACTTCAGATTGGATATTGCCTTTAGGGCTAGGTCCCATCGCAGGTATCGATAGTTCCTTAAAATCAGTTATACACATATCCAGTACAATTAAACGAAGTATTCCGCTCCTAGATTTATATATAAATGGCCGACGGTCATCATTGATTAAATAGATTTCTCCCGTGGACTTAAAATGTATCCTGTTCGAAGAGCTTTGTACAACTATAAAGTTTTCTGAAGAATTAATCCTATCAATCAGATTCTTATTATAAGCTCCAATTAACTCAACATCAACGATATCACCATTCTTCGATATGTCAGAGTCTTCCTTTTTATGTTCTATTTCTTCAACGGTTAAGTTCGAAGTTTCAGAGCTACTATAGAGATTATAAATTAGAGTATTGGGAGTCAAAGCACTCCAAATTGAAAAGGGAACCAATATAATTCCGATGTATCCAGAAACCACACCTATCTTACTAGGCAGGCTCCAATTTTTAAACTGGCGCCACGTTGGGAAAAATTTCAAAAAATATAAAGGTTTGATCGGCCAAATGGGGAGACAAAAGATATTGGTCGATAAGTTATGTCTCCAAATGTAAAAATAAAATGAACAAAGGGAGTAATCTCTTACAAATTTTTAAACCAAAAGTCTTTATCTGGTCTAACTAATAATATGCATTTTTAAGTTACTGATTTTCAGATGGAATTAGCTTTTCGCTGGTAACCACCAAGTCAAGTCCAACAGTTGTCATATCGGTTAATAAATTTTTTCAGGGTGTATCAGGATCAATTACAATTGACATTTCAATCACATTCGTCCTTGTAACGTTTGGTTCAAATTTGATTGTCTTTTCTTCTTTAGAGTAATACCATAATAACACCCGTACATCGTTGCCGCAGTTATGAAATAAACAAAGACAATCAATTGAATAGCCACACTCCTTCTCTGACGATATTGAAAAAAAGGGTAAAGACAGGATAATAACCTAAAAACGATCAACGAATAAATGAACTAATTAAATATCCTATTAAGATAAATCAGAATCCTCAATCCATAACCCAAATAAAAAACCCGAGACTTTGTCTCGGGTTTTTCTTGATGGTGCGGCTGAAGGGAGTCCCTTCGATAAACTCAGGATAAACTTCTCCTCCCTTCAGTAAGATATCTTGTTGAAATAATTGAGCATGCCCGGAAAAAGCAAAAGCCTTCTGAAATCAGAAGGCTTTGTGCGGCTGAAGGGAGTCGAACCCCCACGCCTTGCGGCACTAGATCCTAAGTCTGGTATATA
>CAZTLE010000024.1:0-29316 GCA_964614415.1 uncultured Aureitalea sp. | reverse complement strand
CGCAACCAGCGAAGGTACCTTTAACATTGGTCAACTGAGAAACAGCACCGATTTTATCATTTACAACGATGCCAACTTAAGAATTCCGCTGGAATTTGAATGTACTACCGAAGATGTCGGAAACCCTGGATATGACAGGGATTTGCTGTTCCGTGAACCACCGCATGAAACGCGAGCTTTCGAAACTAACTGTGTGAGTTTTTATTTTGAAACGGAGTACGATATGTATCAGAATTTCGGAACGGTACCCGGCGTTGAAAATTATGTAACAGCCTTGTACAACCAGGTGGCCATTCTTTACATGAACGAAGGAATTGACACGTCGATCTCCATGATCAACGTATGGGACACTGTTGATCCTTACACGGCTACGGGAACGGCTGCACTGCTCACCCAGTTTCAGAATAATACCGGAGCCTTTACCGGTGATCTGGGTCAGCTGCTTACCTTCCGAAACGTTGGTGGTGGACGCGCTGCGGGTTTTGCCGGTATTTGTAACTCAAATACGGATTTGAGCCTGTCGGTTTCCGGAAACCTTACTACAACTGTGACCAATGTGCCCACTTATAGCTGGAATGTAATGGTAGTGACCCATGAGTTTGGACACTTGTTCGGATCACGACATACCCATGCCTGTGTATGGAACGGCAACAATACGGCCATCGATGGATGCGCCGGTTTCACCGAGGGAACCTGTGCACTTCCGGGGGTTCCGTCCAATGGAGGAACCATTATGAGTTACTGTCACATACAGCCGGTAGGGATTAATTTCACCCTTGGTTTTGGTCAGCAGCCCGGAAACGTAATTCGTGCGAATGTAGCTAATGGTAGTTGTTTGGGTACGTGCTCGCCTTGTCCGGTGACTACGAATCCTTTTGATTTATACACAAAAGACCGGCCTTTTGATACAGGCCTTGAGCCCAATCCGGACACAGGTCCCATGTGGATTAGTGAAGATATTTGGGTACGACAAAGCCTCGATGGTGGTACTTCGCATGAAAACCCCGAGTTTAAATTATTTGAGCCAAACGGTGTTTACGTGAAAGTTAGAAACCGAGGAAATACCACTTCCGATTGTGCCGTATTGAAAGTGTATTTCAGTAAAGCGTCAACCGGTCTTCAGTGGCCTACACATTTTAATAATTTGTATCAGAATGTGGGTACGAATAGTGTACTACACGGAGATATCATCGGTACTGCTGTAATTCCGTCGTTGGCTCCCGGAGCGGATACTACGATCGAGATTCCGTGGTATCCACCAAACCCTGCTGATTATGCCAACCAGATTCACCATTTCTGTTTGGTTTCACGGATTCTGTCGGACAACGATCCGATGTTTAATGAAGTCGCAGGCGGAGTAGGTTTCAACGTGCGTCAGAATAATAACATCGCCTGGAAGAACGTAAATGTCTACAATGTTGATCCGAATGATCTTCCTCCACCGGCATTTGTTTATATACGGGGAATTCACGAGTCAACGCGATATGTGAACGTACGTTTCCTTGACAGGGGGTTTGACGAGCATATACCGGTGCCGTTCTTTGAAAGAGGTCAGGTTATAATCACCCTGGAGCGGGAGTTGTTTGAGCGGATGAAGGACAACGGTTCCTTTGATGTCGACGGAGTTGACATTATAGATGAGAACGTAGTGATGATCAGTAGACGGGAGGGTTTCTTTAATAAGGTGCCTCTTGAGTACGGTGAAACCTTTTACATGGGATTGCAGTTCAGGATCGGTGAACCGATAGGTAAAGATCCGATGTACATTGATGTTGTTCAGGAAGATAGTGATACGGAAACCTTCGAAGGAGGGGAACGATATCAACTACTTGATAAGAAGAAGCGAGATTTGGCAGAAACCTCAAACGAACGCAATGTTGCATTCCAATTGGTTCCCAACCCAACCGATGGAGCATTAAGCATTCATCTGGAAGACCAGAGTTCAGGTTTCTATGAGATTATGGACATTCATGGAGTGACAGTGGCCAGTGGCACGATTGAGAACGCCAAAATCGTCACAGTGGACCTGAAGGGTACCCGTCAGGGAATTTACTTCGTAAAGATCATTACAGCCAAAGGACAGGCTGCCAAGATCCTGGTACGAAAATAAACTGAAGTATACCCTACGGCGAACAGCCATAATGATAAACAGCCATCGATCGATGGCTGTTTTTTTGTAAAAATTTTTCTGAAGTCCGAGGTACTCATCAACTTTTTTTCTACATTTGACTTCAGACGGGAACGAAAGTTCCTGTTCCTGCCAAAATTATTCACCCCCCCTTAGGATAAATTTGGAAGATCAAAGTAGTATTTGATCTTATCCGGTATTTGCATTTTTCCCTCCGCCGATACCTTACAATAACCCCCTTTTTTATAGTCCGGGAGTAATTCCCGGCAAGGAACATTTTGTGTAACTCTAAATTTTTAGTGAATGAAAAAACGAATCGTTTTTTGGTTGTTATGCGGGGTATGCGCGTTTGGCTACTCGCAGAAGGATGTAACCGTGCCCGAAACTCAGAGTTTTGATAGCGGCATTGGTGCACAATCATCGGTGAACCAGTCCAACGGAAAGTTGGGCATTGCTCTGAGTCTGGTTTCGCTCGAAGGATATAAGGATCTTTCGGCCAGTTTTGGAATCAGCTATGATGGATCACAGGTGGTCAAGAATGCAAAGGCCTCCAATGAATACATGCCTACCGGCGTGCTGGGCCTGGGATGGGGGATGTCATTTTCCCAGATCATGGTGGACAATAAGCTAACAGCTTCCCGGGATGATGATACATTTTACCTTTTTGATGGAGGCGGATTAAATGAACTCATTGCTGTCCAACAAACCACTGATTTCTACGAATTCAAATCGAAAATTCACAAGCTTTGGAAGATTCGCTATTTCCATAATCAGGAAATGTGGGAAGTTATTAAGGAGAATGGCTATAAGTATACTTACGACAATGTAGACTGGGCAATATACTGGGAGAACTGGATAGGTGACAGCAATCAAGGTAACGCCAGTCGTCAGGGAAGGGGTTGGAACCTCACCCGGGTTGAAGACATGCACGGCAACAACGTGCAATACGATTATATCAATGTGAAGCGATCACTTGTGAATACCGGTTCAATCAAACATACTGAAGCCACCTATCTAAAAAAGGTTATTGGGCCTTCGGGAGAAGAAATACGCCTGATTTATGGAAACAAAACGTCCCATGAATACCACCAGCCAAACACGGCTCAGGCCGAACCGGATGCCTACCAGGAGATTTATGAAAGAAAGTATCTAAAAGAGGTTGAGGTATATGATACCAACGGGGGGCTCATGTATACCTATAAATTTGATTATCATACTGTTGGATCAGGAGAATTTCGCAAGAGACTCCTCAACAAGATAAGGCTGGTCAATGCTTCCGGAGGCGAACAGACCTTCAGAGAGTTTAGCTATGATGAGGATTCGAACTCTGACTTTTACGGATCGCTTGTTCATCAAATTTTACCTACCAAAGGACGTGTAAGTTATCAATATGCAGTGAAAGAAGTAGAGATCGATCAGGTGTTCGAGACCACCAGCGATGCCAACACCTCTTTCATTGTTCAAAAAGACTACATCTTAAAATTAACGGGGACTAACGACCTGTACCTCCTAACCTGGACCGGGACCACCTGGGAAGAGCAACTGGTTCATGACTTTGCAAGTGGTGGAGTGAGTGGGGATTATAAGAACATAGCTATTGTGGCCAAGGAGAACTTCTTTGGGGTTGTTGGTCCGGGAGGAATCAATGAACCTTACAAAGTAGTGCTGGGTGGCCTGGAGGACAATGGTAAGACGTGGAGAATCTCCAATACCGGAACCTTTGAAGGCGATGGTTCCAGTGTCCTTGAATTGAAGGTAATGGCCGGAGATGATTTTGTTGCTATTGGCCATCCTGAAATTCACAGACTGGCATTACATCGATGGGACGGAAGCTTCTGGGACACAGACTATTTCAACAACAGTAGTAACACAGGACGGTTTTTTTATACGGCCGCCAATAATTATGTGATTCAGAACAAACGTCAAACTGGTCAGGACAATATCAACTTCTACTATTACGATTTGACAAACAGCCTCCAGGTCACTACTATGAACCCGGGATTCCAAAGCACGGGTGGCGTATGTGGCGGTAGCGCGACCGATCCAAACTGTCCGGCAAACTATTGGTTTGGCGCGAACTCTTTTGCCCAGGTGAATGCCAATGGAAACCCAGAATACTTACTCCACTGGGACGAAGATTACAACCTGCTGGGTACAAACGCACCATTCGGGATGATACCCGACTACTCTCCTGCTTATGGGGTGCGCAATAATTACTTTGCGACATCAGAAGAGCCCTCGGGAAGTTCCAACCACTTAACGCGTTACATGGGCAACGGAGTATGGGCCTACAAGGAAGTCACGGGGGCATCCAACTCAACAACAGACCACTCCTTTGGTCTGGGACACGACGCATTTGCTAATTTTTATTTTGGTTTCAACGGGTTCACAAAGATTCACCTGTTTAATGCCAATAATGCAACCTGGCAATTGACAACGCCGGTACAGTCAAGTTCCGGCGGTAGCTCGGCCTATGACTTTTTTGGCGGATCGTATGCCTTTGCCTATTCGAAGGTCTACAAGATCGACAGTGATTTGAATGTCAATGAAACGAGTTATAGTTTCCCGAGCAATACGTTTCGCGCAAAGTCTGATGGGATAAACTCCCTCTATATATCATCTTTTCCAGCCGGTTTTCCTAGCGATTTTTCCAGGATCATTGCGAGACAAAGGGACAACACACTGTTTGAATATGAATTTCCCGAGAACACACAGTTCATATATGGGAATCCCTACAAGAATTACCCGACCTATGTTATGGGGTATGGCACGTACCTGATCGAGGACCACGATACCGGTGTTGTGAAGATATACAAACTTATAGATGATATGCTTGCCTTCGATTCCCAGGGAGATGCTATTTACAAGGATCATGTTATTGTGAAGGAAACATATGATCCTGTGCTGACCCGAAAGCAACGTAATTACTACTGCTACCAGGACCCGGTAATGTCACGAGATAATATGCGTGTTTACTATGGATCTGTAGTTCAGACCAATGATCTTGAGGCCGTACTCGGTAAGACGCTTACGGAATATGACACCGGAGAGACCGACGAACGCAGGATTGGTCTTCCGGTCAGAACCCGGATATATGACAGTGGTGATGAATTGGTTTCCGAGCAGAACAACAC
The DNA here is from genome assembly GCA_964614415.1 of uncultured Aureitalea sp. Classification (GTDB taxonomy): domain Bacteria; phylum Bacteroidota; class Bacteroidia; order Flavobacteriales; family Flavobacteriaceae; genus CAZTLE01. The sequence goes on along the minus strand of CAZTLE010000024.1, from coordinate 24,054 downwards.
CTGGAGGGTTTCGGACCTGGGGAATACCTATTACATCAACATAGATAAAAGAGAAAACATCACCTATGAAGACGGACAAGAGATCAGTGCAGTTCAGAATTTTAGCTATGATCTCATAACCGGTTTACAAAAGGAGACATCGGTTACCGATAGTGAAGGAAATGAAGAGACCACCGAAACCAGGTATCTCTTCGAAGAGTATCCGTCCGTATTGGATGATAATCTAATATCCCCGGTGGTATATACCCGCAGTTATTCGCAAAAGGGAACCGACCCGAAAGTATACAAGACAGCTACCGCCGTGACCTGGGATTTAAGTGGCGTACCTGTTCCTGGAAACAGCTATAGCTGGGATGGTACAGGCGGACAGCCGGGAACGGAGTATGATTTTGGCGGCTCGAATCCCGATTTCAGATATTCTCAGACGATTGACATGGTGGATAGCTACGGCAATGTTGTTCAGGAAAAGAACCGGTCGGAGGTAGTGACGTCCTATGTGTATGGATACGACGGAAAGCGTTTGGTGGCCAGGATTCAACGTGGACTTTATAATGACGCCATCGCACTGGTTAATATGTCTATCATTAATAATCCTTCCAGTGATGCCGTAATGCGCACAGAGCTTCAGAAAATCAGGGACGGGTTACCAAATGCTTTTGTAACCACCTACACCTATAATCCTGCTGTGGGGGTAACCAGTACCACAGATCCAAGAGGGCGAACGGAAACCTATGTATATGATGCGTTCTATCGTCTGGACCACGTCAAGGATAATGAAGGAAATATTCTTAGAAAGAACATTTATCAGTATCGCAATGAACCGTTTGTTTACAGCTCCGAGCCAACAAGTCTGCCGGACTGTACCACCATGGGTATCGGAATTGATGTAAATGGAGATCCCGATCCGGTTACGTTGATGTTGGCTAAGATCAGTTTCTCAGAACATGCTGCAACCTTTGAGGTAAGTGCTTCAAACGGAAACAGTTATATCTATGGATGGAATGTGTCGGTCATTAGCAGCCCTTCGGGAGCCACTACGGACGATTTTACACTCACTCAATCCGGAGATCAATTATTGATACAAAATTCAGAATGTGTTTTGGCAACACTTTCCATACAGGCGTACGCCGTGATTGGAGGAGAGACTGTGTTTAGTGGTACACTAAACCACACTTTTACAAATAACGAATGCATGTAATAACCCTAAATGAAAATCAAAATGAAAAGATATATAACAGCTTTAGTATTTCTAGTTTTGTTGATTACGGGTGTTGATGCTGCCTACGCCCAACTTATACCTTGTCCGGATATGTCGTCCGAGTGCATTGATGCCCCGCCCGGCTCCCAATGGTATTGGAGAGATAATGACTTTGACGGCATAGGATCTCAAGACTCCGGCGGAGCCTGTAAGGTGAATCCTGGAGCGGGATGGGCTCTTTCCTGCGATGATTGTAATGATTACAATGCTTCTATTGGCGGGCCTACTATGTGGTATCCCGATGCCGATAATGATGGATTTGGAGCGCCCTTAGGGGGACAATTGTCCTGTTCCGAACCAACAGATGGAGGGATCAACTGGGTACAGAACAATGACGATTGTAATGACAGTGATCCGAATATTGAAGATGAAACCCGTTGGTATAGGGATAGTGATGGTGACGGTTTTGGTGATCCGAATGTATTTCAGGATAGCTGTACACAGCCAATAGGCTATGTGGACAACAACCATGATTGTAACGATAATGACCCTGGAACAACAACGAATATTTATTATGCAGACGTTGATGGAGATGGCTTTGGAGATCCAAACAATACGACAACAGGTTGTTCGCCTCCTCTCGGTCATGTAACAAATAATACCGACTGTGACGACAATAATGATGAGATCCATCCCAATACGCAATGGTATCCTGATGCGGATGGAGATGGATACGGTAATCATTCCACCTTACCCATGGTTCAATGTGAGCAACCTGCAGGATACGTCATCGGGGAAGCCGATTGCGACGATACGGATGCCAGCCTCAACCCTGAAACCATTTGGTATGTCGATAGTGATGGCGATGGTTATGGTGATGATCCAAATAACTTCATTATTCAGTGCGAAGATCCGGGAGCAGGATATGTTAGAGACTTGCCTCCCGTAGATCCTGTACCCGAAGATCCGCTGCCGGTGTATCCCGGGTTGAACGTAAATGACCTGAATTTCATTCACATTATTGAGCCGTATGAAGAAGTAACCAATGTGTTCAATTTAAGTATGCTACCTGCAGAGGACAAGCTACAGAACAAGGAGTTCTTTGATGGAATGGGCCGACCAATGCAGCGAATTTCAATTGGCCAGGGTGGACATGGGCAAGACATCATCTCCTATATCGAATACGACCGTTTCGGCAGGACTGTGAAAGAGTATCTTCCTTACGGCAGAAATAACAGCTCAGGAGGTGTATTCCGTCCGGAGGCCAGAATGGAAACCTTCGACTTTTATTCCATAGGTAGCATTGCGAACAGCTATGTAGCTACCGATGACCCGTTCAGTGAAAGTGTGTACGACCGCTCACCCAGAAGTCGAATGGTGCGCCAGGGAGGCGCCGGTGATTCCTGGCAGATTGGGAATGGTAACGAGATCGAATACGACTACAAACTTAACAGTGCCGGTAACGTTCGCCTTTACCGTGTTGCATTGAATGCCAGTTTCTATCCTACTCTGGTAGATGACGGATCATTCTATCCGGCAGGAGAGCTTGCCATAAATATTGTGAAAGATGAGAACTGGGTAGGAGGCGTAAATAACACAACAGAGGAGTTTATAAACAAAGAAGGGCTTACCGTGCTAAGACGTACTTATGTAGACGGGGTTCGCTTATCTACGTATTATGTGTATGACGAATTCAACAATCTCACCTATATCATTCCACCGAAGGCCGAACCGGAAACCGGTTCGATCACGCCCACAGTATTGAATGATCTCTGTTATCAATTCAGATATGATGGCCTGAGAAGACAGACTGCCAAAAGAAGTCCGGATGTTTCCGGCTGGGAACGTGTTATTTATGACCATGAGGATCGCCCGATCTTGGTTCGGGATCCAGGTCTGGCAGCAACCGGAAAATGGCATTTTACTAAATACGATGACCTGGGTCGTGTTGTGTATACCGGGTTATATACTCCACCGGCCAGTAGAACACCAGAAGAACTTCAAAGTGATGCGGACACATCTAAAATGTCCAGCGGGACGCATAATGAGGCCCCGGGAACATCGATCATTGGAGGGATTACCATCGGCTATACCAATAATGCGTACCCGACAATGGGATTGGAACTTCTTACCGTGAATTACTATGACAATTATAGTTTTCCGGATCCCGATCTGCCTGTTACTCCAACTTCAGTATTAGGAGAACCGGTTACTACAAATGTGCATGGTTTACCGGTGGCTACCTGGTCACGAATCATTGGTGAGACGACCTGGAATAAGGCATATACCTACTATGACGAAAAGGCCCGTGAATTACAGACGATCAATAAGAATCATCTTGGAGGATATACAAAGGTGGTCAGTGAGTACAACTTCAGAGGAAAGGTCACTAAAAGCATCAAATCCCAGAAACGGGTAGCTGCCGATACAGAGATTAATGTAACGAATAGATTTATCTACGACCAGGCAGAGCGGTTGAAAGGCCAGTATGAGCAGGTAGATAACCACGCCGAGAAGCTTCTCAACGGGTTTGTGTATGATGCCATAGGACAACTTTTGGTGAAGTATGTTGAACCCGAAGATGAAAGTTTTGGATTTGAATACACCATTGCCGGTCTTTCCAAGGGTGGTACCACCACCTTTAATGGCGAAGTGCCCGGGAATTGGAAAGAGGATGGCAAGCTAGTGACCCTGGGAACTAAAGGACAGCAGTTAGTCATGGGTGCCACGTATCAGGGAACCGGGATTAATGGTTTCTACAGCCTTGATGCGGGGAAAGATTATGTTATTTCCATGGACCTTGACATCGGCAGTTTTGATCCGGATCTGGAATTCTCCATATGGTACGGAGGCACAAAATTGTACTTTGAAACGGTACAGCATTCCGGTGGATTCAGTGCCTCATTTACACCAACTCAAAGCGGAACACATTACCTGAGTTTTACGATGTCGGGAGCTAATTCCAGCGGGCTTGAACAGATACTGATGCTGGACAACGTTATGGTGCAGGAAGACGTGAATTCCTCGGCAGCCAAGTTGCAGATCATGAACGTTAATGCGTTGCAACAGGTGGATTTCAGGTATAACCCGAAAGGATGGCTTACCCATATCAATAATGCGGATGATTTCACATTGGGGAACGACCTTTTCGCCTTAAAGATCAACTATGATGTTATAGAAGGTCTGGTTGGAATAGACAGTCGGCCAAATTTTAACGGAAACATTTCCCAGGTACTTTGGAAATCGGCCTTCGATAATGTGAAGCGCGATTATGAGTATAAGTATGACGCACTTAATCGTCTGCAAAATGCCGATTTCTCGAATTCAGGGTATGACCTGAATAATGTGGATTACGATAAGAATGGAAACATTACTGCTCTGAATCGAATGATGACCTCCGTGCAGCAGAACTTTATCTATGACTACGACAACGGGAATAAACTCATTGGCATTGCTGGGTCAGAAACATCCGGCGGGGTAGTATCGATCATAAATCGAACCTATACCTACGATGTCAACGGAAATCTTAAAACCGACAGTAGTAAAGGGATAACGAATATTGAGTACAATCATCTAAACTTACCGGAGACCATCACTTTCTCCAGTGGAGAGACTATAGATTACGAATACGATGCCTCTGGTGTTAAGCTTCAGAAGCGATTTAATGACGGATCCTCAACGTTTATAACCGATTATATCAATGGATTCCAGTATCTGGATGGAAGCTTGCAGTTTTTCGCCCAGGCCGAAGGATATGCAGTGCCATCGGTAGTAACGGTTGATGGTTTACAAGTAGATTACGTGCATCAGTATGCAGATAATCTTGGCAATATTCGTCTTTCATATAGTGACGCTGATGGCGATGGAACCGTTACGGCTTCCGAAATTGTCAAAGAGAATCATTACTATCCTTTCGGACTTATTCACAAGGGTTATGGACCCGCGACATTACCGCTGGGATCCATTCATAAGTACGGATTTAACAATAAGGAATTACAGGAGGAAAACGATTTGAAGTGGTTGGATTTCGGATCCCGTAATTTCGATCCGGAATTAGGCCGTTGGTTCAATACCGATCCACAGGGTCAATTCCATTCTCCATATGCATACGCATTTAACAATCCGGTGAGCAGTGTTGATCCGGACGGGGAGTTTGCGGTTCCGTTGATCCTGGGAAGTTTGGCAATTGGAGCAGTAACCACGGCCATTAGCAACCCGAGAGCTGATTTCACTGACATTCTGAGCGGAGGAATACGAAGTGCTGCCATCTCGATCTTTACTTCGGGTATTGGAGATATATTCTCTGGCCCGGGAGCTATCCTGGCGAATGATGCCGCATCACAGTTAGTTGTGAAATCGGCCGCTCACGGCGTGTTCCAGGGTGGAGTAGCCGCAATACAAGGTGGAGATTTCTGGTCGGCAGCGGCGACATCGGCTTTCGCATCAGCGGCTGCAGGAACGCTACCGGCGGGTGATCACGGTGGAAGCTTCTTGTCAGCAGCAAACCTGGCTAATATGGGAGGAACTGCTTTAATTGGTGGTTTCATTTCCGAAGGTACAGGAGGAAGTTTTATCGAGGGATTTGCTACGTCCCTTACTATTGCTACCTTTAATGATGCCCTGCACAGGACCGCCCTGGCGCTTCAAGCGTCGAACGGAATAGTTGGCTTCTACGGAGCAGGCGGAAAGAAAGCCGGAGACAATCCCGAATTAGAGAGGATCGTTAAAGGAAAAGGCGGAAAGATGTTCGGATGGAAGAACAATCAAATAAGAAAGGCCTTACGATATTTGAGGAAGGCGAGTCAAAATGGAAAGACAATTGAGCTTTACGGATATAGCCGCGGAGGAAATGCAGCGGTTCGTGTTTCCAATCAACTGGGCGAGGAGAATATATTTGTGAGCAAATTGGTGTTATTCGATCCACACATTCTATGGGATGACCATCATTTCGTGTTGAGCGGAGCAAATGCCTATAACGTCTATAATTTCTATCAACAAAATGAGAGGACATCGGGTCAATACGGATGGTGGGGTTCAAACCCATACTGGGGAAGCCCTGTCGAGCGGGAGTACGGCTCAATGGTAAGAGTACATCAGTACAATTTTACAGGCCATAAGTACTCTAGTGGAAGGGATGTTAGCCACTTGAACATTATACGCCACGTAACCACAAACCTCGGATTTAAATTTTGATTAATGAAAACCAATGTTATATCGTTCTTATTTCTGATTATGGTAGTGCTTTCAAGCATGTCATGTTCCAACAAAGGCCCTAATGACAAAGCAAAAAAGATGCAGCTGATTGTTAGGGTAATGGATAATGAAACCGATGAACCCATACGAAATGGGATTGTTGAAGTTCGGGAGATTGAGAAACCGCTATTTAGCAGATGGAGGTATCACACCATCCTGGAATCCAGGACCGATAGTTTGGGTTTGGTTCCAATCAACATCTCAAAGGGTCGTGGCTACAGCATCGATGTTCGGTACTCCGATGGATCGGGTGCTGTGAGCTACGAGTTTGAAAGTGATGAAGTCAATTTGAATGAAGTGTTGGAAATACGCGCACTGAGCGAATCTGAAAGAAAAGAAGCCCTGGAACGGGCTAGAAATAACAGTGAATCTCAGTAGGGAGTGATTCAGCCCATGTAAAAAACCGCAATTCAATTCAGGATTGCGGTTTTTCTAGTTCTTATGAATCATGTTCCTGACGCTAAGAAGGTGTGCTGGAAGTTCTATCTTACATTTTGAGTATGCAAACAGGGATCGTTTCTTTTTCCGAAGAAACAAATAGTGAGACCTTTCTAACCACTAACCACTAACCACTAACCACTAAATAATCGTACTCTGCCCCATATGCACATTGGCAAAGTTGATATTGGTGTCGTCCGGGTTGTAGATATAGTCTACAATAAAATCACCCACTTTGGAAGTAGGGAAGGGTTGTTTCGGATTAATATCCACAGTACTTATTCCCAATTCCAGGGACTTCTCAACTCCTTCGTGAACCATTTCGGCCTCTTCATAAAGTCCGAGATGCTCAAGAAGCATCGCGGCAGATAAAATAGAAGCCAACGGATTCGCAATGTCTTTTCCGGCACCCTGTGGGAAGGAACCGTGAATAGGTTCAAAGACCGCACTCTTGGCACCTACGGAGGCCGAAGCCAACAATCCGATAGAACCACCTATCACACTGGCTTCGTCACTCAAAATGTCACCGAACAGATTCTCGGTGAGGATCACATCAAATTGCTTCGGATTCAAAATAAGCTGCATGGCTGCGTTGTCCACAAACAGGAAATCGAGTGCCACATCAGGATACTGATCGGCCATAGCCGTAACCGTTCTGCGCCACAAACGAGATGTCTCCAATACGTTTGCTTTATCCACCAGGGTGAGCTTCTTGTTGCGGTTTTGGGCCGCTTTAAAAGCCAGATGCGCCATGCGCTCAATCTCCTCAACGGAGTACGAACATCCGTCCGAAGCTACCTGACCGTCTTCACTGAGTTCTTTGCTGCCAAAGTAAATTCCTCCTGTGAGCTCGCGATAGATCACAAAATCCGACCCTTCAACAATTTCTCGCTTTAATGGTGACTTGTCGACTAATTGAGCATACGTTTTTGCGGGACGTACGTTACAGAATAACCCGAGTGATTTTCGAAGGCGCAACAACCCCTGCTCAGGACGCACCTTTGCATCCGGATCGTTATCGTATTTGGGATGGCCTATAGATCCGAACAACACGGCATCGGACGCTTCGCAGATGTCGAGAGTTTCTTCGGGCAAAGGGTTTCCGGTTTCATCGATGGCAACAGCCCCTACCAATCCTTCGGTAAAAGTAAAGGTATGATCGTACTGATCGGCAATGGCTGCAAGGACCTTACGTGCTTGTGCAGTTACTTCGGGGCCTATTCCATCCCCGGCTAAAACGGCTATATTGAATTTCATGAGTGTCTCGGTTAGTGTGGCCTAAATGGCCCGTGCGTTTTCGTATTCTTTGATCTTATCTTTTTGACTTACCAGGTAATCGATATCGTCATACCCGTTCAGTAAACACATTTTTTTATAAGGATCAATCTCAAATTCAACAACACCGGCAGGGGTGCTCAGTTGTTGTTCTTCGAGGTTCACATTGATCTCTGTTTCCGGATTGTCCTGAATGGTTTGCATTAAAGCCGTGAGGTATTCCGGAGTTACCTGAATAGGCAGCAGCCCGTTGTTCAAGGCGTTTCCTTTGAAGATATCTGCAAAAAAACTGCTGATCACCACGTCAAAACCATATCCGGTTAAGGCCCAGGCGGCGTGTTCCCGGCTGGAACCACAACCAAAGTTGTTTCCGGCAACGAGGATACGTCCTTTGTAGGTCTGATCATTAAGTACAAAATCCAGATTCGGGTTGTCTTCCTTGTCAAACCGCCAATCCCTGAATACATTATCTCCAAAACCCTGCTTATCGGTAGCCTTCAGGAAACGGGCCGGAATTATCTGATCCGTATCAATATTTTCCACCGGAAGCGGAATACCTGTGTCTGTCAAACTAGTAAACTTCTTCATATTCGTAGGCTTCGGTGATATTTACAATTTTTCCGTTTACAGCGGCGGCTGCGGCCATCAACGGGCTTGCCAATAGGGTACGGGCACCCTGTCCCTGGCGTCCTTCAAAATTCCGGTTGGACGTGGAAACGCAATAGGCACCGGCCGGGATCTTGTCATCATTCATAGCAAGACAGGCCGAGCAGCCAGGTTGCCGAAGGGCAAATCCGGCGGATTCAAAAACCTCTTGCAATCCTTCGTCTTTTATTTGCTGTGCCACCTGTTGTGAGCCGGGTACCAACCAGGCTGTCACTTGAGGTGCTTTTTGTTTTCCTTTGATATATTCCGCAGCAATTCTGAAATCTTCAATTCGTGAATTGGTGCAACTGCCAATGAACACATAGTCAATGGGTTTGTCCACTAACTTCTGACCTGCCTCCAATCCCATATAATCCAGGGCCTTTTGGAAAGACGGACTATTATCTTCCGGAATGTGTCCCGAAACTTTGATCCCCATACCCGGATTCGTTCCGTAGGTGATCATAGGCTCAATATCGGCAGCGTCGAACGTATACTCTGTATCAAAGACCGCGTCTTCATCACTATACAAGGTTTGCCAGTAGGCCAGTTTTGTTTCGAAATCAGATCCTTTTGGCGCATATTCCCGGCCTTTTATGTATTCGAAGGTGGTTTCATCCGGAGCGATCATACCGCCGCGGGCACCCATTTCAATGCTCATATTACAAACCGTCATACGCCCTTCCATGGACATATTTCGAAACACCGATCCGGCATATTCGCAGAAATGCCCGGTTCCCGAGTCCGTTCCCAACTTTGAAATAATATAAAGAATAACGTCTTTGGGAAGTACATTGGGTTTGAGTTCCCCATCAACAGTCACTCGTAATTTTTTAGGTTTTTTCAGCAACAGACACTGACTCGCAAATACTTGAGCGACCTGACTGGTCCCTATTCCGAATGCAATTGTTCCGAAGGCACCATGCGTAGAGGTGTGGCTGTCGCCACATACAATGGTCATTCCCGGTTGGGTGATTCCCAGCTCTGGAGCCATGACATGAACAATACCGTTGTATTTATGGCCCAATCCAAACAGCGGAATATTGTGCTTTTCACAATTGATGGTAAGCTGCTCCAGTTGTTTTCTGGACAGCGCGTCCTTTACCGGCAAATGTTGATCAATGGTAGGGGTATTATGGTCAGCCGTCGCAAAGATCTTATCCGGACGGGCAACGGGAATGCCCCGGTCTTCCAGTTCCTGAAAGGCCTGTGGGCTGGTCACTTCGTGAATGAGGTGGGTGTCTATGTATAATAGCTGTGGCCCGTTTTCGATTTTATCCACCACATGCGCATCCCAAACTTTGTCAAAAAGGGTTTTTCCTGCCATTATGCAAATATCGGTTTTTGAATGCTCACCGATTTCATGATAAAGTGGATATCCTTGTCAAGCACTTCCTTTTGGCGATCAGCCACTTTCAGGAAGAATTGATATGCAGAATCCAATTGTTTCTTGGTAAGCTCGTACCCTACCTTCTTGGCGCGATAGGCAAGAGCAGCACGTCCGCTACGGGCTGTAAGTACAATGGCACTTTCGGTGACTCCTACTTCCGCAGGATCGATGATCTCATAGGTCTCACGATTTTTGATCACACCATCCTGGTGAATCCCCGAGCTATGAGCAAAGGCGTTCGAACCTACAATGGCCTTATTCGGCTGTACCGGCATACCCATCTTTTCACTAACAAGACGGCTGGTATCATACAACAATTCCGTGTTGATGGACGTGTCCAACTTGAGATACGGATGCTGTTTAAGGATCATAACCACTTCTTCCAGGGCCGTATTTCCTGCGCGCTCACCAACACCGTTGATGGTACATTCAATTTGTCCGGCTCCGTGAATCACTCCGGAGATGGAGTTCGCCGTGGCCAGTCCAAGATCGTTGTGGCAGTGACACGAGAGTGTTACGTTATCAATGCCTTCTACATTTTCCTTCAGGTATTTCATCTTGGCGCCGTATTCCTCCGGCAGGCAATAGCCTGTGGTATCCGGAATGTTCAGTACAGTGGCGCCCACTTTGATTACCTCTTCACAAACCTTTGCAAGGAAATCGTTGTCCGTGCGTCCGGCGTCTTCTGCATAGAACTCAACATCGTCCACAAAGGTCTTTGCGTAAGCAACTGCCTTCTTTGCACGTTCGATGATCTCATCGCGGGTGGCATTGAATTTATGCTTTATGTGAGAGTCGCTGGTGCCGATACCCGTATGGATTCGAGGGTATTTGGCATATTTGAGGGCTTCGGCAGCCACTTCAATATCTTTTTCTACGGCTCGGGTGAGTCCGCATACGGTGGCGTTCTTTACTATCTTAGCTATTTCAGATACCGAACTGAAATCCCCGGGGCTGGAAATGGGGAATCCGGCTTCAATAACATTCACTCCCATTTCGTCAAGTCGGGAGGCGATAGTAAGCTTTTCTTTGGTGTCCAGTTTACAGCCGGGAACCTGCTCTCCGTCACGTAAAGTGGTATCGAAAATCTGAATGCTACGCTGTTGCATATTTTGTATTTGTTAAAATAAAAATCAAATCTATATATTGAGTTTTCCTTAGCGCCGTTTTGGCGTGTATGTATTATGATGTTAAACAGCACTTATTTTTGTTTAAATATCTGAAAAACAGTGATTTATGAAAGCAAAGATTACAAGGACTAACGGACATGGCGATCCGCTTTTTGCTTTGGTAAAATCATTGACCAAATCGGAGAAACGTCAGTTTACCGTGTATGTGGGTCGATTGGGGACCAATATGGACACAAAATTTCACGCTTTATTTGTCCTTTTGGATAAGATGAAGGCGTATGACGAAAAGGCCATTCTGGAGAGTAATATTGTAACCAAACGGCAGCTCTCCAATCTGAAAGCACATCTGTATCGTCAGATCCTTGTGAGCCTGCGGTTGAATCCGGCACATAAGAACATTCGTGTACAAATAAGAGAGCAGTTGGATTTCGCTACGGTACTGTATCACAAGGGGTTGTACCGGCAGAGTCTGAAACTACTGGATAAGGCCAAAACCATGGCTATTGAGAATGAGGAAAAGAATGTGGCCTATGAGATCGTGGAATTGGAAAAGATAATCGAAACACAGTATATCACCCGGAGTATTGATACCAGAGCTGATGAACTTTCCATCCAGGCGAAAGAGCTTAGCTATCAGAATGTGATCACCAGTAAGCTTTCCAATTTATCATTACAGCTCTATGGGATTCTGCTGAAAACCGGGTATGCGCGGAATGATGCCGAGGTGCAACGCATCAAAGAGTATTTCGAGAATCGACTTCCGAAGTTTAAGATCAGTGATCTGGGATTCCGTGAAAAGTTGTGGCTTTACAAGGCACATTTATGGTACAGTTTCCTCACTCAGGACTTCCTGATGAGTTTCAAGTATTCTCAGAAATGGGTGGACCTGTTTCGGGAAGACCCTAAGATGATCGAGATCAATCCCGTCTTTTATCTCAAAGGACGGTATTACCTGCTTGAAGCCCTTTTCTACGTGAAACGGTTTAAACGCTTCAAAGAGGAACTTGAGCTATTCGAAGAAGAGGTGCAATCGGACGCGATCCCGATGAACACCAATACGGAGAATATCATTTTTGTGTACCTGTACTTCAGCAAACTGAATTGGCATTTTCTCGAAGGCCAGTTTCAAGAAGGACTTTATCTGGTGCCTAAGATCGAAGCCAAATTGAAAGAAATGGAAGGGCGTATCGACAAGCATCACGTCATGATCTTCTACTACAAGATAGGATGCCTGTATTTCGGTGCGGGAGATAACCGAATGGCCATTGAATACCTGGAACGCATCATAAATACCAAGACCCTTCGTGCCCGAGAAGATCTGCAGTGCTTTGCACGGGTACTTAACCTTGTAGCTCACTATGAGGCCGGTTTGGATTATCACCTGGAACGGCAACTGAAGGAGACCTATCGATTCCTCTTAAAGATGGAGAATTTGCAGGAAGTGCAGAAGGAGTTCATTGCTGCGATCAAAGGACTTGGGAATGTGTATCCACATCAGGTCATTAAGGAATTCAAGAAGATACATGCCCGACTCAAAAAGTACGAGGATCATCCCTATGAAAAGAGAGCTTTTCTATATCTGGACATCCTGTCCTGGCTGGAAAGTAAGATTGAGCATAAGCCGGTAGATGTGATCATCCGGGAGAAGGCCAAGACCCTGGCCACGTAACTATTCTGTTTTATAATCCTGAATTTTTTGAGGGCCTTCCAGCGGTACTCTGATGACCTGTAATACCCCGTCCCGGGTGGTGGCTATTTGCCATTTGACCAGAAGAATTTGGCCGTTTTCAATTTCAAGGCCGGTAATACTCCGTGGATGTACACAACTGCCATCGTTAAAGAGGGCAATTTCTCCGGGTTCGGGAAATCTGGGGCGGTGCGTGTGTCCAATGATAGTAAACAGATTTTTATTCGCTACAATCCAACGTTTGCAGCGTTTTTCAACTTTGATCAGCTCACTGTAATTGCGTGCAGGGCTGGTGGGATCTCCTATTCCAAACACCTGAAGCGGGCGCCACAGGATACGCACAAGGAAACGGTTAAATCGCCAACCGTGGTAGTTCATCCAGTCAGCCTGATGACCGTGCATCATAAATATCTCCTGTCCACTTTCTTCATGCTCCAGCACCAAACCTTCAGGAAAAGTGATTCCGGGAAATAGCGTGTCGTCGGTACCGGTAACCTTGTTGAAGTAACTGTACATATACTTTTCGACGTAGCGCTCATTTCTGTAGACCATGTCGTGATTTCCGACGAGGCGATGCAGGCGGCCTTCGTCATAGAACTCCTTCAGCAGCATGAACACATTCTTATGTGCTTCAAAGACCTCCTTAAATTCCCGGTTCTCCCATAGCTCGTCTCCATCCCCTAATTCGCAATAGGTAAAACCTTGCTCATAGTAATGATTTAATGCATGGAAGTAAATATTCCGGTTGTTGGCAAAATCGTCTGCAAAACTATTGTCTCCCCTATGGCAGTCACTGAAGATGATAAACTTGGAGGTGTCATTGAAAGGCACCCGTCGGGCCTTGTGATACGCCCGGGAAATACGTTTTTCGGAAGACATTAATAATCTTTGCCTAAAGATACAATTTGACCCATGAAAACAAAAAACCCCGGAATCAGTGTCCGGGGCCAATGATTCATATGCTGTTTCGCTTACTTGAAAGCATTCAAACCGGTAATGTCCAATCCGGTAATAAGTAAGTGGATATCATGAGTTCCTTCGTAGGTAATCACACTTTCCAGATTCATGGAGTGACGCATGATGCTGTACTCTCCGGTAATTCCCATACCACCCAGAATTTGCCGGGCCTCGCGGGCGATATTGATCGCCATCTCAACGTTGTTTCTTTTTGCCATGGAGATCTGAGCGCTGGTGGCCCGACCTTCCTCGCGTAAGACACCCAGTCGCCAGGCCATTAGCTGTGCTTTGGTGATTTCGGTGATCATTTCGGCAAGTTTCTTCTGCTGTAATTGGAATCCTCCTATGGGTTTTCCAAACTGAACGCGTTCCTTGGAATAGCGAAGGGCCGTATCATAGCAGTCCATGGCAGCTCCAATGGCACCCCAAGCAATTCCGAAGCGGGCTGAATCCAGACATCCTAATGGAGCACCGAGTCCGGATTTGTTCGGAAGCAAGTTCTCTTTAGGGACTTTTACATTATCGAAAATAAGTTCCCCGGTAGCGGAGGCGCGCAACGACCATTTGTTATGCGTTTCCGGAGTGCTAAAGCCTTCCATACCGCGTTCCACAATAAGTCCGTGAATACGCCCTTCTTCATTCTTGGCCCAAACAACTGCTACCTGGGCAAAGGGTGCGTTACTGATCCAAAGTTTGGCACCATTTAGTAGGTAATGATCGCCCATATCCTTGAAATTGGTCACCATCCCTCCGGGATTGGAACCGAAATCGGGTTCGGTCAAACCAAAACAACCCATCCATTCGCCGGAAGCCAGCTTGGGCAGGTATTTTTTTCGCTGCTCTTCGTTTCCATACTTCCAAATAGGATACATAACCAACGAAGACTGTACAGAAGCCGTACTTCGAACGCCACTGTCGCCACGCTCGATCTCCTGCATGATCAAACCGTAGGAGATCTGATCCAATCCGGCACCACCGTATTCCATAGGAATGTAAGGGCCAAAAGCACCAATTTCAGCGAGCCCACCGATGATCTGGTCGGGAAACTCAGCTTTTTGCGCATATTCTTCAATAATTGGGGATACGTCTCGTTTTACCCAGTCACGGGCTGCCTGTCGCACGAGTTTGTGCTCGTCTGTCAGGAGGTCATCCAGTTGGTAGTAATCGGGAGCTTCAAATAGATCGGGCTTCATGGAAATTTGGTTCAGAAAAATTAATTGTCAAATTTAGTCAATGCGTACGAATCTAAAACGTTTGAAATGGAATATTTCTGAAGGATCTTACTGAGAATCGTTCAGAAACTCAGCCAGCAATTGGTGGAAATGATGCACTCCTTTTTCACGGGTAGGAGAGAATCGCCCCGCTTTATAAAAAGTAGATCGTACACCGCGCTGTACGTTCTCGACTACGAATTCGTCCTCGCGCTCCACTTTGTCGATATCGGCACCGGCGCCTACTTTCAGTTTGGACGGATCGTACACATAAGAAATAAAAGAGACCCGTGTGCGATTCAAATCGAGTGGCCTGACAATGTTGACCGAAAGCCCCCAGGGATAGAAGTTGAACATCATATTAGGGAATACCCAATAGTAATAGGCTCCTACTTTCTTGCCGTAATCTACGTGATCTTCAGGAAGGTCAAAAACTTCTTCGGAATCATCCGTATATCCAATCTGCAGATTGCAATGTTCGTATACTTCGGTGGTGTAGCTGCCATAGTCCAGAACCTCATTTAATCTGTGATGTACGAAGGGAATATGGAACCCCTCCAGATAGTTGTCACAGTACAATGCCCAATGCGCATGGACGAGGTAGTCCCTGGACGAAGAAGGATCATGAGTGAACTCCTCCAGGGGGAGAAATCCGATCCGTTCATTCATTTTATCGATAATACTATTGAAATCGAATGCTGGATTGAGCCCGGCGAACAGGAAAGGCCCCCATTGCACCAACGGGAATTTATGCAGATGATCGCAGGGTCTCGGGAAATCGGAAGCCTCTTCGAATTCGGGCATGTGTTCGAAGGTGCCATCAAGTCCGAATCGGCGCCCGTGATAGCCACAGACGAGTTTTCTCGATTTTCCCGGATGTAGCGCCACCAGATTCCCCCGGTGGGTACATACATTGGTCATACAATGGATGGCATCGTTCTCGTCCCGGGTTAGCACCAACGGTTCCGTAAGGTATCCATCCAACAATATCATGGGATGTATTTGTTGTGGTAGCGCTACAAGATCCTCATCTCCCAGCCATTGCCAGGACTTTAGGAAAACCCGGTCTTTAATGGCTTCAAAAACCTCTTGGTTACGGTAGAATTCGGCGGGTAAGGTCTCCGCTTTGGAAATGTCCGGGTCGATGTGAAAACGGAAAGCCATCTGCAATTAAATTGTATCTTGTTAGGGATCAATAAATGTAAGAAATTAATGCCGAACCAACAGAAACAGGTCTTCCGCGATGCATAACTCCGGCCGAAAATTAGGGTTGCTGGCTGCCACCTCATTGGTCGTTGGAAATATGATCGGCGCCGGAATTTTTGTATTGCCGGCAGCGCTTGCAGGTTATGGCGGGATAGGCTTGTTGGGATGGTTCTTTGCAGCGGCCGGCGCGCTGGTACTTGCGCGTATCTTCAGCAATTTCAGTAAGATAATCGTTAACAAAAGCGGTGGGCCCTATGCTTATTCGAAAGCCGGATTTGGTGATTTTATCGGGTTTTTGGTGGCCTGGGGGTATTGGATCTCCATTTGGGTAAGCAACGGTGCGATTGCCATTGCCATTGTAAGTGCCCTAAGCTTTTTCGTGCCCCAGCTGGAGGAACATCGGTTGCTGGCCGTAGGAACGGGACTTGCATTCATTTGGCTACTCACCTGGATCAATGCGCTAGGCGTGAAGGAAGGGGGACGCATGCAGGTGGTGTTCACGGCATTGAAACTGGTGCCCCTCTTGTTCGTGATAGTAGTAGGAATCTTTTTCTTTGATCTGGCTAACTTCCCGGAGTTCAATCTTACCGGCGGCAATTTTGTTGCCACACTTTCGGCGGCAGCAACCTTAACACTTTATGCGTTTCTGGGTGTTGAAAGTGCCTCGGTGCCTGCCGAAAATATCGAGTCGCCCGAAAAGGTCGTTCCAAGGGCCACTATGCTGGGAACTTTGCTCACTACCGCTGTGTATATTCTAAGTACTGTGGTGCTATTCGGGATCGTTCCCGTAGATATTTTAAAGGATTCTCCTGCACCTTTTGCTGAGGCCGCCGATCGCATCGGAGGTTCGTTTGCAGGGTATTTGGTTGCTGCGGGAGCTGCTCTTTCAGGAATCGGAGCACTGAACGGCTGGATCCTTATTACAGGCCAGGTGCCTATGGCGACAGCTAAGGATCGACTGTTTCCAGGTGTCTTCAAACGTCAAAACAAGCGTGGTTCCCCTGTAATCGGTTTGGTTGTGGGAGGGGTCCTGTCTTCCGTGGTTATGATGATGAATTACTCGGAAAGCCTGGTGGATCAATTTGAGTTCATGGTTCTGCTAACTACGTTATCCTGCCTCATTCCCTATGTGTTTACTGCCGCGGCCTATGCCCTGGTGGTGATTGAAAAGAAACTTCAGGTCAACCGACTTAAGGCAATCGGACTTGCTGTTCTGGGTTTTGCGTACAGTATTTGGGCTATTTCCGGTGCGGGGCACGATACCGTGTTTTACGGTTTCCTTTTATTGTTGCTGGGCATTCCGTTGTATGTGTATATGAAGTTTCGGAATAAGGACTGAAAAGGTTACATGTCGAGGTAGAATTCCCGGGTCAATGCGACGAATTCGGGGGTGTATTTATGCCTTTCGGTTTCAATGATCAGTTCTGAAACGGTGACAGGCTCTTTTTTTCGGGTTAATTCCAGCAAAATCCGCTTTATTTCAGCCTTTTGGGTGCCTTTTACATGGCAAATTCTCTTTGGATGCAGGCCAATCGTTGCTGCCAGTTCAATAAAGGCCTCTTCTTCTGATTTGGGTAAAATCAGCTGAAAACTTCCTTCCGGAGTCAATAAATGCGCTGCGCAGATCAGTAAGTGATCAAAAGGGAGGGCATCTGTAAAGCGTGCCTTATTTCTGGCATCATCGTTAGTCTTAATGTCTTCTGAAAAGTAGGGAGGATTGGAGATGATCAGATCGTATGCCTCGTCTATCTCTGACACAAATTCCTGGATAGAGGCGTGATAGCAAAACAATCGGTCACTCCAGGGGGAGTTTTCGAAGTTTTCCACACACTGCTCGTATGCGTCGTGATCAATTTCAACGGCATCAATTTGTATGGCCTGACTGCGCCGCGCCATTTGCAAGGCAAGAATACCAGTTCCGGAGCCAATATCCAGAATACTTTCGGGTTGAGCATCCAGGGAAGCCCAGGCACCCAATAAGATGGCATCTGTACCCACCTTCATCGCGCAACGATCTTGATGAACTGTAAACTGTTTGAGTTTAAATGGTTGATTTGACAACTGCTGTCTATTAGTTCTTTTTCCTAAGTTCTCGAATCACTCTTCTTCGAATTCTGTATTTGGTTCTTTCTCCTTTAAACGAAATAACCATAACGCCATTCCTTCCCGCGGTTCCGTAGAGCGTTTTTGCGGCTATCCCTTCCAGAAAATTAACGGAGTCCACATCACTTTTTCGAATCATTTGAATATACAATGCTAAGTCAACAAAATGGAACATACTGGTGTCCGAACTTACAGGCGCGCCGTCGACAACTACCAAAATACAGTTCCCAAAATTTTGTTGCAATAAGGTTAGTTGCTCATTGATATCTTCCGATGATTTCAGTTGGTCCAGCCAACTACACTCGGTTTGTTGACCAAACAAAGCCATTGAGTGCATCAACAGAAGAAAAACGAGAAGTAGCTTATTCATTAAGGTTGAATTTTAACCGGAACTATAGTTAAAGATACAAATCGATCAGGCCTTCAGGAGCAGTGATGTCGATCACTTTGGCCATTCGATCTACTTTTTGGATGATCTCGTCGTTGATAGGAACCAGTATTTGCGTGCCCTGGTGGTCGATTTCAAACAAATGCTGGGGTGTGGTGTCATTCACTCCGGTAATAACGCCCAGAGGCCCAAATTGACTGTCGTTTACAGTAAAGCCAATGATCTCGTGGTAGTAGAAGTCATTTCCACTAAGCTTTGGTAAGAGGTCCAAAGGCAGGTAGAGTTCGCTTCCAATAAGGCTTTCGGCATCTTCTTCGGAGTCCACATCCTCAAATTTGATCCGAAGCAGGTTGGATTTATGCAACTGGTTGTGTTCAATAAAAAATGGAACCAGATTTTTGCGGTGTTCCACAAAAACTGATTCCATTTCAGTAAACATTTCAGGGTCGTCTGTATCGAGTTTAACCAACAACTCCCCTTTAAAACTGTATTTTTTGACAATTTTACCTACATAGAAGCACTGCTCCTTCTGCATGGCCTAAGGATTTACTCCTCCTCGTCCGCCTTAGCTTCAGCGGAGGCGGGTTCTTTTGCAGCCTCTTCCTGGGCCGGTGCTTCAGCAGCAACCTCTTCTGTCGCTTCGTCTGCTGCAGTTTCTTCTGCAACTTCTTCAGCTTCGGCTTCGGTGGCTTCAGCGATACGCTTTTCGTTTATTGCTTTCTCGGCAGCAATAGCTTCAGCTTTGGCTTTTGCCTTGGCATCAGCCAGTTGATCGCGCTTCGCTTCGATCGCTTTCGCTTTTTCTTCCAACCAGGCATTGAGTTTTTCTTCGGCTTGCTCCTCCGTTAGGGCACCTTTGCGCACTCCTTCTGCAAGGTGCTTCTTTAACAAAGCGCCTTTGTAAGAAAGAATAGCACGGGCCGTATCGGTAGGTTGTGCACCGTTTTGAAGCCATTTTACGGCTCCGTCAAGGTTTAACTCAATTTGTGCAGGATTTACGTTGGGGTCGTAGATTCCCAGTTTTTCAAGAAACTTACCATCCCTTTTGGCACGGCTGTCGGCAGCTACGATCCAGTAGAAAGGCTTACCTTTTTTACCGTGTCTTTGCAATCTGATCTTTACAGGCATATCAATTAATTTTTGGGGTTCCCGACCCCGGTTATAATTTAAGGAGGGCAAAGATACTGTTATTTTCGGATGAAATTCAACTAATTAAACTTTTTATTTTACATTTGTGAGGAACCAAATTATACCTACACCTCTATGAAACGACTTATGCTATTCGTTTTTTCGGCTGTTACAGTGTTAACCAGTTGTGAAGACATTCAGGATAATTCCCCCGCGGTTCAGGCCGATATCGACGGTATTTTCTTTAGAGCAAACGATGCCCGTGGTAGCATGAATGCTAACGGTACCTGGGATATTCGAGGCTTTTCTGCGGATGAAGAATTGCGCATTCACCTCCCTGCCGGACCTATCGGAACTTATGAGCTGGGTGGAAACTCTCAGGCCTACGCCACTTTTAGAGATCAAACAGGAAGCACGTATACTACTTTACCACAGGGTAGAGGTACGGTCGTATTGACCGATCGCTGTGTATCTTGTGGAACTATGTCCGGAACATTTAATTTTCAGGCAGTTATAGCCGGAGTTGATACCATTAGCGTGAGCCGTGGCGTGTTCTTTGACGTGCGGTTTGCGGGTGAAGATGACGGACCGGATCCAGGCAATGCCGGTACTTTTGCCGCTCAGGTCAACGGAAATACCTTTTCACCGGTCTCTGTCTCGGCAGTAAATAGTGGAAATTCCATTCTTATTGCGGGTGCGGATGCTAATCGTACCATCATTGTACGCGTTACGACTGCTGCGGTTCCCGGAACGTACGACATTCCCAGTGATGGTTATACTGCTGCTGTTTCAGAAGGTGGTGTTACCGAAGAGGGAACCAGCGGAACCATAGTTATCGCCGAGCATAATACTTCAACCAAGATGATCTCCGGAACTTTTGCCTTCGAGACCGATTCCAACACGGTGTCTCAGGGGCAGTTCAATGTTTCCTACGAATAATATTAAAATTACCATATGATAGAGCCGGGTTGTATCCCGGCTTTTTTTGTGTATAAACTCTCCATACTGTTCACAACTTTGTTTCCTTGTAACAGGGTGTTTTGCTATTTTTACTGCAACAGGCAGAGCTCCCTAAGCGCATTCTATGTATCTTATTTTTGACACCGAAACTACCGGACTTCCAAAGCGTTACGACGCCCCTTTGAGTGACAGTGATAACTGGCCCCGGTGTATTCAAATCGCCTGGCAGTTACATGATGCCATGGGAAATGTGCTTGAACATGAGGACTACCTGGTGCAGCCCGATGGATTTAACATCCCGTACGATGCAGAAAAGATCCACGGTATCTCCACAGAGTTGGCGCAGCAAGAGGGGATTCCGTTGCGAGAGGTAACCGATAAGTTCATTACCGTGCTTTCCAAAGCGAAGTTTGTCGTAGGTCAGAATATTGATTTCGATATCAATATTATGGGCGCGGAGTTTTACCGGTTGGGCATTGAAAACCCGCTTCCAGGGCTTCCGGTATTGGATACCTGTACCGAAACCACGGCACAGTTATGTCAAATACCCGGTGGACGTGGTGGCAAGTTCAAGTTGCCTACGCTTACCGAGCTTCACGAGTTTCTGTTCAACGTTCCTTTTGCGGAAGCCCACAATGCTACGGCCGATGTGGAAGCAACGACCCGTTGTTTCCTGGAATTGGTACGCCGGGAGTTGTTTACGGCCGAAGAGTTGGACGTATCTCCCGATTATTTCGAACGTTTCTCTGAGCACAATCCGCAGCCTATTGCGCTGATAGGGCTTGAGCATATTAACCTGAAAAAAGCTTCGGAAGCGATTCGAAAGGAGATTGAAGCGGCTACCAAACCGCAATCGATCTCTACCGAAGAACTGGACAAGAACATTGCGACACTGGAAGACGCTCCGTTCGTCCATTTGCACAACCATTCCCAGTTTTCCATTCTTCAATCGACTTCGTCGACATTCGACCTGGTAAAAGCAGCTGCTAATGACGAAATGCCCGCAGTGGCACTTACCGATAGCGGAAACATGATGGGCGCTTTTCATTTCGTTCAGGCGGTAAATAATCACAATAAATCACTGGCTGAAGAGGACGCTCACAAAGCCATGAAGGCCATTGTGGGTTGTGAGTTTTTCGTTTGCGAGGACCACTTGAATAAGAATCACAAGGACAACGGGTATCAGATCGTATTTCTTGCCAAAAATAAGAACGGGTATCACAATCTTGCCAAAATGGCATCGATCGCCTATACCGATGGATTCTACTATGTACCCAGGATTGATCGTAACGTGATCGAACAATACAAGGAAGATCTTATCGTGCTTACGGGTAGTTTGTACGGTGAAGTGGCTTCAAAAGTGCTGAATATAGGTGAAAAACAGGCGGAGGAGGCCCTTGTTTGGTGGAAGGAGCACTTTGGAGACGATCTCTACATGGAGATCATGAGGCACGATCAGGAAGATGAAGACCGGGTTAATGGCGTCCTTATAGATCTGGCGCGTAAGTTTGAGATCAAGTTGGTGGCCTGTAACAACACCTACTATATTGGTAAAGAGGATGCTCAGGCCCATGATGTGTTACTCTGTGTGAAGGATGGTGAAAAACTGGCCACCCCGATTGGCAGGGGTAGAGGATATCGCTACGGACTTCCCAATCAGGAATACTATTTCAAGTCTCAGGAGGAGATGAAGGCGCTGTTTCAGGACTTGCCGGAGGCTATTCTTACGATTTCAGAAATAGTCGAAAAAATAGATGCCTTTACGCTCACCCGTGACGTGCTGTTACCCAATTTCGCTATTCCGGAACAATTCCTGGATGCGGCGGACGCGGACGGCGGAAAGCGTGGTGAGAATGCCTATTTGAAACATCTCACCTACGAAGGCGCGAAAAAGCGGTATTCAGAAATTACTGAAGACATTAAGCAGCGACTGGATTTTGAATTGGAGGTTATTGCCAATACCGGATATCCAGGGTATTTCCTCATTGTACAGGATTTCATTGCTGAAGCCCGTAACATGGGCGTTTCCGTCGGACCGGGAAGGGGTTCCGCCGCAGGAAGTGCAGTCGCCTATTGTTTGGGAATCACCAATATTGACCCTATCGAATACGATCTGCTGTTTGAGCGTTTCCTGAATCCGGATCGGATTTCCATGCCCGATATCGATATTGACTTCGACGATGAAGGTAGGGGCAAGGTGATGCAATACGTGATCGACAAGTATGGAAGTAACCAGGTGGCTCAGATCATCACGTACGGAACCATGGCGGCCAAGTCGTCCATCAGGGATACGGCACGTGTGTTGGATCTTCCATTGAATGATGCCGATCGCATCGCCAAGCTGGTTCCCAATATGACCAAGCTGAACAAGATCTTCGGAATGAGTGATGCCGAGCTCCGAAACCGTTTCCGAAGCGATGAACTTCCCAAGGTCAATGAACTACTTACCATGGCCGAAGGAGAGGGATTGGAGGCAGAAACCATCAATCAGGCAAAAGTGCTGGAAGGTTCCGTTCGAAATACAGGAATCCATGCCTGTGGGGTGATCATCACACCGGATGATATTACCAATTTTGTTCCTGTAGCTACGGCCAAGGACTCCGATCTCTACGTGACTCAGTTTGATAACTCAGTGGTGGAAAGTGCCGGACTGCTGAAAATGGACTTCCTGGGGCTTAAGACATTGACCCTCATCAAGGACACCGTAAAACTGGTGAAACACAAGCATGGGGTAGAGCTGGATCCGGATGCATTCCCCCTGGATGATGAGAAGACGTATGAGTTGTTCCAGCGTGGTGAAACGGTAGGAATATTTCAGTACGAATCTGCCGGGATGCAGAAGTACATGAAAGAACTGAAACCCACCGTATTTGCCGACCTCATTGCGATGAACGCGCTCTATCGCCCGGGTCCAATGGAGTATATTCCGAGTTTCGTTCGCAGAAAACACGGAGAGGAGGAGATCACCTACGACCTGGCGGAGATGGAAGAGTACCTGAAAGAAACCTACGGTATTACTGTGTATCAGGAACAGGTGATGCTACTTTCTCAGAAACTGGCCGGCTTTACCAAAGGTGAGGCCGAT
>CAZTLE010000023.1:0-29489 GCA_964614415.1 uncultured Aureitalea sp. | reverse complement strand
TAAAAACGCCGGGCTATTCAAATTATTTTTTAAATTTGCACCCGCCTAAGCCGAAAGGCAGGAGGAACAAAAACAGGTGTGATAATGAAGGAATTGAAAGAATACACCATCCCCTTCGTGGGATTAAAAGTAGGAGAGCACCGGTTTGAGTTTGAAGTAACAAAAAC
Organism: uncultured Aureitalea sp.; assembly: GCA_964614415.1. Classification (GTDB taxonomy): domain Bacteria; phylum Bacteroidota; class Bacteroidia; order Flavobacteriales; family Flavobacteriaceae; genus CAZTLE01. The sequence continues at coordinate 29,322 of CAZTLE010000023.1, read as the reverse complement.
GTTCTTTGAGCATTTTGAGTATGACGAGTTCACCGACGCCAAAATAGCGTTGGAAGTAATCCTTCTCAAGAAAACCACGTTGCTGGAATTCACCCTTAATTTCAAGGGCTATGTGGGCACGCATTGTGACCTTACGAACGAACCCTACGATCAGGAGCTGGAAGGCAACTACCATTTTGTGGTGAAATTCGGGGAAGAGTACAACGATGAGAATGAAGACATCCTGATACTTCCACACGGAAGCCATGAGGTAAATATTCAGCAACCCGTGTACGAGTCCATTGTACTGGCTATGCCGGCCCGAAGGATTCACCCCGGAGTTAAGGACGGAACGCTTAAGAACGACATACTGAAAAAACTTGAAGAATTAAGCCCCAATTCAGGGAACGGTTCGGAATCTGACGATACGACCGACCCCCGTTGGGATACATTGAAGAAATTATTAACGGACAAATAATTAAGTAATGGCACATCCTAAGAGAAAAATCTCAAGAACTCGAAGAGATAAGAGAAGAACGCATTACAAAGCCACTGTTCCTCAAATCGCTACCGATCCTACAACAGGAGAGGCGCATTTGTACCACAGAGCCCACTGGCACGAAGGAAAATTGTACTACCGCGGACAGGTGGTAATTGATGCCACCGAAGAGGTAGACGCATAACAAAAAAGCGTCCTAATATATTAACTCTCACCGCCGTGTGGGAGTTTTTTTATGTTTTGCTTTTCTAGCGTTCAAAAACAACTTATTTTGCGCTGGTTTTGATTAAATTTTAGTAATTTTCGTTCATTTTTAACCGGATTTGGCCCTGTTCGGGCGAATCTAACAGAAATCTATGAGTACTATAACAGCCGCAATCACCGCTGTAGGGGGCTATGTACCAGACTATGTTCTCACCAACCAGATTCTGGAAACAATGGTGGATACCAATGACGAATGGATCACGACGAGGACTGGCATCAAGGAGCGTAGGATTTTAAAAGACAAGGATAAAGGAACATCCTATCTGGCCATTCAGGCAGCCAAGGACCTTTTGTCCAAAAGCAATACCAACCCGGAGGATATCGATATGGTCATTCTTGCAACGGCGACCCCCGATATGCCGGTAGCAGCAACAGGCGTTTACGTAGCCACAGAGATTGGAGCCGTAAACGCTTTTTCATATGATCTTGTCGCGGCTTGCTCGAGTTTTCTTTACGGAATGTCCACAGCAGCCCGTTATGTTGAATCAGGCAGATACAAGAAAGTATTGCTGATTGGAGCGGATAAGATGTCATCCATCATAGATTACGAAGACCGCACTACCTGCATCATTTTTGGTGATGGAGCCGGTGCCGTACTCTTTGAACCCAACACCGAAGGCTATGGAATCCAGGACGAGTACCTGCGATCCGATGGCGGTGGCCGGGAACATCTCAAGATTGATGCCGGAGGTTCTATTCTTCCTGCCTCGCACGAGACCGTAGAAAATAAGCAACATTTCGTTTTTCAGGACGGCCGCACCGTCTTTAAATTTGCCGTTTCCAATATGGCAGATGTTTGCGAAAAGGTGATGAACCGAAACGGCCTTACCGGAGATGATGTCGCATGGCTGGTGCCCCATCAGGCAAACAAACGGATCATAGATGCCGCTGCGAATCGCATGGGCCTTTCCGATGATAAGGTGATGATGAATATCCACAGATACGGAAATACCACTTCGGCCACATTACCCCTGTGCCTGGTGGATTACGAAAAACAACTTAAACAAGGAGATAATATAGTATTCGCTTCCTTCGGCGGCGGATTTACCTGGGGCGCCATTTACCTCAAGTGGGCCTATAATTCATAAAAACCAACCTAGACAACTACAAATCCAGATTCTTATGGAGTTAAAAGACATTCAAAACTTGATCAAATTCGTAGCGAAGTCAGGTGCTAGCGAAGTGAAATTGGAAATGGATGATGTAAAAATCACCATTAGAACCGGTAGCGACGATAAAGGCGAGACCACGTACATACAGCAGATTCCAGCGGTAGCACCACAGCCTCAGGTAGTGGCTGCGGCACCTGCTGCGGCTGAAACTCCAGCGACTCCGGCAGCTGCGCCCGAAGCAGCGGCTCCGGCATCGGATGACTCCAAGTATATCACTATTAAGTCTCCTATCATCGGAACCTTTTACAGAAAACCTGCTCCGGATAAGCCGGTCTTCAAGGAGGTAGGCGACACCGTAAGCGAAGGCGACGTGCTTTGTGTTATTGAAGCAATGAAGCTCTTTAACGAAATTGAAAGCGAAGTATCCGGAAAGATTGTGAAAGTACTGGTAGATGATTCTTCCCCGGTGGAATTCGATCAGCCGTTGTTCTTAATCGACCCTTCATAAGTCTAATTCCCAAATACCTCATTTCCAAACTCCCAACCTGAGATTGGAATTGATATTTGAAATTTTCAAGGATAGTTATGTTTAAGAAGATACTAATAGCCAATAGAGGTGAGATCGCCCTACGTGTGATTCGAACCTGTAAAGAAATGGGAATCAAGACGGTAGCCGTTTATTCTACAGCGGATGCAGATAGCTTGCATGTCCGATTCGCCGATGAGGCCGTGTGTATTGGCCCGGCTCCAAGTACCGAGAGTTATCTCAAGATCTCCAACATCATTGCGGCGGCGGAAATTACCAATGCTGATGCCATTCACCCGGGATACGGATTCCTGTCCGAGAATGCCAAGTTCTCCAAGATATGTCAGGAACACAACATCAAGTTTATCGGTGCCGGTCCTGAGATGATCGAAAAAATGGGTGACAAGGCCACGGCCAAAGCGACCATGAAGGAAGCAGGAGTGCCTTGTGTTCCCGGTAGTGACGGAGTGATCGAAGATTTTGAAACCTGTAAGAAACTGGCAATAGAGACCGGATACCCGGTAATGCTAAAGGCCAGTGCCGGAGGTGGAGGAAAAGGAATGCGTGCCGTTTGGAAAGAAGAAGACCTGGAAGATGCCTGGAATTCTGCCAGACAGGAAAGTAAGGCCGCTTTTGGGAATGACGATATGTATATGGAGAAACTCATTGAAGAACCAAGGCATATTGAGATCCAGATCGTAGGGGACAGCACCGGAAAGGCCTGTCACCTCAGTGAAAGGGATTGTTCTGTCCAACGACGCCACCAAAAATTGACCGAGGAGACTCCAAGTCCGTTCATGACGGATAAGCTGAGGGATGACATGGGTAAAGCGGCGGTGAAAGCTGCCGAATACATCAAGTACGAAGGTGCGGGAACGGTAGAATTCCTGGTGGATAAACACCGGAACTTCTACTTTATGGAAATGAATACGCGTATTCAGGTGGAACACCCCATTACCGAGCAGGTAATCGACTTCGACCTGATCAGAGAGCAGATTTTAGTGGCGGCGGGCGTGCCGATCTCGGGAAAACACTATACGCCTAATCTGCATTCCATAGAGTGCCGTATCAATGCTGAAGATCCATATAATGGGTTCAGGCCTTCACCGGGTAAGATTACGGTGCTACATGCTCCCGGAGGACACGGAGTGCGATTGGACACTCATGTCTATGCAGGCTACTCCATTCCTCCGAATTACGACTCTATGATCGCCAAACTGATCACCACAGCACAAACGCGTGATGAGGCCATTGCCAAAATGAAGCGTGCGCTGGATGAGTTTGTGATCGAAGGAATCCACACTACGATTCCGTTCCATCGACAACTTATGGACGATCCGGATTACGTATCCGGGGACTATACGACCGCTTTTATGAATGATTTTGAAATGCGGGAACCGGAAGAAGAATAATCAACCGTGATATTGAATTATGAATGCCGAATGTCGAAAGATATTCGGCATTATTAGTTACATTCGTTTCTCACCTTTTGGAGATGCACCTGTCCTATTGGGAACATACAACCTGGTTAAAAGATATCGACTATGCGATTGTAGGCAGTGGTATTGTCGGACTTTCCTGCGCCCTGGAATTGCGTGAGAAACACCCACGGGCGAAGATTGTCGTTTTTGAAAAAGGGATGCTGCCCAGTGGCGCCAGCACCAAGAATGCGGGGTTTGCCTGTTTTGGTAGTATTTCGGAGATTCTGGACGACTTAAAGACCCATTCGGAGGCGGAGGTGTTGCAGCTGGTGAAAGACAGGGTTTCGGGGCTGGAATTGCTTCGGAAAACGGTTGGAGATGCGGCCATGGAGTACCGGGAATATGGAGGCTATGAGTTGTTCAGGACGGAAGATGCTGAACTGTATGAGACCTGCCTTTCCCGGATAAACGAAGTGAACGACCTGCTACGGGAAGTTTTTGCTTCGGATGTATTTTCAGCAAAAGAAAATCCATTCGGATTTCTGAATATTCAGAAACAACTGGTGTACAATACCTTTGAAGGCCAGATCAATACGGGGGCGATGATGAAGGGCTTGCTTTCGAAGGCCTCGGAAGCAGATATCCTGGTATTGAATTCCGCAGAGATCACTTCTTATTCTGAAACAAGTTCCGGAGTAGCAATTCAGGTAAACAACCTCGTTGATACCAACGTCAGGAACCTCCTAATAGCGACCAATGGCTTCGGCAGGGAGTTGGTATCTGAAGAGGTGGCTCCTGCAAGAGCCCAGGTGCTTATTACGAAACCGCTTCACAAATTACCCTTTGAGGGGACGTTCCATTTGGAGAAAGGGTTCTACTATTTCCGGAATGTTGGTTCGCGGGTCCTGTTTGGCGGTGGGCGTAACCTGGATTTCAAGACAGAAGAAACTACCGAGACCGGACTTACTCCTCTGGTGCAGAATACACTGGAAGAATTATTACGCACAACAATTTTACCGGATACAGCGTTTGAAATAGAAAGCCGCTGGAGCGGTATCATGGGTGTGGGGCCTCAAAAAAAGCCTATTGTCAGGCAGGTATCCGATCGCGTATTTTGCGGAATACGACTGGGCGGAATGGGCGTCGCCATTGGTAGTTCCATCGGCAGACAACTAGCTGATCTGGTGTGACATGAAACGATTCTTCCGATTCCTCTTAAAAAGCATTCTTTGGTTTGTAGTGTTGAGTGTGCTCTGGGTATTAGTGTACACCGTATTACCGGTTCCGTATACCCCGCTTATGGGGATTCGATCCGTAAAAGGAGGCGACGCCTTCGAATTGCGCCATGAATGGAAATCCCTGGACGAGATCTCGCCCTCCCTTCAATTGGCAGTTATCTGTGCCGAAGACCAGCTTTTTGTAGAACATAATGGGTTCGATGTTGAAGCTATCAAGAAGGCCTATCACTCAAACCAAACGGGAAAGTCGTTGCGGGGCGGAAGTACCATTTCGCAACAAACAGCCAAGAATGTATTTCTGTGGCCCAAACGAAGCTGGTTCAGAAAAGGACTGGAGTCCTGGTTTACACTGCTCATCGAGACTTTTTGGAGCAAAGAACGCATTCTGGAGATTTATCTGAATAGTATTGAAATGGGGGATGGCGTCTTTGGTGCGGAGGCCGCTTCCAACTACTGGTTCAACAAGTCGGCGGACGAACTCAACCACTATGAAGCCGCTGCGATCGCAGCTATTCTTCCGAACCCCAGGAAATACGAAGCGCATCCCAGAAGTTCGTATGTGGAAAGGCGAAAGAACTGGATCATTGCCCAAATGAACAATTACGGAACATTGTCGCTACTGGAGCCGGAGAAGGAATGAACTTACAGAAGTCTGTAGGCGTCCTGAATACTTCCACCTATGCGCCAGGCATCCAGTTCTTCGGGTAATTGTTTATATAATTCCTGCCAGTGCTCAAATACTTTCATGGCTTCTTCCGATTGAGCAATAATGGTTTTTTGCCTTTCAATTATTTCTGCTCTTTGCTCCTTTAGGCGCTCGAATAGTTCCCTGAATTTTTGGCTTATCAGCTTGAATTCACCTTCAAGCACGGCTTTTTGTTGGCCAAGAGTCTGAGTTTCCTGGGTATCCACGTCTCCCAACTCTTGCAATTTGCGCATGATAGGGCGCAGTTTTTCTATAACAGGTCTTTGTTCCTCCTCTCTTTCAAAGGGAATATTTTCAATGTCAAATTTGAGCCCCATGGCTTCTGACTTCAAAGCTTGAAATTGCCCGAAGAGTTTGTACCATGCCAATTTGGCCTCCTTCATCGTCCGAATGGTATGAATTCGTTCCAATGATTTACCCCCGTACAAGCTCTGATACCAATGAAGTGTTTCAAGAACTTCGGTACTTAGGCCATCCGGGTGCACATGCATAGGATGTTGTAGGGCTATCGTTATCATGTGGGCATTAACGGGCTTACCGTCCATGGTCATCTTGTGTTGAATGCCTTGCTTTTGAAACCCCAGTCCTGCCAGTAACCGCGCGACGCGATAGAACTGCTCTGCGTGTCTCGCTTCGTGGAATACCGTATCGGCTATTTGCGCCATGTCATCGGTTTTAGCGATCGACGGAGTAAAGAACTTTGAATTCAATTCGATGTTCCAGGTAGAATCACAAAACTGTCCGTAGGAATCGGCATCCCGCTCAACCAGGGTAAAAGTGACCGGAGGCGCTCCGGTGCGAGTGAGGTTTTTGTTCACCGAAGAGATAATTGCTGCAGCTCTTTCATTCGGATCGCCGCCGCCCCAACCGGTTTCTACGGCCTTAACATCCCCCAGGTATTCGCCCTTGTCTTGTGCTTCCATTCCGGTGGTTGGTTCCAAAGCATGCGGAACGGCCTCGCTGGCGGGAATGACACTTGGGTCAAGGTGTTCCATGACATCCAGGTCCAAAACACTGTTGTCTTTCCAATAGCCATAGGCCTTTGGCTTGTCCTGATTGACCAGGTAGGCTTCTTTATCGCCAAGTTTAATGTCTTTTTCAGAAACTACGGTATAGTACATTTTCCCTGATCCTTTATTATAAAACCACTGAACACCATCAATAACCTGGTCCCACCTTAGTTCGGGGCCGTCGTCATCGATCCATTTCATTTGGGCCACACCGGTTGCGGATGATGTTGATTCATAGGTCGAAAAATCCACCTCGGGGGGCGTTTTTAGTTGTTTTGGTGTAGAGAAGTCTGGCTGTGACTGCTGAAATCGGGCAGATTCCTGTACGCGCCGGCTATTGTTGGCCAATTGCTGATACTTGCGCTGCAGAACGGCTCCTTTGCGAGTATTTGTAAAGGAAAATTGGGCAGGACCGGAAACAGATTCATTGGTATGGGTTTCGCGAGTTACCGGATCCCCGGATTTTTTCGGAATATGACGTTCCATAAGCGCCTGTCTTGGAACTTTTAAAGATAGCGCCTGAAGAACAAAGGGGGAATACGTAAAAACCCTTAAATGTTTGGATTACAAAAAATTGAGGTTCTTCTTATTGGAAAATGATGTAGGTGCTTACAACAATGACCACTACAATTGCACCCACGATCTTCACAGGTTTCCAGGGAACAATGTCCACTTGCTTTGTGTATTCCTGAACGTAAGGCGTATCTCTTGGACGGAAAGCACCTATTACCAACATTAACGCAACATTAAATAGGAACAGGATGGCCATAACATGCAGGAAGTGTGGGTAATCCTCGAATTTCGGCGCGAGGAAAAACTGGCTAATAATATACAATACCGAGCCGGTTACCAGGGCGATCTTGGCGGCAATGGCAGGAACGCGCTTTGTGAGGAAGCCCACGACGATGATCGTTAGAATAGGAATGCTGTATATTCCATTTACCTCCTGTAGATATCCGAAAATCCCTTCTGAAGCATAATAGATGAACGGGGCAATAAACATGGACGCCAGCGCGAGTATGATTCCGAATTGCTTCCCTTTTCGTACTGTTTTCTTCTCATCAGCCTCCTTATTGAAGTATTGCTTGTAGATGTCCACGCCGTAAAGCGTTACCGAACTGTTCAGCACGCTATTGAAAGAACTTAAAATAGCACCGAACATCACCGCAACGAAGAAACCAAGAAGGTAATCCGGAAGTACCTCATTCACGAGCATAGGATATGCCTGATCTGCTTTTTCAAGCCCTCCGCTGAACATTTGATACGCGATGATACCAGGCAACACCACAATGATGGGACCGAGTATCTTAATGAAGGCGGCGAGCATTAGTCCTTTTTGACCTTCTTTCAAGCTTTTCGCACCCAGGGCTCTTTGAATTATCTGTTGATTTGTACCCCAGTAGAACAACTGTACCAACATCATACCGGTAAAGATGGTGGCAAATGGGATGGACGAATCAGCGCCCCCCTTGGCAACAAACTTATCAGGATGATTTTCGGTCAAGGTGGAAATCCCCTCCATAACACTGCCATCCCCAATGGCCATAAGACCGAAAACAGGTATTAAAAGACCTCCTATCAATAATCCAATGGCATTTACGGTGTCTGATACGGCTACTGCCTTTAATCCTCCGAAAACGGCATAGATGGCTCCAATGATTCCAATTCCCCAAACACAGATCCAAATGGACTGCCAAAGGGAAACGCCGAGCTTGCCTGGAAGATCGAACATCGTACTGATGGCCAATGCTCCCGAGTACAGGATTATTGGAAGTAAAATAACAGCATATCCGGTCAGGAATAACCCGGAGGTAAGTCCTTTGGTCCCTTTATCGTATCGCTTCTCCAGAAACTGGGGGATGGTGGTTAAACCGCTTTTTAAATAACGGGGTAACAGGAATACAGCCGTGACAACCATGGCAATGGCAGCGAGGGTTTCCCAGGCCATGACCAGGATTCCTTCGGAATAGGCCGATCCGTTCAATCCTACGATTTGTTCTGTAGACAAATTTGTCAAAAGCAGAGAAGCGGCAATAACACCTGCCGTGAGACTACGTCCGGCAAGGAAGTAACCGTCCGAGGTAGTTTCATCAGTTTTTCGTGTGGCCCACCAGGCTACAACGGCTACTAATAGTGTAAACAGAACAAAGGAAAGAATGGCCATACTAATGGGTTTAAAAGTTGGTTGTGTAAAAAATGTGATTCATAGGACATGGTCCATTAAAGCACAATTTGAAGGAAGAGAATGCCCGAATGGATCAGCAAAATAATACAAATTGCCGCATGAAGCAAGAGCCCGCAATTTGGATGACCAAACGCGGGCTCTAGGTATTCATAATTAAACTACAACTATCGATATGATTATCGCTTCACCAGTTTCACGGTTTTAACTCCGAGATTGGTAGATACCTTTGCAATGTAGATACCACTTTGCAACCCGGCCATGTTAACGGTGTAATTTGTTTGGTTTGGCTGCAGAGTCATAACAGCTTTACCAAGAATGTCGAATACGGTAATTTCAGTAATTGGGTCCAGTGACTGCAGTGTCCAGTCGGAAACTACAGGGTTTGGATAGGTGTTGATGCTGCCAGCGTCGAATTCTTCAACATTTAGCGTTGTGTCATCGTGCAAGTAGATGTTGTCGATAAACACAGTTCTTGAACCGGCATCTGCTCCTACTACTGTAAGTACAAACTGACGTAGTGCATCTCTTTGTTGCGTTGGATCACCGGCATCAAAATCGGCGATTGGAATATCAATGGAAACCCACTCTCCAAAAGTAGTCACAGGATTGGTAAGCTCGAAAGCAGAAGTTTCTCCTGCATCACCTACGTGATTCGACCATTTTGGGTTAGCGATCAAACCTGTTGATAAAGGAGTGTCTGTCCAGTAATCCATGTGGAAATGAGTCAAATCACTATTGTCAACAATAGTACCCCAATCTACTAGAAGGAAAGAAGGATCCGGTTGTGTGAATACAATTTGCTGGAAGTTGTCACCGGCGATGTCCAATTCGGTGATGTCTTGTGTTCCAACGGCGAAAGCTCCGAATACTACGTTTGGCTGATCGGTGTATGCATCACTGTAAATAGAGAAAACAGAATCGGGCTCTCTGTTAGGTGGGGTTGGAGCTGGGTCTGTAGGGATGTTTCCTCCTCCACCGCCACCAACGACAAGTGATACATTATCTAAAACTACTATTCCTACTTCGGCTCCCATGTCGAACAATACACGGCTGTTTGCCAATCCGAAAGAAGCGGTAAATGTGTATTCGAAAGTTTGTGTCGTTGAGGTAATTGTAGCCACTTCAGTGTCAGCGGTCCACGGTGCTTCGTTCAATCCGATTCCAACAACCATAGTTCGTGATCCCGTACCGGCATCTGTAGAGGCGTCGAATGTCAAGGTGTATGTCTCTCCTTGTGTAATGTCAACAACCTGGCTCAGGTTAACGTCAAATGAATTTCCTGCGGTTTGCACATCGGCAAAGTTGAAACAGTTACCTCCATCACATTGAATGTTAAAGGCATTTCCAATCCAATCTACGTTTCCTCCTTCAAAATCTCCGTTGCTTAACAGATTCTGTCCCTGAACGGCGAATCCAACGAAGACCATCATAATTAATAGAGTAAATTTTCTCATAATGATTTTGTTTAGGTTAATATTTCTTTAATCAGCTTAGCTATCTCGGCAATTCTTGTCGCATTCATCCGGTGGCGTGCAGAATGATCTGTACTTTCCGGCCCTCGATCAAATGAAGTTGAGACCTTAATTTTAAGTCCCTAAGTATCACTTGGATAACTCACTATGCAAAAAAGCTGAAAAAACGGCAGATTTGAAATTTATTCACCACAACATTTATACAACATTAACATAATATTAACACAACAATTGTTGCTTTTACCAATTTCTTATGAGCATCACCCCGAATAGTTAAATTCATAATATTCATGGGCTAAAACCGCCAAATCCCCAACAAATAGGGCAAAAATATCATGAATGTATAGTTTTTATGAACATAAAATCAACGCGATTGCGCAATTAATATGATACTTTTAATCCTTGACCAAAGTATACAGTCATAATACACTTATGTACGACGGATGCAACATTACGCACTAAAAGTTAATTTTATGAAACAGTATTTATTACGACTCTTCTTTCTGCTTTTAACGACATCCTTACTTGCCCAGGGGAACAAAGTGAGTGTCGTCAACTCAACAGACGGTAGCCGGTTGATGGTAGACGGACAAGAGTTAATGATCAATGGTATGAACTGGGATTATGTTCCTATAGGCACCACAATCGCCAGCACTTCATATCAATTTTGGAACCAATCAGACGACATTATCAAGGCTGCCCTTGATGCCGAAATGGCCTTACTAAAGAATATGGGGGTAAATGTCATACGACAGTATGTTGGCGTACAACCTAAATGGATAACGTATATCTATGAAAACTACGGAATCTACACCATGATCAATCACGCATTTGGTCGTTATGGACTTACCATAAATGGTGCATGGGTGCCGATTACAGACTATGCCGACCCTGCTACGAAAGAGCTCCTGCTTTCGGAAGTGACCGATTTCGCCAATATGTATAAGGATACTCCGGGGGTTCTCATGTTCCTGTTAGGGAATGAGAATAACTACGGTCTTTTCTGGGATGGAGCGGAAACTGAAGATATTCCCGAGGAAGATAGTAGAACAAAACCGAGAGCGAGGGCAATGTACAAACTCTTCAACGAGGCAACGGTTCTGATGAAACAGATCGTAACCGATCAGCCCATTGCCATTTGTAATGGTGACTTGCTTTTCCTGGACATCATTGTCGAGGAATGTCCTGACATTGATATTTACGGTACGAACATGTACCGGGGTGTTTCGTTTGGAGATGCCTTCGAGCGTGTTAAGAACGAGTACGGAAAGCCTATACTGTTTACAGAGTTTGGCTCGGATGCGTTCAACGCTATTCAGAACCAGGAAGATCAGCAGGCCCAGGCCTACTACATGGTTGGTAACTGGGAAGAGATATATGCCAATGCCGCCGGACTGGGTAAAAGTGGAAATTCCATCGGAGGATTCACTTTTCAGTTTAGTGATGGATGGTGGAAATTTGGTCAGACCAAGAACCTTGATATACACGACAACAACGCTTCATGGCCTAATGGTGGTTACGAATTCGATTTTGTGGAGGGAGAGAATAACATGAACGAAGAGTGGTTCGGGATCTGCGCGAAAGGCCCCACTAACGAGCAAGGGCTCTATACGCTATATCCAAGAGCCGCTTATTACGCATTGAAAGAGGCACATCAGTTTGACCCATATGGTTCCGGTGCCACAGCGGCTTCTCTGGAGAGTTATTTCGACAATATTCAAATCATTGATGCCGTGCTACGGGCACGTGGAGACAAAGCAGCCTCAGGCAGTGGTACAGGCGGTAGTAAGATCAGAATTAGCCAGCTACGCGCCGAGTTCACTACATTCAATACGGGTGGAAAACGAATTACAACACCCGAGAGCCCGGATCCAAACGATCCGACTACCTTCCCTAATCAGCTAGGGTTCGACAATATGGAGTCCTATTTTGTGGGCATAGAAGGAAATCCCAGCCCCGGACTTCGCGCCAATGTTGTCGCCAACATCCTTGGGAATGTAGCCGGAAACCCTATTAATGAGATCTTCTATGAGAACAGAGGCCGTCCGTACAATGTCGATACGGACCAGGGGAATATTCTGGTTTCGGACAATAACAGGATACAGATCTATCAGGCCGATATGAATTGGAATAACAAATATGCCAATATAACCGGTTTCTTCCGTACGGGACATTACCACTGGGGTTATGAAGGAGACTTCTTCGGACTTTATCCGGAAGCGAACTACGGACCCAACCTCGATATTTATAACGGTAGGGCACCCTTCGGTTTTGAATTCGAAGGAAAGAAAGAATTTAAAGGCTTGAAAGTGGCCTTCGGTCCTGAACTGTGGTGGGGAGCTAACCCTGCAGTTCTGGTCAAGTATACCCGTGAAATAGGCGGATTTAATGTAACCGGAGTTTTCCACGAAGACATTGCAGACCCGGGTGCTGCTGTAACATCGATCGCGATTCCGCAGCCAAGAACCCGAAGAGCTACATTGTACGCAACCCGCAAGTTTGGAAAGTTTGACGTTGAAGTGGGAGGTATTTGGGCCGGTCAGCCGTTGAACGACAGAGAGTACCAGGTGGTACGTACCGACGCCAACGGGAATCAGAATGTTCTTGTAAACAGAGTATCCTCCGAGGATAATTGGGGAGGTAAAGTAAAAATAAAGTACACCGGCGGTAAGTTCAACTGGTACGCCCAGGGAGCAGCTCAGGGATTGGTAGCCAACGGAGGCGCAGATTACACCAGGACCTTTACCGGCTGGAGACTAAAAGACAGTGGAAGTGGAAACCAGTATAATTTCTTAACCGGTTTCACCTATACGATCGGAGATCTGCAAATTGCACCCAACTTCTTGTGGCAAGAGCCGATCGTAGATCCGATTCCGTTAGGAGCTCCTGCACCGGCCAGAGCCAGAAATATCCTGGCAGATCCGTTTGTTGTGAGATCCAACAGAAAAACCACGGCGGGAGAGATCCTGTTAACGTACGATCCAACCCCGGCTTCGTGGTTCTATGAGTGGGATAATGACAGGGCCGAGGATGCCAAATTTGCGGCCAGTCTCGGTTTCGTATACCGAAGCCTTCCCACAACACAGGATGCAGCGATTGGGTTCTTTGCAGGAAATCGAACACCAACTGCTTTTGATGCAGCGCCACCTGCCCAGGATCTATGGGAATTTAACGGGCGTATTGTTTCCAAGCTAACACCCGAGTTTGGTCTTATCTCGAACTTCTATGGAGGTAACGGCCAGGCCAACGGTCCCGATGATCGCGTCATTTACCGCTATGGTGGTGACATCCGGGTCATCTACAAGAAACTTAAATTTATGACAGAGGTGAAGATTGACGATTGGGGTCCTTTCGATTACCATCGTGACTTTAACCTTACGTTCCCATTCCAGTTTATGGCAGATGTTTCCACAACAGTTGGAAAGCCGGATTGGTTCATCTTACCAAACACACGCCTGGGTATTCGATACATATGGCGCTCGCTGGATAATTTCTCACCGAGATTCCAGTTCCAGGATCCTATTGATCAAGGATTCCCGAATGGAAATGAGTGGGAGATAAGAACTTACATACACATTAACATCGGAAAATAGAAAGACATGAATAAGATATTATCAAAGAGGACACTTAGTTATCTGATGCCGATATTTCTTTTGGCATTCAGTAGTGGTTGTGAACCGGATGAAAGTACTCTGACACAAGCGACCTTTCCAAATATTCCCGAGGTCTTTATAGATACATTCAGTGCAGGACTGCAATACGATGCTTTTGGCACGTCCAAAGTAACTGCATTCCAGGTGGATACGGATATTGCTTTTCAAGGCAATGCAGCAATGCGATTTGACGTACCCAGTACTAACGATCCCGAAGGCGGATTTGCCGGTGGGGTATTCTCAACAAGTGTAGGCCGAAACCTAACGAGCTACAATGTCCTGTCGTTCTATGCAAGAGCTTCGAAGGGTGAGACCATTAATGAGATCGGTTTCGGATTGACCTTCGATGGAGAGGTGTATAGAACCACGGCCAATGGTATTCAAGTGGGAACTGCCTGGCAGAAGTACTACATTCCAATTCCCGACGCTGCCAAACTAACAGCAGAAAGAGGGATGCTTTGGATCGCCGAAGCTGCCGATGACGGTTCGTCCTACCAATTGTGGCTTGATGAGGTTAAGTTTGAAAATGTAAATACTGTAATACAGGAAGAAGCCTTTATATTCGACGGACAGGATATCGTTACGGCCGCGAATGCCGGAAGTACAATCTCTGTTACCGGAACTTTTGTGGATTACAATCTACCTAATGGACTATTACAAAGAATAGTCACAACACCTGCATATTTTGACTATACCTCGTCTAATGAAGGTGTTGCTACGATTAATGAGTTCGGGGAAATATCGGTACTAAGCGATACAGGTGCTACTACGATAACAGCTACCCTCGCTGGCGGAGCTGTGACCGGATCTATAATGATCATGGAAGTAGATGCTTCAAACAACGTGGATGATTCTGATGCCACACAGGTAGGATTACCTCTTGGTTTCGAGTCCAGCACGCTTAACTATAACCCAATCGGTTTTGAAGGAGCAGTGCCTTCTATTGCAGCCAACCCTGTTGTAGGTGGTTTGAATAACAGTTCCAACGTATTGCGATCTCTTAAAAGTCAGGGATCTGTATTCTTTGCCGGGCAATTTATAGACCTGGAGGTACCTGTAGACTTTTCAAGCACAGAAATGATAAGTGCTTTGGTATTGTCTCCAAGTGCGGGAACTCCAATCAGACTTGCTTTAGAGAATAGTGGAGATCCGGGCACACAGATTCGAGTTGATCTTACTACGAGCACAGCCAATGAGTGGGAAGAGCTTGTGTACGATTTCAGCGGACAGGTTAATCCTGGTGTATCGTATGATAGGTTGGTCATTATTTTCGATATCGATGAAGCCAACCCTACGCCGGGTGATGGATCGGTATACTACATAGATGATATCCAGTTGACAGACGGCTCCGGCGGTGGCGGCGGTGGCGGCGGAAACAACCTGCTCGAGAATGGTGATTTTGAAGGGGGTGCAACCGCGTGGTTTGGAAACGCGTTTAACATTCAGTGTGACGGAGGCAATTGCTTTAACTTCGCGGATGTCGCAACGCCAGGAAACCCATTTGACGTTAACCTGAGTCAAAGTGTTGAGATCGTTCAGGGAACATCGTATACCTTAACGTTTGATGCTTCCACAGATCCGGCGACCGCAAACCGAACCATGGTGGTTGGAATCGGTCTGAACGAAGCGCCCTTTACCGCGGATACTGAGATCGCCAATTTGACCGAAAATATACAGACGTTCGAATTTACCTTTACGGCTTCGTTTGGACTTCCAAACAGCCGCGTGTTGTTCGATATGGGAGCAGATGCAGGTGTTGTGGTAATAGACAATGTTGTACTTACTGAAAACTAGAAAAGAAATAACGCAAAAGAATAGAATGATGAAATTGAAACATATACTGGCAATGACCCTCGCTTGCGGGGTCTTGCTCACCACGGCATGGAGCTGCAGTGAAGATGACGATGTAGGGATTGATGAGTCGAACCTTCGGCTGATTTTTGAAGATGATTTTGATGGAGCCGAAGGAGCGTCTATCAATACCGATGTTTGGAATTTTGACATTGGAACCGGTCAGGATGGCTGGGGGAACCTGGAACTGCAGTACTATACCAGCCGACCTGAGAATATTGCCCTGGACGGTGAAGGAAACATGGTGATCACGGCGAGAAGGGAATCCTTTCAGGGGTCTCCGTTTACCTCTGCCCGGATCAATACGAAAGACAAGTTCGAGCAGCAGTATGGCCGCTTCGAGGCACGTATCAAAATGCCTGGAGGACGTGGTATTTGGCCGGCTTTTTGGATGCTGGGTAGCACTATCGAAACTGAGCCGGACAATGATCCTGCTACACAACCATGGCCTTTTATCGGTGAAATTGATATTACCGAACTACGAGGTCAGGAGCCTTCAACGAGTATAGGAAGTATACACGGCCCGGGATATTCGGGAGGAGGCTCGATAGGTGGCAACTATGATCTGGTAGGAGAACGATTTGATGCCGACTTTCACGAGTTCGCCATAGAGTGGACTGCAGATTACATAGACTATTTTATTGACGGGGTGCGCTATCAGCAAATCACACGTGAGGACATTCCTGACGGTGCCGACTGGCCTTTCGATGACCATCCGTTCTTCATACTGCTCAACGTGGCCGTTGGAGGAAACTTTGTGGGCTTCCCTGTTGAACAAACACCATTTCCGCAGACGATGGTCGTAGACTATGTACGCGTATATGAAATTATAGACTAAGGATATCCCCAGGTAACTTTAAACAGAGGGCCGGTTGTTACAAATCGGCCTTCTGACAAGAAAGCTGCGCACCTGTGAATGGTAACGGCTATAAAGAAACCCTACTTAAAACTTAGTTGCGAATCAATCTTAATCCCCGATCTCCTATGCCGCTTTGAAATTGCATTTCACGCTGAAATGCTGCAATGTTGACAGGAGCGTATTGATACAAACAAAGAATGACCAAACCACTACATATTGGAAGTACGGTAGCTTCCCAATCTGAAGGCAAGATTAAGGGAGAACTTGTGTTCCTGGACAATGAACAGTATTACAAGATCTCCAACTGCAACCTTATGAGGCCTTTTCTAATGAGCCTCGTTAGTGATTCCAACCACTGGATGTTTATTTCCAGTAACGGTGCGCTCTCCGCGGGAAGGAAAAATTCCGATTACTCCTTATTTCCCTACTACACGGATGACAAGATCACCGAGTCGGTGGAAATCACCGGAAGCAAAACGCTTTTTCGGGTTTCTCGTGATGGTAACGAATACCTTTGGGAACCCTTTTCAGACCGATATGAAGGAGTCTATACAATCTCCAGAAATCTGTACAAGAACACCTATGGCAACAAGGTAATCTTTGAAGAGCATAATGAGGATCTGGGCCTGACATTCAGGTATCAGTGGAGCTCCAGCAATATGTATGGCTTTATTAGAAGAGCCAGGCTGGTAAACAATCTGGAGACATCGGCAGAGGTGGTTGTACTGGACGGACTTCAAAATATTGTACCCCATGGTGTAGGTGCGGACCTTCAGAATGCAAGTAGTAATCTGGTAGATGCTTATAAGCGAAGTGAGTTAGTGCCGGATTCCGGCCTTGGGATTTATGCGTTAAGCGCCATTATTGTGGATCGGGCGGAACCCAGCGAGGCGCTGAAAAGCAACATCGTCTGGTCTCTGGGAGTTGAGAATCCAACGTATCTGCTGTCTTCCATACAATTGGATAACTTCAGAAGAGGAGAAGTGGTCTCTCAGGAGACCGACGTGAAAGCGGAGAAAGGGGCCTATTTTATTCAGTCAACAATAACCCTGAATGCCAATGAGGTCAACGAATGGATGATGGTCGCCAATGTGAATCAAACCGTCAATTCGGTTATTGAGATTTCAGAAAAAATAAAGAATGAATCAAGTCTGTCGCAACTTGTGCTAGAGGACGTAGCCCTGGGCACTTCCCACCTGTTAGAACTTACGGGAGCGTCGGACGCGATGCAATTGAGTACGAACAAGCTGAGAAATCTGCGACATTTTTCCAACACCCTGTTCAATATTATGCGCGGGGGAATTTTCGATAATAACTACCAAATCGAAAAATGGGACTTCACCAATTACCTGGCAAATGCCAATCGAAAAGTGTATACGAAGGCACAAACTGTATTGAACTCATTGCCTGAAGTGTTTACCATGGCCGATCTGAAGGCACTGGCCTATCAGAGTGACGATAAAAACTTCAGAAGACTGTCCCTGGAATACATGCCACTGAAATTCAGCCGGAGACATGGCGATCCCAGCCGTCCCTGGAACAAGTTTTCGATCAACACCCGCAGTGAAGTAGACGGCTCCAAGATCCTCGACTACGAAGGAAACTGGAGGGATATTTTCCAGAATTGGGAGGCCTTGTCTCTGGCTTTTCCCGAGTTTTTGGAAAGCATGATCCATAAATTCTTGAATGCAACCACGTTCGATGGCTATAACCCGTATCGGGTTACGAAAGGCGGTTTTGACTGGGAGGCGATTGAAGAACACGACCCCTGGTCCTACATCGGGTATTGGGGAGACCATCAGATCATCTATCTGCTTAAGTTCCTGGAGATTATTGAAAATCATAGCCCCGGAAAGCTGGGAAGCTATTTCGACCAGGATCTGTTCGTGTATGCAAACGTTCCATACAAGATTAAGCCCTATGAGGACATACTGAAGAATCCGAAAGATACTATAGACTTTGATTTCGATCTGGATGCTAAAATAAATGAGAAAAGATCGGAATTAGGCGTGGATGGCGCCTTGTTGCGGGATGCTAACTTCTTCATCCATAAAGTCAATTTCATTGAAAAAATACTGGCCACTGTTTTGGCCAAAGTATCCAATTTCATCCCGGAAGCAGGTATTTGGTTGAACACCCAACGGCCTGAATGGAACGACGCCAATAATGCCCTTGTAGGTAATGGTGTCTCCATGGTGACACTGTGTTACTTGCGCCGATTCCTGCAGTTCTTCGGAAAGATTGTGGACAAGGCCTCTATCTCGTCCACGAGGATATCTGAAGAGTTACACACTTTTTATTCGGAAGTGCTGGAAACATTGACCTCCCATGAAGGAATGTTATCCGGTTCCATTTCCAATACCGACCGAAAAACAATTCTCGATGGCTTGGGCCATGCGGCAAGCACGTATCGCTGGCAGGTATATGAAAATGCGTTTTCAGGGAATATGAAGGCGATCGAGTTGAGTAGTATATCAGAATTTATTAATGTCACGCTTCGATACCTGGAGCATACCATAGCAGCCAATAAAAGAGAAGACGACATGTACCACGCCTATAATATTATGACGGTGCGTGGAGACGAGGTGACGATCAGTTATCTGGAAGAAATGCTCGAAGGACAGGTGGCTGCCCTAAGCTCCGGATATCTCAGTTCGGAGGAGAGTCTGGCCCTTTTGGATGGCCTTAAAAACAGTGCGCTATTCAGAGAAGATCAGTATAGCTATCTGTTGTATCCCAATAAAGACCTGCCTCGCTTCCTTGAGAAGAATATAATTCCGGCGGATTCGGTAAACAGGTCAGAATTGCTAAAAAAACTGCTGCAAGAGGGAGATGCCCGAATCATTGAAAAAGATATAAAAGGTCAGTACCATTTTAACGGGAACTTTAATAACGCCAATCGATTGAGCGAAGCCCTGGAGACCCTGGATGAATCAAAGTTCGGTGATCTGGTGGCCGGGGAAAGACAACTGGTACTGGACATCTTTGAAGAAGTTTTTAACCATAAGGCCTTTACAGGACGTTCCGGGACCTTCTTTGGCTATGAAGGGCTTGGATCAATATACTGGCATATGGTATCCAAGTTATTGCTTGCGGTGCAGGAATGCTGCCTGAAAGCAATACGGGAAGGCCAAAGCGAGGAGATCGTGGGGCGGCTGTTGGAGCACTATTACGAGATTAACGAAGGAATCGGTGTGCATAAATCACCTGAGCTTTATGGGGCTTTCCCCACCGATCCGTATTCACATACTCCGGCGGGAAGAGGTGCACAGCAACCCGGAATGACAGGGCAGGTAAAAGAAGATATCCTAAGCCGCTTTGGCGAATTAGGCGTTTTTGTAACGGATGGAATGATCTATTTCGACCCCTGCATGTTGCGCAGAAAGGAGTTTTTAAATACTCCGGAAGTACTCCATTATGTGGATGTTTCACGTGAACCGCAGGAGATTTCCATTCCACAGGATTCCATGTGTTTTACGTATTGCCAGGTACCCGTGGTCTATAGCATTTCGGACAAAGAAACCCTTGCGGTTCACTATAAGGATGGCGGCCTGAAGGAATACGATGGCTTGAAGTTGGACCCGGAAACGAGTAAGCAATTATTTAACCGCACCGGCACGATCACGAAGATCGTTGCGGGCATATCAAAAGATACCTTGAAATAGAAACGTGGCCGTTGAGAAGGCCCATTTAAAGGACAAGAATTATGAGAACACGTAAACATATATTTGTTTTGGCGGCACTCGCCATTCTTATAGTATCTTGCAAGGATGCAACACCCCAAAAAGAAGATCAACAACAAATTGAAAAGACAGTGACGGCCAAAGATATTTTAGGAAACCCGGAATATTTAGCGATCTCATACGGTGGGTATCGTATGAAATCGCGGGACAGTCAACCCGCCATAGCAGAACTTAAAGAAGACATGCGAATCCTCCATACCATGGGGATCCGGATAATACGAACCTACAATGTTCAGCTGCCTCATGCACCCAATGTATTGCAGGCGATACAGGAGTTGAAGGAAGACGACCCGGATTTTGAGATGTATGTCATGCTGGGCGCCTGGATCGACTGCCTGAACGCGTGGACAGATAAGGAACCCGATCACAATGTGGAAAGTCCCGATAACGAGGCCGAGATTGGTCGGGCGGTGGCTTTAGCCAATAAGTATCCGGATATTGTTAAGGTCCTTGCCGTGGGTAATGAAGCCATGGTAAAATGGGCCGCCAGCTACTATGTACAGCCTTCTGTCATCTTAAAGTGGGTAACGCATCTGCAGGACCTAAAGAAGCAGGGAGAGCTTCCGGCTGACCTCTGGATCACCAGTTCGGACGACTACGCTTCATGGGGCGGTGGCGATAGCGAATATCATACGGAAGACCTGGAAAAACTGGTCAGGGCCGTAGATTATATTTCCATGCATACCTACCCGTATCACAACTCACACTACAACCCTGAGTTTTGGTTGATTCCCGAGGAAGATGAGGCCCTTTCCAAAATGGAGAAGGTCGAAAATGCAATGCTCCGGGCGAAAAAGTTCGCTATGAAACAATACGATTCGGTGACTTCCTACATGAAGAGCCTGGGCGTTGACAAACCGATCCACATAGGAGAGACGGGTTGGGCAACCACCTCCAACGGGTTGTACGGCCCTAACGGATCTAAAGCCACTGATGAGTACAAACAAGCTCTGTATTACAAGCATATGCGGGAATGGACTAACGCGAATGGAATCTCCTGTTTCTACTTCGAGGCCTTTAACGAGCCCTGGAAGGACGCCCATAACTTAATGGGATCTGAGAACCATTTCGGATTATTCACTGTAGACGGAAAGGCAAAATTTGTCCTTTGGGATGAAGTGGATAATGGTCTTTTCAAGGATTTGACGCGTGGAGGAAAACCCATTGTCAAAACATACAATGGGAATAGAGACTCATTGCTATTGAATGTGGACATACCACCGTCCAGATTAATTCAGGTAAATCATTAATTATGAAAAGAGTAAGAACCGTCGGTTTATTAATCCTGGTGACTATCATTATGGCATGCAAACCCGAAAATACCCTGGAGGTAGAAGTATTCGAAACTTCGCTAAGCGGAAATAAACTAACGCCTGTTTCCCCTTTTTCCGAAGCTGAAGAACTTTTGGAGATCAGGCTGTCCCCGGAAAAAGAACTACAAACCATTACCGGTTTTGGCGGTGCTTTCACCGAATCTTCGGCTTATTTGCTGAACCGGTTGAGTCAAAAGAACAGGGATACGATCCTGCGGGCGTACTTCAGCCGCGAGGGAGCAAATTACTCGCTCACCAGAACACACATGAACTCCTGTGACTTCTCCCTCACCAATTATTCCTATGCGGCAGTAGAAGACGATATGGAGTTGGAACATTTCACTATAGATGAGGATCGGGATGACCTCATCCCTATGATCAAAGATGCGCAAGCCGTGTCTGAAGACGGATTCAAAATATTTGCCTCACCCTGGACGGCTCCGCCGTGGATGAAAGACAATAAGAACTGGGTGGGAGGTAAGCTACTACCCGAATACTACGATACCTGGGCCCTCTTCTTTTCCAAGTACGCCGACGCCTACAAAGCGGAAGGCATCGACCTTTGGGGATTCACCGTAGAGAACGAACCCCATGGTAACGGGAACAACTGGGAAAGTATGCACTACACTCCCAAGGAAATGACAGATTTTGTTGAGTTTCACCTGGGCCCGAAGTTGGAAGCCGACGGCAAAGGAGACCTTGTCATTCTGGGCTATGACCAGAACCGGGCAGAGCTAAAGAAATGGGTAGACGAGATGTACCGGGATGAGTCTTCTTCTAAGTACTTTTCAGGAACGGCTATTCACTGGTATGAAAGCACCTATGAAGTATTTCCGGAGGAACTGCAATATGCCCACAACAAAGCCCCGGACAAGCTTCTAATTGAGACTGAAGGCTGTATCGATGCTCAGGTGCCTGTATGGCAGGACGATGCCTGGTATTGGTCCAAAGAAGCCACCGACTGGGGTTGGGACTGGGCACCGGAAGATCAAAAGTACCTGCACCCGAAATACTCACCTGTGAACCGCTATGCGCGGGATATAATTGGCTGCCTTAATAATTGGGTAGACGGCTGGGTAGATTGGAATATGGTCCTCGATAAGCAGGGAGGCCCCAACTGGTTCAAGAATTGGTGCATTGCACCGGTGATCGTGGATCCGGATCAGGATGAGGTGTACTTCACTCCGCTGTACTATACCATGGCGCACTTCAGCAAGTACATTCGCCCGGGAGCCAAAGTGATTGAGGTGGACGCTCCTGAAATTGAAAAGTTCATGGTTACCGCAGCCAGAAACCCTGATAATTCCATTGCCATTGTAGTATTTAACGAAGAGCCTATAGCCAGAGATTTTAATATAATCCTTAACGAAAAGCAAGTGGCATTAAGCATAGGCGGGCAAGCCTTGCAAACCATAGTAATACCAGGTTCCACTAACTAACCAATTAAAGCTAAGGGCAATAAAACCAAAATAACCTAATACCTAAAATATGTCTACAACAACCCAGAGAGTCCCATTCGGTCAAAAAGTCGCCTTCGGAGTTGGCATGCTAGCCAATCAAATGTTTCCCGCAGTGTTGGGAATATTTATGGTTGTATTGGTCCAGGATCTGGGTTTTCCGGGTTGGATGTGGGGGGTGATCTACTTTTTCCCCAGAATATTCGATTCGATTACCGACCCGATCATGGGCTTTATATCCGATAACACCAAGTCTCGTTGGGGACGAAGAAAGCAATACGTCATCCTGGGCGCGATCATTATGGGAGTTTCCTTTGTCACCATGTGGCAACTATACAGGGAGAACGGACTGGACTATAATTTCACCTACTTCCTGCTCTGGTCCTTCTGTTTCTACTTAGGCCTAACCATTTTCAGCGTACCCTACGTGGCCATGGGGTATGAAATGAGCAACGATTTCCACGAGCGCACGAACATCATGGCCGTGGCGCAGTGGATTGGTCAGTGGGCATGGGTAATTGCTCCCTGGTTTTGGGTGATTATGTACGATCAGGAGATGTTTGAATCGGCCGATGTCGCCACCCGTTCATTAGCCATTTGGGTAGGAGTCATTTGCGCCATATTTGCCATGGTCCCGGGCATCTTCATTAAGAGTAAGTCCACATTAAATGAAAACTACTCTACCTTGAGCTTTAAGACCATAGGGAAGAGTCTTAAAGAGATACTCGTAGGATTTGGACAGGCTTTCAAGCTCAAGCCATTTCGGCAACTATGTATCGCTACCTTCCTGGTGTTCAACGCTTTTAATACCATTGCAGCATTTTCATTTTTCATAATCGTATACCACCTTTTTGACGGAGACGCTGGTGCAGCAGGCGTTTGGCCTACGCTCTTCGGTTCGCTTGGGGCTCTGGGAACTACGTTCCTTGTGATTCCGATAGTCACCAGAATGTCGAAGGTCATGGGTAAGAAGAAAGCATTTATTGTTTCACAGGGAATTTCGATTGTAGGATACATTATGCTGTGGTTCCTGTTCATTCCCGGGAAACCGTATATGTACATTTTTGCACTTCCCTTTTTCTCCTTCGGAATTGGAAGTCTGTTTGTACTGATGATGTCTATGACGGCCGATGTGATCGATCTGGATGAGTTGAATACCGGCTTGCGGCGGGAAGGAACATTTGGAGCTATTTACTGGTGGATGGTAAAATTTGGTTTTGCTATTGCCGGTGGATTAAGTGGGGTCATCATGAGCTCGGTAGGATTTGACTCAGGAGCAGCCGAACAACCCGAAGGAGCCGTTACAGGATTGCGAATATTTTTCTCCGGACTTCCTATCCTGGGAACCGCTATCGCAATGCTGGTAATGCGTAATTATAATGTCACCGAAGAACGCGCCAATGAAGTTCGCGCAGAATTGGAAAGGCGTAAAAATGCAAAAGAAGAATTAAAACCGAACTAATATGTCTTACAGAGGAGAACATGACTTCCTGCTAGCAAACACAGATTTCACCTCATACGAAGGGGTCGATTTTAGCAAATATTCCAGAAAGCAGCTTGAGGAGCTTTGGAGAAAGACCCTTGCCTCCGGCATGCACGGATTGTGTTTCAGTATGTATGAAGACGGGCAGGAGCCAGGAGATATTATAACAGAAGCTCAGGTAGAGCGAAGAATACAGATTATAAAGCCTTATACAAAGTGGGTGCGCTCATTTTCCTGTATCGAAGGAAACGAATTCGTGCCCAAAGTAGCAAAGAAACATGGTCTTAAAACCATGGTCGGTGCATGGCTAGGAGACGATCTCGATAAGAATGAAGATGAGATTGATGCCCTGATCGAATTGTCGAAGGCAGGCATGGTGGATATCGCCGCTGTTGGCAACGAGGTGTTGTATCGAAACGATCTTACCCTGGAACAATTGCTGGATTACATCTATCTCGTTAAAGAGGCGATTCCCGATGTTCCCGTTGGTTATGTGGATGCCTATTATGAATTTTCACATCACACGCGTCTCACGGAGGCTTGCGACCTTGTCCTTGCGAATTGTTATCCATACTGGGAAGGATGCGACATTGACGGCTCGTTGAACCACATGCAACAAATGTATGGACAGGCCGTTCACGCAGCCCGGGGAAAAAAGGTCATCATCACAGAGACGGGTTGGCCCAGTCAGGGAACCAACCTGAAAGGCGCTTTTCCATCCGCGGAAAACGCGATGAAATACTTCATCAATGCGCAGCTTTGGTCCGCCAAGGACGATATTGAGATGTTCTATTTTTCATCTTTTGACGAATCCTGGAAAGTAGGACCCGAAGGGGACGTAGGTGCCTATTGGGGACTGTGGGATAAGCATGAAAGTCTAAAGTTTTAGAAGGCCCTTTCCACAGTAATTAAAGGCTAATGAAATAGTCGTTAAGATTGGTGTGGCGCGGGAGGTCAATTTTCTTTCGCAGCCGGTAGCGTTTAATTTCCACACTTCTTGGTGAGATGTTCAAAAGCGGTGCGATCTCCTTCGAAGACAAATTGAGCCGGAGGTATACACAAAGCCTCAGATCGTTGGGAGTTAGCTCCGGATGCATTTCCTTCACCTTCTTGAAAAAGTCCTTATCGGCATGATTAAAGGCCTTTTCAAAGAACTTCCAGTCGTCTTCATTATTCAGGTTCTTGTTGATGGTCCTGATCACATTGGGCAGTTTCCCCAGATCCGTGATGGTCTCCAGCTCGGTTTTCAGATCGTTGAGAATACTGTTCTTCTTGACCATACTCATGGTTGAAACAGCCAACTCACGATTGCGGGATTCTATTTCCAGATTCAGACTCTGATTCTTTAACTGAATAATCTCCTTTTGGGACTCCAACTCCTGAAGCTCCATTTCACGGGCTTTCTTTTCAAGCAATCGCTGGCGTTGTTTTCTATAATAGCGTTTGTAGAAAGCATTGATGCCCACAAACAACAGGAAAACACCAACCACATAAATACCCACCGCCAAATTGGATAAATACCACGGCCTGTTAATTTCAAAGGCATAGGATGCCACGTTACTGGACTCCACATTGCTAATCCTGGAGCGCACTTTAAACTCATAAGACCCAAAAGGGAGGTTGTCGAAAGACTGACTCGATTCTGTGCTCCATTCACTCCATTGATCAAACAACCCCGTGAGCTGGTATTGATATTCTATGATGTGGAATTTGTGATAATCAGGTGAGCTGTACTGAAACGATAGATAATTCTGATTCGCGAGAAATTCACCCTCCCCGGAAAGGTCTACAAGAGTTTCCTCTCCTGTTCTTGTACTGGAAACGACCCTATTGATCTTAATATAGTGATCTCGCTGCCGCCCTGCTCCCAAATCCATGTGAAGATAACCGCTTGATGTTCCTACCAAATACTCTTCGTCCTTTAAGTGTGCAATATTTTCATAACCTTCAAGGGCACTTCGTTGGAACAACGGAATAGGAATACGGACAATCTTTAACTGATTGTTGAGCCTTTCGGCAAAAATGTACACAAGCGCGTCTTTCGTAAATGCCCAAAGCTTACCCTGGCCATCGTCAATCAACTTCCCGGAGATGTATTGATCGCCATCAAAAATAGCGCTCAGCATTTCATCCCTCTTGAAATCTGCCGTCGACGCATCATAGACAAAGATTCCATCGCGATAGGCATAATAGATCTCATCGTGGTAAGAAACCAAACCGGAATGCGCCCCTTTTTTTACAGAGGTCATTTCGGCATAGGATTCAATTTCGGTATACGATTCGTTTACGTTAAGCCGGTAAACACCTTTGTACTCATGGCTTACCAATATGGTTCCGCTGCCCGTTATCTCGAAGTACTTGGATGAAATATCAAATCCCGTAATCTTGTTTCGGAGTCTCCATTGACCGTTCTCTCTTACCAGGACATTCAGGCCCTGATAATTACCCTGAATAAGCAGATCTTCCCTGCCGGGGATTCTTTTGATCTCCCAGGTCCCGGGGACGTTTGTGATCAGTTCGGCATTATCTTCGGTTACCAGAAAGGTTCCGAGGTTATGTCCGCAAAACAATTCGCCATCAATTACTCGCAGATTCCAAACCTGCCCTTCAGTTCCTCTAATGATCTTAAAATCTTCATCGGAACCATAGGGTTTAAAAAACAATCCCTGATTGGTGCCCAGGTAAAGATGGCCATTATGTAGTGCAGAAACATAAACAGTCCCCAATGGGCCATTTCGGTCAAAATAACTGGTAAATGGTGCATTGGTATTGATAAAATCGATGCCATTGTCCAATGCCAGCCAAATATTTTCCCGGGAATCCTCAAACAACGATAGCGTCGTGTTATCTCCCAATCCGTTGGACTGATCCATTTGATAGAGAAACTCACCGTCTGCCGATAAGGCCATCATCCCATTGGCAATGGTACCCAACATCATATCGCCATTGGATAGCGTAATGCTGTTATAAATGCTTCGGTCCCGCAGAATAGAATCGGCAGGTACGGGCCATGGGGCTGTCGTGCCATTATTCAGCGTATAAAAGCCATTATTAGCAGTTAACAGGACATATTGATCGGATCTCCTGAACATGTGAACCAGGTTGTTTTGCTGCAGCACAGGATCGTCGCTTACCAGTTTTCCCCCTCTGTTTTCAATGGTATACAGGCCTTCGCCCATCACATGATAGAAGAAAACATTGTCGACCATGAAAAGTTTGGTCAGGGTGCTTCCTGCATCTATTATAGAAATCGACTCGTTGGTCTTGTTATAGATGTAAATTCGGTTTAGCGACTGAAAGAGGATAGATCCTTCGTAATCAATGATGTTCCAGATCTGTTCATCGACGATCATTTCGACATTCAGTTGTTGGGCCAGGGATGTGTAGCCAAGGGTACCTGTTCCGGTACGCTGCCAATATCCAAAGTCCATATAGCACCCGGAGTAAATTCGGTCACCAATAGCATTTACCGACCTCATGATCGTTTCATTGGGTGTAGGATAGAGTTCCCAGGACGCCCCGTTAAACTCCAGGAGCCCCTTGTTATTGGCGACATAGATGTATTGCTCATTGGACTGAGATATCATCCAGTTTTGATTGTCTGCCCCATAGGCAGAAGGATCATAATTGACCACGGGTGGTAACTCCTGAGAAAACCCTGAAAGGGTGATGAGAAGGAGAGCAAACTGAACGATTCTTTTCAAAATGGGCTTGATCGATAGGATATACTAAAATACTCTAATTTTTGGAAGGACCTTGAATACTTCCCTAACCGACGACATATTTGGGGCGGTTATTCAGATTTCAAATATACTTTTGTGTGCATAGATAGCCTCTCCGGAGCATTGAAAAAGACCTTGTTCCCCTCCAATTCGGCTTCAACCAGGTAGTGACTTCCTTTAAAATAAACACGCTGTACTGTGACCTGCCAGGACGTTTTTTCTTCTGAAATGAGGAGTTGATGCGGTAGCAGATACCGGCCGTTCAGGGTATTGACCTCCCCGAAAAAACCGGCCTGATATTCACTTTCCAGTTGTTTATAGACCGTTTCTGCCGATCCCATGACCTCCACGCTTCCATTATTCAATATGATAATCTCGTCGGAATACGAAAGGGCTTCCTCACTGTCATGTGTGGCCGTGATGCAGGTGATTTCCCGCTCCTTCAGGTATGTAAATAACTGTCGCCGCAGTCGGCTTTTTCGGAAGGTGTCGATATGACTAAAAGGTTCATCGAGTAGCAGTGCTTCGGGTTCGTTTGCCAGTGCTTTAGCCAGGGCCACTCGCTGCTTCTGGCCACCGCTCAGGTCTTTTACTTTCACTTCCGAAAAATCTACCAAATCCACTACTTCGAGTAGTGTGTCAACCCGTGCATTGTCCTTTTCGGGGTCCACCCTGGAAAGATAGGTGGCGACGTTTTCCCGCACCGAGATATAGGGCATGACGTTGTATTCCTGGGCTACCAATTTCATAAAGGGTTCTCCCGGCACCAGGTTGAACTTTGGGCCTTTTAGCTGTTTATCTCCCCAAAACAGGGAACCTTCTTCAAGGT
>CAZTLE010000022.1:0-29523 GCA_964614415.1 uncultured Aureitalea sp. | reverse complement strand
AGATCTTCAATATGATCTCCGGCATCAAATACCAAACGTCTTACGGCACTGTCGGTGACCTCCGAAGCAATCACAATAGGGCGCGAACTCATTAGCACCATTTTCTGAACAAACTTCATTTTTTCATTCAGGGGCATGCGTAAGCGCTTGAAAAGCTTATACACCATTTTGGAGCCTACAAACTCATGACCATGGAATGTCCATCCCTGCTTTTTGCTAAAGCGTTTTGTAGGTGCCTTCCCAATGTCGTGAAGTAAGGCGGCCCAGCGCAGCCATAGGTCATCCGTCATTTCCGAAATATTGTCCACCACTTCAAGTGTGTGCCAAAAATTGTCCTTGTGACGCTGACCTTCTACTTCCTCGATACCCTGAAGGGCAACTAATTCCGGGAATATATGGGGGAGGAGTCCGGTTTTGTGTAACAGGGTAAATCCGACAGATGGTTTCGGCGTGGACAATATTTTGTGCACTTCATCTACGATGCGCTCTTTGGAGATGATATTGATCCTCTCAGAGTTCTGGCCTATTGCATCGAGTGAGGCCTGCTCGATCTTGAAATTAAGCTGGGTGGCAAAGCGAATAGCTCGCAGCATGCGTAGTGGATCGTCGCTGTAGGTAATATCAGGATCCAAAGGTGTTCGGATCAATTTGTCTTCCAGGTCACCGAGTCCGTTAAAAGGATCCAACAAATCACCATAAGAGCCTTCGGTAAGGCTAATGGCCAGGGCATTGATCGTGAAGTCCCTACGGTTTTGATCGTCCTGAAGACTTCCGTCTTCCACCGCCGGCTTCCTGCTGTCCGGACTATAGGACTCTTTTCTGGCCCCCACAAACTCAAGCTCCAAGGTTCCCGACTTGATCATTGCCGTTCCAAATCGTTTAAAAACAGAAATTTTTGGAGATCCCGGCAATAAATTGGTTACTTCCCGGGCCAGTTCAATACCACTTCCAATGGCTACCACATCAATGTCCTTTCCTGTGCCACGCTCCAAGAGATAGTCCCGAACATAACCTCCAATCACATAGCAGTCAACCCCCAAATTGGAGGCGGCTTTGGAGATGATCCTGAATACGGGATCCTGAAGTGCGGATTGGTAGTTGATTGTAGCCACAAAATGTTGTTGAAACGGGTCTATGAATCCCGGTTACGAACGTATCACTGAAACCGTTCCATCGTTCTTGAGCTTAATAATAGCGGAGGGTTTCATCGATTTTTTCTTCAGCGGCAAATTTACGACATAGTCGACGCCTTCCAAAATCTCCTTTGCTATTTCTTTGAAATTCGACGGGGTAGGAGCACCGCTTATATTTGCCGAAGTAGAAACAACAGGACGCCTGAATTTCTTGATGAGTTGCCGACAGAATGGATCATTAGTAACTCGTATAGCCAGCGAGTTGTCTTCGGCCACTAAATTTTCGGCTACGCGTATGGGTTGGTCATAGATGACCGTTGTAGGGCGCTGTGCACTTTTCAGGATGTCGTAGGCCACTTCCGGAACATGTTCTACATATTGATTCAGCATACGAAAATCACTTACCAGGCAAATGAGCGCTTTGCTTTCTTCACGCTTTTTTAGTGCATATACTTTTGAAATGGCATCCGCATTGGTGGCATCGCAGCCAATGCCCCAAACCGTATCGGTAGGATAGAGGATTAATCCGCCGCTTTTCAGAATGGCCAGTGCTTCGTTGATCTGATTTGTCATTTTGATTCAGACTTGCGGTGCAAGGTATGAATGTAATCGGTTCTAAACCACAGCCATCTTTTATAGGAGGTGGTTTGAATAACGTCATACCCTGAAACGGGGCCAAAGGTAAGCATATATTCGTCGTCTGTTACCCACCAGAAAGAAGTATCAGCATGCGCTGGTGCGGGACGCCCGTAGTTGTGCCATCCGGTAAGTTCATAACCCGCGTCAATTCGCTCAATGGAAATTCCCTGTTCCTGAAGTGCTGTAAATGCTGTCAGTTTCGCCCGATTCCAGGCCATGTAATCATGGGTGCCTGCAATGGAGAATAATACCATCGCGGTCATTGGAATCCATTTTACCCAATGTTTCTTGCCATCTACAAGACCTGCAATAAGGGGAAGTAACAGTAGCAGAGGCATTAGTATATATCGATCGTAATAACTTGTGATCGACATCAATGGCAGATAGAGAAGAACCAGACATGCCCAAAGGACAAGGTAGGAACGACAATTAGGCTCCCACTGTTTCCATGAAAACCGTATCTGCAAGGCAATGATGAATGCAGAAAATAACGAGATAACATTCAGCACATCCATTACAAACCCCGGTAACTGTGGCGTGTTTGCGAGTCCGTAGGTATAGGTATCCGTCAGTAACTCCGGACCCAAACCGAAGTTGTAGAAAATATTACCACCAAATGGGAAAACCTTGTCAGCCATATGACCTATAACAACGATCACTGCAGAAAGAAACAAGGCTCCATAAACTTGATTCTTTTTCAGTTTATGTCGCCAGATAAATGGCAGGAGGGCAGCACAGAAGAAGCCTAAATAGGTAACACTTTTTACAAAGCGCAGTCCCATGGTCTTCAGAAAAACCAACGGAGATTCCCAGAGTTCAGATAGAAAACGCGTGGAATCCGACTTGAGGTTATCTTCAAGTTGCAATTGGTATTTGAGTCCGTATTCCCAACTGGTATAGAGTACGATTGAAAAGATCAAGGTCCCCAAAAGAACCGCGAACCTTTTGCCACCGGAATTGGTAATAACGTAGTGTAGCCCAAAGGCCACCGGAAGTACGAGCCCCGGTTGTCGTATGTAAAAGGCTAAAACACTTAATATAAGAGCTAAAGCGAACCATCTGATCCTTCTGTTTTCCGTGAATTTCCAATAACACATGACGGCTGCTATGGCGAGAAATGCGAATGGTACATCGGTCATAAAAGACGGCGAGAGGGCCATAACCAGGGGTGTGAAATATACCATGCAAGCCAGGATCCAAAGATTGTTGCGCGTGATATTGATACTTCGGCCAAGTCTCAGGATGATCAGGGTCATTAAAGGAACCAATGCCAGGGTAGACCATCTGAGTACTGTAAAGCTGAAGACACCTCCGGCAATTTTACAGAAAAGGGCTCCCCACAACACCTGTATTAATATTATGGGGGAAAAGAGTCCTCTGTACTCCAAGGTGCCGTTTTCCACAAGCGACTTCACGGCGTATGCGTATTGCCAGTCATCGTTCAGCGGGAAATCCCCTCGTACGTCAATGACGAATATACCCAACAGCCAAACCAGGGTCATTACAAACCAAACAAAGGTTGTTTTGGGTTTATGACTCATTCGTGGATAAATTCACAGACAAGCCTAAAGTTTTTTGAAACAGTCCAAGGCCAATTGCCAGGAGCCCTAAAATTCCTAAGATCAATACCGAAATCGTAAGCTCCAGTGTATATAGTGACGTCGAAAATGTCGACGAACCGGAACCATTGAATACCTGGGTGCTAAGAAATGTGAACAGATACCCGAGTATTTTAATGGGAACGAAGGCAATTGCCAATACGGTGGCCAGGTATTTTGGATTCACATTTTGAGTAACAACAGTATACAATGTGGGTGCGACCAATACTTCGGACATTGACAGTAACAGCAAAGCGATGATAAATAAAACAGCATGACCCGAACCGGGAATTTCGGGAATGGTCAACAACCAAAGAAAGGCAAAACTGCCCAGCAGTAGGCCAATTCCGAATTTAATAAGGGGCCGAATGCGAATAAAAAGCAAGCCTATCGTAAGAATTAAGCCAAAGAGTACAGAGATCCAGGGCACTCCCTTAGTCATAATATCAACGGGTAAGCTGTTACCCTCAAGACTCTCAAAGCTATAGCCTATGGAGTACATTCCCGGTGAGGCAAAGTCATAAATAGCCCAAAACATACACACAAAAATCACCCCCAGAAATACGAGTAAGAGCCTTTTAGAAAGGGACTTCGATGCGAACGATCCGTTGGGAACTTCAACTCCTGTAGCTAAAAAGGCAAGCCCCGCAGAAAGCAACATCACTATGCCCGCGACGGCAAATCCGTATACATAGTTCAAATCACCCAGGTATACTATGACAATGACCCCAATGCTTACCACAATATTAATTGCCGTATAGATACCTGTAAATCCGGCATCAAGGTATTTTCGATTCCACAACAGGGTCTTCCCGTATTGGGCCATGGCGTTGGGTTGATGTAAACCCGAGCCAAGCACTATAAGCCCGGCTCCGACATAAAGAGTGACGGACGATGGAATACACAATGCAAAACATCCTATGGCCTGCACAGCACCTCCCAAAAGAATGGCCCATTTATTACCCACCACCAGATCTCCTAAAACTCCACCGACAACCCTTGTAAAAAAGAGGATCGCCGTGAGCCAGGCGTAGATATCAAAAGCTGCAGGCCGCTCAATGATAAGAACATCGATCATATAAAGAATAAGAATCGCCCTTACTCCATAATAGGAAACGCGCTCTAAGAGCAGAGAGCCCGCATACAGGAAAGTATTCTTGAATCCCGGTTTGGTTAGTGATGGTTCCATGCTGGTTAGTTTTAGTTGGTTACAGGCCCCGAACCATAGCGCAATGAATCTTTTTGAGCTTTTCTGCCTTTCATAATAGTTGAGACCAGGTATCGCTTTTTAGGTTTCAAGGTCAGTACAAGTACCAGATACCACTTGATGAGCAGGTACTTAACGGTTGAATAATTCTTCCTAACTACATGAAGATAAGAAATATATGCCTCTTTGTTAACGGCTTTCGACTTTCCGATGCTCACACCCTGATAATGGAGAATTTTGGCTTGCGGCACTAAAGTGGAAATATAGCCGGCCTTTCTCAATCTGAAACAGATGTCCATTTCTTCAAAGTACAGGAAAATGGCTGTGTCAAACCCATCCACCTTATTAAATGCACTTCTGCGGAAGAACATAAAGGCACCGTTCACCCAATTCACTTCAAGGGGTTCGGTATATACCTTTTTTCGCTTCGGATATTTCTTCGGCCAGTTCTTCTCTAAGAAACTCCGGCCCAGCAACAATCTTCGCAATCCCTTGTCATGATCAAAAGAAGGGACGTGATTTTCATGCTCGTCGTAATTCTGAGCTGTGCATACCCCGACCTGCGTGTTGGCTTCCATATAGTGATGCAACAGTCCCAGGCAATCATTGAGCAGTAAGGCATCGTTGTTCAGGAATAACAAATACCGGGCATGAGCCAGGGATGCCCCTATCATGTTACCGCCTCCAAAACCGGTGTTGACATCACTTCGATGCAGCGAAATATGTTCTTCCGACGGAAAGTTGTTTGCCAGCAGTTGATAGTCCGAAGCCTGGGATGCATTGTCAACCACAATTATTTCATAGGATATGGAGGGTTCTGTATGTTGTTGCACGGACGCAATACATTCCAGGGTGTATTTGGCAGTATTGTAGTTAATTATAATGACGGCAACATCCTTCATACCAATGATTTAGGATAAAAGGCTTTTATAAACGTCCAGATATTGACGAGCTGTGGCATTCCAGTCAAAGCTCTTAGCTCTGGAAATATACGCCTGTTTAAAGGTTTCTTCGTTTTCCTGATATGCTTTCATACCCTCTGTAAAGACATCGATCATATGATCCGTGTCGTAATTGTTCCAATAGAAAGCATGTTCACCGCCTATTTCAGGCAGGGAGGTGTTGTTCGAAAGGAATACGGGTTTACCGAAACGCATCGCCTCAATGGGTGGAATGCCGAATCCCTCTCTTAGTGACGGAAATACGAACGCGCTGCAGTTTGACAGGTAATATTGCTTCGCAAGATCATCGATCTTTCCGGTTTGGATGACACGATCAGAAATATTTAGCTGTTTGGCCAAATCTACCAGTGATTTGGCATATTCGGAGGTATTATTGCCGGCCAGCACCAGTTGGTATTCGGGTAGCCCGCGCATCATCTTTATCAGACTCTTAAAATTCTTCCGCTCCGAAAAATCCCCGATAGAGAACAGATACAGTTGCTCAGGTACCACCGAAGGCCTGTAATCTTCAGCAATAGTAATATCCGATATCGTGTTACCATTGTAAATTACATACTGCGGGATGTCCGGTACATCAAACCATTCATTAGTATCTTTTTTTGCAAATTCTGAAATAAACACCAGGGCATTCGCACGTTGAAGCTTTTGTCTAAACAACCCCTGTAAACGCTCGCGATCCGATTGACTCCCTTCTTTTACAAAATGAATGTCGTGAACAGTGAGCAGATAGGGGATATCGAAAAACGGTTCGATCTTTATGTTTTGATTCAAACAATGCCACAGGCCGTATTTTTTCTTGATCCTGAATGGCTTATGACGGGATAACGAATGGTATTTCTTGTAATCGAACGTATCCCCGAATTCAGATTCCAATACCGAGGTGTCTTTGGCATGAAGTGTAATTCGAATATCGGCAAGGTCTTGATTGGCAAACCCTTTGATCAAGTGATAGTTGAACTGCCCAAAGCCCGAGAACTTGTTCTTAATGTTATGTGATTCCAGGAAAACCGTTTTCATGACTAGTCGATCTTTCGGTATAATAACCAGAGGTTCACATAGCGCTTAAATACGGAAAAGGCATTGATGTAGGCGAGTATAAAACCTTCCTTGCCATCCAGAATCCCGAGTCGCAGCAGATATTGATGCCAGAACCTATAGAAGGGTCTGAAGAGGAAGTGATACAGATTGGGCTTCTTTTTTTTCTCGTAGAGCATTTGGGCCTGAAGCTCACTATAACGATGCAACTTACCGGTATAATCATCAAAGTCCTTATAACTGTGATGCGGTAGCCGTGCTTTTAGTCTGGCGGTCTTTCCTGTTGTCTCGATGACCTCGTGCACCTTGCTATCATTATACCGACAGTAGTCCTTGTGGAATAGTCGAACGACCCAATCGGTTTGGAATCCGCTGTATTTCAGAGGTTTTCCCATGAAGTGGATCTGTCGTTTTACATAATAGGCCTTGACGTCCGTATTTTTTAAGGCGCCTACCATTTCATTGGCAAGCTCTGTAGTAATCTCTTCATCAGGGTCGAAGAAAACTACCCAGTCGTTTCGGGCCTTGGAAAGCGTAAAATTCTTTTGATTCGAGAAGTTGTCGAATTTCCGCTCGAAAAACCGAACCTTCTCGTGGCGGGTAGCGATCGCTTTGGTGTCATCGGTGCTCAGGGAATCCACAATGACGATCTCATCGGCAAACCAAAGGCTTTCTATAAAGGACTCCAGGGCTTCGGCCTCGTTGAGTGTTATGGCAAGTGCGCTGATTTTTACGGTGTTTTCCAAGTGCGGCCGCTAGTTTGGGTAAAAGTAATAATTTTACAAGGATTATTTCTGAAAGCACCGTGTCCAGACTGCCCGTTTTAATGTATCATCATGTTTCGCCCGATCGAAGTGAGGGCCTTACTATTTCAACGGAAAAGCTGGAAGCACAGTTCGCCCATCTTGCGGAAGCCGGTTTCCGAAGCTATCATCTAGGCGAGCTGATGGACTTTGCGAAATTGCCTGGAGAAAAGAATGTCGTGATTACCTTCGATGACGCTTATGTGAGTCAGCTGGAATATGCATATCCCTTACTGAAACGCTATGGTTTAAAAGCCACCTTTTTCGTACCCCTGGCATACCTCGGGAAAACGGATACCTGGAATACGGCACTGCTTCCTATTATGACCGCCGAGCAACTCAAATCGCTGGATACCAACGTTGTAGAACTGGGTTTTCATTCCTACAAGCACGGGCGTTACGACAATATGACCCGGGAGGAAGTCGCTGAGGATACCCGGCGTTGTTTTGAGACAGTGGATCAAAACGATCTTTCATTGTCGGCCACCCTGGCGTATCCGTACGGTAAATTTCCCAGGAAAGGCACTGAGAAGGAAACGTTCTTCAACGATTTAAAGGAACAAGGATTTCGCTACGGGCTCCGGATTGGAAACAGAGTGAACCGTTTTCCATTCAAATCTTCGTATGAGGTGCAACGCATTGATGTAAAAGGGGAGTATGCACTTAGCAAGTTCCGGAGAAAACTGAAGTACGGGAAATGGGCTGATTTTTTCGGTTAATCGTTGATTCGTTTATTTGTTGATTCGTGAGATCATTATTTTACCACAAACCACAAACCACAAACCACAAACCACAAACCACAAACCTGACTGCGGCAGGCAAGCCTCAAACCGCGAAACTCAACACTTAACACTCAAAATTTAACACTTCATCTATCTCATTCCTCTACGCAAAAGAATAAGCTTCACATACCTCAAGAACACCCCATACGCATTGAGAGTTGCAATAGCGAGTCCCGGAATTCCTTCCCGATAGCCGCCTTTAATAATGTACGCCTTGAAAAACCGGAAAAAAGGACGTGTGAACATCTGAAAGACGTTGGTCTTTTTGCCTTTTTCATGCAGTTGCTCCGCCTGAAACCAGGCATAGGATTCTTTTTTATGAATATAATGCATGAGTCCCTTGTATGTATAGTGTAGCACGGGACTGGAAAGCTGTCCGATGGTTCCTTCGCAGTGCAATTTTTCATGAACTAACCCCGTGAAATGGGCGCCTTCCCTTCGAACAAGTCGTAGTACTTTACTGGTCTGGGAATAGAGGAATCGATTCATAAAAAAATGGGGGAAACGCAGCTTGTACCCTCCATGCGTGTTCGCGGCAATGGCGTCCTTTATTTCGGTCTGCAGAGGATAGGTTATCCGTTCATCGGCATCGAGGAAAAGTACCCAGTCTCCTGTAACATGCTCGAGCGCAAAGTTCTTCTGATTTGAAAAGTTGTCGAATGGACGCTGTACAACCCTGGCTCCGTAGTTTTCTGCGATCGTCACGGTTTTATCGGTACTTTCCGAATCTATGACCAGGATCTCATCGGCAAACCGTACCGAGCGTAGCGCTCGCTCTATATAATCTTCCTCATTGAACGTAGGTATGATCACCGATAGTTTTGCCATACCA
The DNA here is from genome assembly GCA_964614415.1 of uncultured Aureitalea sp. Classification (GTDB taxonomy): domain Bacteria; phylum Bacteroidota; class Bacteroidia; order Flavobacteriales; family Flavobacteriaceae; genus CAZTLE01. The sequence continues at coordinate 20,532 of CAZTLE010000022.1, read as the reverse complement.
CAAACTTAGGAAATAAGTTTATTTTTGTGCGGTCAAAGAGAACCTGTGGACAAATCAACATCCAACTCAAACGCTACCTGCCGAATCTGCGGTAATGCTGCGAACAATACCTTTCATACTGCACGTGAGATGATGTATGGTTTGCGTGAGGAGTTCGCCTATTTGGAGTGTGCGGAGTGCAAGTGCCTTCAGATTGTGGAACCTCCGGCCGATATGTCCAAATATTACCCCGGGGATTACTACAGCTTTTCGGAATATGACGGCAGGAAATTCAAAGGATGGAGAGGAACGCTTAAGAAACATCAGATATCTCATGCCGTGCTTGGCGGAAACATTTTCAAGGGAATGCTCAAGTATGTATCGCAGCGAAAACTGTTTCCCGTTCTCAAAGGCCTTGGACTGACTAAAGAGACGAGTGTTCTGGATGTAGGTTGTGGTAATGGTCGGAATTTTCTGTATCCGCTGGCCGAAATCGGTTTTAAAAAGCTTATGGGCTGTGATCCGTTCTTACCCAAAGAACTGAACTATGCCAATGGCGTTCAGGTTAAAAGTTGTGACATCTTCGGAATTGATGGGTCCTGGGATCTCATCACATACCATCATGCCTTTGAACACCTCCTGAATCCAAAAGAGAATCTTAAGAAAGTAGCTCAATTGTTGACGCCGGAAGGAAGTTGCGTCATACGGATACCTACGGTATCTTCCTTTGCATGGAAGAACTACGGAACTAACTGGGTTCAGTTGGATGCGCCGAGACATATTTTCCTTCATTCGGTAGAAAGTATGAACCTGCTCGCACAAGAAGCCGGAATGGAAGTGTATAAGGTTATTTACGATTCCAACCACTTTCAATTTGTGGGAAGCGAGAAATATATAAAAGACATTCCTTTATCTGCACCCAAGGATCGAGGCTTGGTAGCTTCCCTAAGGCGGAAGATTCAGAACTTCAAATACCAAACACGCGCTAAGCGACTCAATCGCGACGGATTGGGGGATCAGGCGGCCTTCTTTTTACGGAAAAAGTAGCCTACCTTTGCAGCGCAATTAATCCGAATCGAAATGGCAAGCAGCTTAGGGATCACGGTCGTAATAAGTACATATAACTCAGAAGCCTGGTTGGAAAAGGTACTTGAGGGGTATAAGTACCAGACATACGATCACTATGAAGTAATGGTGGCCGATGATGGCTCACGTGAGACCACAAAGGAACTGATCGATTCCTTTAAGGCTGATTACCCCGTTCCGCTACATCATATCTGGCACGAAGATAAGGGGTACAGACGCCAGCGTATTTTGAATATCGCCATTACCAAAGCAAACATGCCGTACATTCTTTTCACGGATGGTGATTGCATTCCTCGTAAAGATTTTGTGGAAGTACATGCTCGTTATGCAGAGGAAGGATATTTCCTTTCAGGAGGGTACTGCAAGCTGCCTATGAAGACAAGCGAAGTTATTACAGCCGATGATATTCGATCGGAACGTTGCTTCGATTTCGGTTGGTTGAAGCAGCATGATAAAATTAAGGGAACCCAGGCATTAAAGCTGTCGTCCGGACCTGTCATGTCTTCTATTCTTGATCTGTTGACGCCCACCAACGCCAGTTTCAATAATTGTAACTCTTCGGCATGGAAGGAGGATCTCATTGCCATTAACGGCTATGACGAACGCATGAGATACGGCGGTCCCGACCGTGAACTGGGGGAGCGATTGGAGAACTTCGGATTAAAGTCAAAACAGATTCGGCATAAAGCCATTGTATTGCATTTGGATCATGCACGCGGATACAAAACCAAAGAATCCCTGGAACGGAATCTGGCTATCCGTAAAGAAGTAAAGCAGGAAAACAAAAAGTGGACTGAATACGGGATCGTTAAAGATGCTTCGCTGGAGGAAGAATAGAGGGGGAAAATTCCAAATTCCAAATTCTAAATTCCATATAAGTCCGAAACTCAAAACTCAAAATTTAAAACTTAAAACCTGTAACCTGCAACTAGAAGGAACAGAGAAAAGAGAGAATAAACCGAGAAAACCAATCACACCGCTCGTACCTCAAATTCCGCCCTTCAGTACTTCGACAGGCTCAGCATGGCATAGCTCAGGGTGAAAATTTCAAAATCCAAAATCTTAAATCCAAAATAGAGTTGTGCGGTCTTCGCGATCCGTCGCAGACGGAGAAGTGAACTCATTCATGAATCGAATTGCGTTGGTCGTGAAGGGCATACCTACTGCTGGAATATGGAATCTGCGACTCAATTAAAGCAAAGAAAATAGAAAAGAGAACATAGAGAATAGATCAGGACTCCAAATCGCCTACTTTGTATAGTAAATTCCACCCTTCGGCAAACTCAGGGTTCAAACTTCAAATTACAAATTACAAATTCTAAACCCGCCTGCGGACGGGCAGGTTCCAAAACGGAAAAGAGAGAAGAGAGAATAGAACAGAACCAACAACATCCCTCGCACCTCATACCACAGACCTCAAACCTTGTTGAACGCAGAATATCGCATGAAGAATGTCCAATTATGAACTTTCGGTTCATTATTCCTCATCTGCAGAATGTAAGCCAATCTAATTACTCACCCCTCAATACTAACCACTCATTTTCCGGTATACTCCAATCTTCCAGTACGTTTTCTCCTGGTCTGTGGTTATGGTAGTGAAGGCTTCTTCACGCAAGTGAGGGTCTTCTTTAAAATACTCCCAGCAGCCAACCCCTTCGCGGTAAATAGACGTTATGAATATACCGTCGGACGTTAGATGATCGGTCATTAGATTTAATACGTTACTCTTTTCGGTTTCGGGGATGTAGTAGAATGCTTCGTTGAAGATGATAATATCGAATTGCTCTTTCGGACGAAAGGAGATGATATCTGCAACTTCGAATTCGGCATTGGGGAAGTTATGCGCTTTGGCCTTGTCAATCGAAACACTGGAAAAGTCAACGCCCAGGAATCGCTTGAAATCGACATCCTTTAAGTAGGAATTCAGGACGCCATCACCGCAACCGATATCAAGTATGGAGGGCTGTGTTTTTCCGAACGAGTTTATATATGCGACAATTTGATCATAGCGTCCTTTTTCGATGGGCTTTTTAAGACTCTCCCAACGCCCTTTACGGTATTGCTTGTTCCAGCGTCGCCTGCGCCTCCAATGATGAAATTTATCGAGAAGATTCATGGAATGAGTGTTTAAAGTGATGCGCCAGATAAGGATCGAGCTTTGTCAGTATCATTTCAGGAGTGAGTTGTTTGTACAAAGACTCCGGATCCTTTTCAATAGCTCTGCGTTCTTCCAGAGTATATGAGTCGAAAAGATTAGGCTTTTCTTCCAATAAATGAATGGATTCATGAAATTTTCCGTCTTCAAAACTGTTCCAATGCGACTTATCTATGTAAGGGGAGTAGATAGTGAAAGTGGGCTTCGAAAGCGCCTTTGCGATATGTACACTACCTCCTTCATTAGAGATTAGCAAGTCACACTGATTCATGAGCCGAACAAACCCACGAATGGAATCCTCGTAGATATCGAGGTGGATATTGTCTTTTTTGGAGCACAGTGCATATATTTTCTCGGCCTCCTCCCGCTGATGTGGTGCGTAGTTAAACAGCAGGGAAGCATCATAGCGATCGGTTATGTGATCAATAATTTGAGCAATATAGTCGTACGGCAATGATTTATTCGGGGTACTGCCCAGAACTCCAAGCATGATTACCGGCCGCTTCAGTTGTGCAATGCGATCGTATTCTTTTTCTTCCTGTGTCAACCAGATTTTGTAGGCGTAATCGGGACTGGACAACTCAAAGGCCGAAGACAACATATTGATACGGTCTTCAATGGCTTTGCCACATTCCTTGGTAGCCTTGTCGAGAAAATCAACAGGTTGGGTATAGAATGGAAGCTTCAGTTTCTTGTGTTTGCGTTTGAACCCCAATCGAAGCGGCGCACCCGAAAGCAGGCACATCATCCGACTTTGAAATTTCGCGTACGGATCCAGGATAATGTCGTATTTCTCCTTTCGGATCTTTCGAATCTCCTTCCAGAGGTTTGATAGTTTCTTGAGCTCCTTATCCCTGACAGCTATGATCCGATCGATATTCGGATTCTGTTCCAGCACACCCACCGTATAATCGTACACAAAATAGGTGATGTGGCTCTCCGGGAATAGTTTCTTTAGGTTATTGGCCAGAATAGAGGCAATAAGGACATCGCCAATTCTTTTGTTTTGTATAACCAGTATTTTCTTCATAAAGAGTACCTTCGCAGAGAATCCTATGCTGCGAAATTAGTGAATTAAAATGAAGGAAAACTTCGTTGTACATCCTAACTATTCGTCCCATTCCGAAGCCATTCTGAAGGTGCTTCACGCCTTTGATGCCAACCCGGATTTTGTTGTAAACGGAGAGCGCAATGTCATAAAGAAAGCGCCGGCAGCCGGCATGGAACTCAACATTAAGCGGTTTAAAAGGCCGAACATATTGAACAGGATCGTCTATGGTTCCTTTCGGAGATCGAAAGCAAGACGATCGTTCGAATATGCCGGAAAATTGCAACAGTTGGGAATTGGCACCCCATCTCCTGTGGCATACCTGGAACGATTCTCCGGAGGACTTCGGGAGAGTTTTTATGTCAGCGAACATTTGATGTATGATCTTGATTTTAGGACTCTGAATCACAACCCAACCTATCCTAAGCGCAATGAGATCCTGCGTCAAATGGCGGCCTTCACGTTTAAGTTGCATGAGAATGGAATCAATTTCCTGGATCACTCACCCGGAAATACATTGATAAGGAAAGAAGAGGAGGGAAGGTACCGTTTTTATCTCATTGACCTCAACCGGATGCGGTTCGAGACCATGGACTTCAAAAAGCGAATGCACAACTTTCGCAGGTTGTGGTTGTCCAAAACCATGATCAAAGTTATGGCCCGTGAATACGCCGATCTCTACAACAAAGGATACGAAGAGGTTCACAGCCTAATGACGAAATTCAGCCGATCTTTTCAGAAGAAAATAAACAGCAAGAAACTCAGGAGAAGGAGAAGAAATTCCAAATCTTAGGATCATAGCGATTCTGCGAGGGAGTTTACGACCGACGCAGTCCGTAAAATTAATGAGTTTGCTTCTCCGTCTGCGACGGATCGCAAAGACCACCCACTTGGATTTTGGAGTTTGGATTTTGGAATTTAGAACCGTCCCGTCCGCAGGCGGGTTTGAAATTTGGAATTTGGAATTTATAACGGTAGTTATACAGCCACATCATACTCCCTCAACGCATCATTTAGGGAAGTCTTTTTGTTGGTACTCTCCTTGCGGGTTCCTATGATCAGCGCACAGGGCACGTTATAGTCTCCGGCTGGGAATTTTTTGGTGTAACTCCCCGGAATGACTACCGATCTTGCCGGAACCACTCCTTTCATCTCAACGGGTTCGTCCCCGGTTACATCGATGATCTTGGTAGATGCCGTAAGCACCACATTTGCACCAAGCACGGCTTCGCGTTCTACGCGAACTCCTTCCACCACGATACAACGGGAGCCAATAAATGCATTGTCCTCAATGATCACTGGAGCGGCCTGCAAAGGTTCCAGTACGCCGCCAATGCCAACACCACCGCTTAGGTGTACGTTTTTACCTATCTGCGCACAGCTTCCTACAGTGGCCCAGGTATCTACCATGGTGCCTTCGTCCACATAGGCTCCAATGTTCACATAACTGGGCATCATAATGACACCACTGGAAACATAGGCTCCATGACGGGCAACTGCATTGGGTACAACCCGGATGCCCCGGGCTTCATAATCGCGTTTCAATGGGATCTTATCATGGTATTCGAAGATACCCGCTTCCAGGGTTTCCATTTTCTGGATTGGGAAATACAATACGACTGCTTTTTTCACCCACTCATTCACCTGCCATCCGTCTGCTATGGGCTCTGCACATCGCAGCTCACCTTTATCAAGGAGATCGATAACCTCCCTTATGGCTGCAATGGTATCGGGTTGTTGTAGTTTGGAACGGTCGTCCCATGCGGTTTCTATTTGTTGCTGAAGTGGATGCATAATTTCCCGTTTTATTGGATGGCGACAAAGATAATTCTCATGGGTTAAATAGTCCTCAATTTTAGCATACTATTTGGTAAACCTGTATTTTTGCGCTCGAAATGGGTCGCATCCTTGCCATAGACTACGGAACAAAACGAACGGGTATTGCCGTGACCGATGAATTACAACTCATCGCATCGGGATTAACCACTGTGGATACCGGTAGTCTGTTAGCTTTTTTAAAGGAGTATTTTGCTTCGGAAAGTGTCGATGGCATTGTTGTCGGTGAGCCAAAACAAAAAGACGGTGCTCATTCGGATGTGGAATCGGAAATTCAAAAGTTCTTACTAGCTTTTTCTGAAATGTTTCCGAAAGTACCGGTGGAACGCGTGGATGAACGATTCACCAGTAAGTTAGCTTTTCAGACGATACTCGATAGCGGACTTAAGAAAAAACAGAGACAGGATAAGGGATTGATTGACGAAATAAGCGCCACTTTGATATTACAAGATTATTTGAATAAGGATAAGGGTCTACTGCATAATAATTGATGATGAAAACGTACGGTGATGATTTGAAAACACGCTCGAAAAAATTTGCCCATGAGTGTGTGAGATTGGCAGTTGCCTTACCGAAAAATGATCTTGGAATTCATATAAGAAGACAACTAATTAGGTCCTCTACCTCGGTTGCAGCCAACTATCGTGCCGCTTCGTTGGGTCAGACTAAGAAAAGCTTTATCGCGAAGTTGAGTATCGTTATTGAAGAGGCCGATGAATCGGTTTTTTGGATAGAATTTATTTCGGATGAGAAGCTTGTCCGGGAAAAGGACTTAAATCCGGTTTTAAAGGAGGCCAAAGAATTGACAGCAATTTTTATAGCATCTAGAAAAACAGCAGAGAAGAGTGGAAATAGAGGTTTCAATTCTTGATAAGAGCAGATAAAGCCGATTTTCAATTTAGACCTTATACATTTAACCTTAAGCATTAATTAAATGATACTACCGATTGTGGCATTTGGCGATCCGGTATTACGGAAGGAAACAAAAGCATTGACCAGCGAGTACCCAAATTTAAAGGAGCTACTGGATAATATGTTCGAAACCATGTATGCCGCTTATGGGATCGGGTTGGCCGCACCTCAAATAGGACTGCCTATTCGATTGTTCATAGTGGACGCAACCCCTTTTGAAGATGACGACGACCTTTCCGAGGCTGAAAGGGAATACCTGTCCACCTTTAAGCGCGTGTTCATCAATGCCAAAATGATCGAAGAGACCGGCGACGAATGGGCGTTTAACGAAGGGTGCTTAAGCATACCTGATATTCGTGAGGACGTCTTCCGTCAGGGAAATATCAAGATGGAATACTACGATGAGAATTTCGAAAAGCACGTTGAAAGTTTTGACGGGATTGCGGCGCGTATTATTCAACATGAATACGATCATATTGAAGGAATTCTCTTTACTGACAAACTATCTCCACTAAAAAAACGTTTGATCAAAGGACGTTTGGCAAATATTTCTAAGGGCAAGGTAAAAGTAGATTACCGCATGCGTTTTCCAAATGCCAAAAAGAAACGTTAAGGTTTTTGGAAAATAGATGAGAACCGGAGATATTTGCTCCCCTTAAATGGAATACCCCGTATGAGTTTAGAAAAAATTCTCTCTATAGCAGGCAAACCCGGCCTGTATGAGCTTAAGGCACAAACCCGTACCGGTTTGTTGGCAGAATCCCTTATCGATGGAAAGAAGGTAAGCGTTAGTGCCAGACACAATGTGAGCCTGCTTTCCGAAATTGCCATATATACGCTTACTGAAGAAGTGCCTCTGCGCGATGTTTTTGCTAAGATCTCTGAAAAGGAGAACGGCGGTGAGGCCATTTCACATAAGTCCACCAGGGATGAGTTGGAAGAGTATTTCTTCAATGTCTTACCCGACTATGACGAGGACCGCGTGTATGCCAGCGACATCAAGAAGGTCGTTCAATGGTATAACCTGCTTCAAAAGAACGGGTTCACCGATTTCTCCGAAGAAACTGAAGACACCCCGTCTGAAGAGGACGAATAGCATTGTTAATCGTTTTTAATAAGTCTTGGTCCTGACGGCAGCTATTTCGAGTAGCTTTGTTAGGAAATTCGCGTTTGATATGAATTCCAGAGAAGACCAGTTGAAAGCCCTGGACAGGCTGCTCACCATTATGGATGAGCTCAGGGAGCAGTGCCCATGGGACAGAAAGCAAACTATGGAGTCCTTGCGCCACCTGACCATTGAAGAGACGTACGAACTGGGAGATGCCATTCTGGACAACGATCTTCCTGAAGTCAAAAAAGAGCTCGGAGATCTGCTACTGCACATTATTTTTTATGCAAAGATCGGTAGCGAGACCAATGACTTCGATATTGCCGATGTGGCCAATGACATTTGTGAGAAGTTGATCGCCCGGCATCCTCATATCTACGGAGATGTCAAGGTAGCCGACGAGGAAGAGGTAAAACAGAACTGGGAGAATTTGAAGCTCAAGGAAGGTAAGAAAAGTGTGCTCGAAGGCGTGCCCAAATCACTTCCGGCTCTTGTAAAAGCCAATCGCATACAGGACAAGGTGGCCGGAGTGGGATTCGACTGGGAACAACCACATCAGGTGTTTGACAAGCTGAAGGAAGAGTTGGATGAGCTTCAACAGGAAGTGGCAACCGGAGATTCGGGTGCTATTGAATCTGAATTCGGAGATGTACTGTTTTCTATGATCAACTACGCCCGCTTTCTCAAAGTAGATCCTGAAAATGCCCTGGAACGAACCAATAAGAAATTCATCTCGAGGTTTCAATACCTTGAACAGAAAGCCAAAGAGTCCGGAAAGTCCTTAAAGGACATGACCCTCGCCGAAATGGATGTCTACTGGGAAGAAGCTAAAAGTCTATAATACAATCCTAACTGAGGGAACGCAACTTCGATAGTTTGGCTTTCCAAACCTCCAATTGCTCCTTATGTCGGGCAATATTCTTATATACTTCTTTCACCAAAGGATTGTCTTCTGAGGCGTTCTGGAAGAATCCTAAATTGTTCTCCAACTGTCGTATCTCATCCTGGGTTTCGGTGATCTTCTTGGAAATAAAGAACCGTTCATTCTGAAGTTTCCGCTCGTCCTCCTGGGAGAGCATGGAATTGATCTTATTCTCAAAGCGAATGAGTTCTGCCTCCTTCTTGCCGAGGTTGAGCTGACCAAAGAGTCCGTCCAACACCTTATTGAAATCCCGCTCAATATTGCGCTTGTTGTAAGGAACCCTTCCAACTTCTTTCCATTCTGAGATCTTATCTTTTATAAGCTGAAGATCTTCTTCATGCGTTCCGCTAAGCTTGAGACCGCTTAAATCTTCCAATAACTGCTTCTTGGTTTCAAAGTTTGCAGTCTCTTCCTTGTTGGCCTCATTCTTTTGGGCATGTACCCGGTCAAAGTAATGATTACAGGCCTCTTTGAATTCTTTCCAAATCTTATCGCTTTCCTTTCGGGGAACGTGGCCTATTTTTTTCCAGTCGCTTTGAATCTTTTTCATAAGGGGAGTCACCACATCAAAATCATCACTGTCTTTGTTTTCAACCGCGATCTTAACGAGTTCCCTTTTCTTTTCAAGATTGGTGTACTGTTCTTTTTTCTGATTCTTGTAGAAATTGTTCTTTTCCTTATTGAAGGCACGGGTCGCTTCTTTAAAAGCATCCCATATCTCTTTGTTGTGCGATCTGGGTACTTTACCTACTTCGAAATATTTATCCCGCAGTTCCTGCACTTTCCGGATGGCCGTTTGCCAACCTTGATGCGATGCCGGATTTTCTTGGGCCACAACCTTAATCTCTTCAATAATCTGCTGTTTGGCTTCCAGATTACCTTCAAATGACTTTTCCTGGTCCTCCAGATAAGCCTGTCGTTTATCGTGAATTACTTTGGTAGCAGCGCTGAATTTCTCCCACACTTCATCCCTGAATTCTTTGGCAACCGGTCCTATTTCTTCCTTCCACATTTTGTGGAGCATCTGAAGTTCCCGGAATACCTTTGGAATATTTTCCTCCTGGGCCAGTTCTTCAGCACGGCCTATTAGCTTGAGTTTTTGCTCAAGATTGTGCTTGAAATCCAAATCCCTGAACTCTCGATTGAGGTGCAGGAAGTCATAGAAATTTTCTACGTGGTGTCGATAGGTATTCCAAACAATATTGTACTTATCACGTGGTATGGCACCGGCGACATGCCAGCGATCCTGAATATCCTTAAAGTGCTTGTACGTAGTGTTGATATTCTCCTCGGCATTCAACAAACCTTTAAGCTCTTCGATCAACTCAAGCCGCTTGCTCAGGTTTTCCTGAAGATCCTTCTTGAGGCCTTTGTAATAGTTGTTGCGTTTCTCTTTGTAGTCAAAATACAGGGAGTTGAACTCCTTGCGCAGGGGAGTGGTATGATGAAAATCGATAACGTTTCCACCGGCAGCAAGAAACTCTTCTTTCTTCTGTTCAACCTCTTCCGCAAACTTACTACCGAATTCCGCCCTGATCTCTTCCACATCGTGTTTGATCTCCTGAACCGGTTTTTCTTTCAACAGCGAGCGCAGTTCGGATACCAATTCCTCTTTGGTAAGCGAGTGGTAATCTTTTTGGGCCTCCTCTTCGGGTTCCTCGTCCGATTCGTCCTCATCCGAAGATGATATCTCCTCCTCGGATTGCGCCTCCTCTTCGGACTCCTCTTTTGTTTCAGGTTCTTCCTCGGCTGCGGGTTCCTCCTCAGCTTTGGGTTCCTGCTTTGCTTCAGATTCCTCCTTTGCTTCGGATTCCTTCTCAACTTCAGGTTCCTCCTTTGCCTCAGGCTCTACCTTTACCTCTTCAGTGTTTTCCGATGTCGTTTCTTCTGCTGTGTCCTCGACTTCGGCCTCATCCTCCTCGGATTTTTCCTCCTTAGGAGCCTCTTCAGCGGTTACATTTTCGGCATTATTCTCACTGTCCGATTCTTCGTCGGATGCTTCATTTTCGGGGAGCGGTTCGTTGGATTCTGCAGCAATTTGTTCGGCCGTGTCTGCTTCATCTAAGATCTTTCCCGGGGCCTCTTTTTCTTCTTTTTCTTGCAATTCTTTGTCAGACATATCTTTCAATGTTAACGTTCATTCCTCAAGGAAGGTCAAGATACTAACAACTGTTCACATGGCAAAGCCCGCGTTGTTTTTTTAAGGATTTTTCTTTCAAATTCAGGATTTCCAGATTTTCCAGGATTTTTTGGCCTGAAATTCGAGCATTTTAAGGCCGTTGCTCACCCGGGCACCTTTGGCGAAACCACGCTTTAGAAACTCGGTTTCCCGGGGGTTGTAGACCAAATCAAAGAGGACATGATCTCTGGTGATGTGTGAGTATGGAATGTCCGGATAGCTGTCCACATTGGGAAATGTGCCCAACGGAGTACAATTGATGATAAGATAGTGTGAAGCCATCATTTCACGTGTGAGATCATCATAAGTGATGGTGTTATCCGAAGCAGTCCTGGAAACCATTTTGTAGTCGAATCCCATTGTTTCCAGTACATAGCGTATGGCTTTGGAGGCACCACCCGTGCCCAGTATAAGCGCCGTTTTCTCCTTAAGCGGAAGAAAATCTGCCAGGGACTGAGCAAATCCGTAGTGATCGGTGTTATAACCTGCCAGGCGCCCGTCCTTCAATATTTTGATCGTATTGACAGCGCCAATCTTTTCAGCTTCTTTGTCCAATCTATCCAGTAAAGGGATGACTTCTTCTTTGAAAGGGATAGTCACGTTTAAGCCCTTGATGTCTTTATTTTTGGCAAGTATCTCGGGCAACAAATGGATACATTCAATATCGAAATTATGATAGGAGTCGTTTCGTTTTTCCTGCTCAAATTTGACCGTGAAAAAGGTTTTCGAAAATGAATACGAAATGTTTTTTCCGATAAGTCCGTACTTAGCCATTTTGGGGGTTCTTCGATGAATGGTACCAATCCAAACTCAGGACGATCACCACTCCTGCAATTATAAATAAAATTGCGAAGAATGTTTCGAGAGAAAATTCTGATGGGAAGAATCGGTTGTAATCAGTGATGATTTCCCGGCCGTTCGCATCCAGTTGAATATTGCCATTGGCATCCAGATCGTATACCTTGGTTTTCCAGGGCCACACCACACCCAGCGAACCGGTTATAAATCCAATTATAACGGCGTAGGTTGCTTGTTTAAAGTGCTTTATAACATAGGCAAGCAAATGGGACAGCGATACCAATCCTACCAGTGAACCGGTAGAAAAGACGGTCAATACTGTCAATAATTTGAGTCGGCCGGGGTCTCCTGTAAACGAGGTGTCACCGCGTAGCAGATCGGCAATGGTATCGTAAAGTGCGTTAACGGCATCTACCAACAGGAGTACGTAATTTCCTAGTAGAATGAGAATAAAGGATCCGGAAAGGCCCGGCAGAGTCATCCCGGAAACACCAATAATCCCGCAAAAAAAGACGAACAGCAACTGATCATTTTCCTTGGCAGGCTCCAAAAAACTAATACTTATACCCGCAGCAATACCGAGCATCAAATAACCTACATACACCCGGTTCCATTTCCCAAAATCCTTCGCAATGTAATAGATGGATCCCACTATCATACCGAAGAATGTACTCCAAACGAACAGTTCATAGCGCACCAACAAGTAATCCAGTATCTGGGAAACACTAAAATAGCTGATTACCATTCCCAGGATGAGCAAACCCAGGAAATTGCCGTTTATATATCTGAAAAAGCTTCTGAAACGGCCATTGAAAAGTAAAGCAAAAGCTTTGCGATTTATCTTTTGAAGCGAATAGATGAATTCCTCGTAAAACCCTGCGACAAAGGCAACCACACCCCCTGAAACACCCGGAACCTTGTTGGCAGCACCCATAGCAAGCCCCTTAAGGACGAGCCAGATTTTATCCCCCAAAGACCGTGTTTTGTGCATTCTTAGTTCTGTTTGCGTACTGCCAGGCGTTCTAAAAGATAAATAGTTAAAAAGCCAATCACAAGAAATACAATAGCATATAATACCTGTGGGTTCCCGTCGTACTGTGCGGGTAGTATACTCTTTTCAAGAAACGGGACCTCATGCCCCGAAGAATTAATGCGGTATTCAAGTACCTCTTTCCAGGGCCATATTTTGTTCAGGGCGCCTATCATAAAACCGGTAAGAACAGCCAGGACCGTATTTTTATGATTTTTGAACATCCAGTTGAGTACGCCCGAAAAGACTTTAAGCCCTATCACCGCACCCACACCGAAGACGACCAGCTTCAGGAATGCCTGCCATACCTGATCAAAATTCCCCGATCCGATCCCATCCGTGAATTGTGTAATTGTACCAATCACGGCCTGATAGGCCCCCAGGAGCAGTAAAATAAAGGCTCCGGAGATTCCCGGAAGAATCATGGCTATAATGGCAATGAATCCTGCGATAAACAAAAACCAGGTACTTTCGGGACTGCCTATGGGCTCAAGAATGGTGATCCAATACGACAAACCCGTAGCAAGAATAAGCCCTGTAATTGCGGTTACATTCCATCGGGTAATTTGCCGGCCTACATGCAGTATACTGGCAATAATGAGTCCGAAAAAGAAGGACCATACAAGGATGGGATGATTCTCCAATAACCATTCGATCAGTTTTGCCAAAGAAAGAATACTCACGAATATTCCGGCGACCAGCGCCAGCAGAAAACTGAGATTGTACTCACGCCAGGCGGTTTTAAAACCTTGCTTTTTCCAAACAGAAAAGAAGCCGAAATTGAGCTTGTGAATTGTCCCGATCAGTTCCTCGTAGATACCGGAAATAAAGGCGATCGTTCCACCGGATACACCAGGGACAACGTCGGCTGCTCCCATGGCCATTCCTTTTGCTGAAATAACTAAATGCTGAAGTAAATTACGTGAAGGCATACATTTGAACGCTTGCCTTCAAAAGTACACAATTTAGACCGAAGGTTTTTTGTGTTTCAGGATAATTTGCTGCACCACATCCTTATCGTAAACCGACGGGAAAATTTCTTCAACGATCAAAAGAAATTCAGCATCCATTCGGAGTCCGTTCTTCAGGTGATATTCTCCTTTTCGGTCGTCGTTCATAATATAGAAGAGACCCGCAAGCCTGTATTCGATCTCGGCGCTTTCCGGGTAGAATTCCGACGCCTGAAACAGATTGTTCACAGCGGCATTGTATTCGCCCAGGTGGAGTAAAATATCACAACGGGTAAGCCAGGTATCTAGTTCGTAGTTACCTAACTCCAATGAGCGTCTGTAACCGTGCTCTGCTTCTTCAAACAGATTTAATTTGTTGTTGATCTTAGCATAGCGCTTCCAGTACAGCACATTCTCACTGTCTATATTGATCGCTTTGTCAATGTAGTACAACGCTTTTTGATAGTTCTTTTTCTTGTAGTAGAAATCGGTAATTGCGATCCAACCTTTGTCTAATAAGGCGTCTTCTTCGACACATTTTGAGTAGAATTGAAGTGCCAGTTCATCATTTCCCAGCTTCTCATAACACTTACCGATACGCAACAGGGCAAAGGAGGTAGGATCATCCAGCCCCAGTGTAATGGTGTAGCTCTCTATGGCATCTTCATATTTGCCTAATTTTTCCTGGACCTTACCTTTTTCCAAATAAGCGCCTATAAAATTATCATCGCTTATGATGGCAAAATCAAAAGCAGCCAACGCCTTTTTATACTCTTTAAGTTTGTAATACTGTTTCCCCACCTGATGCCATGCAACCTCACAATACGGATTCTTATTGAGGTATACGTTCAGGTATTCGATGGCCTCGTCCGTTTGATCCAGATAATCGAAACAATAGATCACATTATAAAGGGCCGAGTAATCCTCCTCGTCTTTCTCCAGGCACTTCATGAAGTAATACTTTGCATTCTCGAAATCCTCCATGAAAAGATATTCCATACCCAGAAGCGATAGCACGTCGGCTTCGTCATCCGTGATATGAAGCGCTTTTTCAAGCAATGTTATGGCCTGCTGGTGTTGATCGCGCCGTGAAAAGATATTTGCCTTTTGGATATAGATCTCCTCGTTGGACTGTTCCAAAACATACAACTCGTCCAATAGCTGATCGGCCACATCCAGCTTATTCTCAAAAATGTACATTTCAACCTGAAACAGCTTGAGGTTTGTGGAGGTTGGATGCTGCTCCAATCCCAGCTTAGTGGCCTTTTTAGCCAGTGCCATCTTACCGTTTTCGAGATAATGCTGAATAATGTCTTCGAATTCTTCGGAGTCGAAGAAGTAGACATTATTAGTTTTTAGCATGGATTCGAAACGGGAAAGGGAAAAGTTATTATGCTTATTTGGGCCTGATTGCATAGGCAGCGGTTTTCTGTTTCGTATAACTAAAGATACTAATGTCGCTAGGAGTTCAATAGTTGTGCCGTGATTGTTGTTAACGTAGTTATCAACACGTTAAACATTTCAAAAAACACTGATAATCAAGTATTTATAAGTTTATTTTTCGGCAGCAATTTCGGAGAGAACTTCGGTCAGTATGTCACAACCGGCTTTAATTTCTGTTTCTGAAATAGTAAGAGGAGGGGTAATTCTTACAGCACAGGGTTCAAAAAGAAGCCAAAATAACAGCAATCCGCGATCCTTACAGCGAAGTATTACTTCTGAAGCGATTTCACCCGATTCCATCATCAACGTGAGCATCAGCCCCTTCCCCCGAATTTCGGTGATTAGCGGATGATCCAGGTACTTTCTGAAAAGCACTTCCTTTTGAAGCGTATCCTCAATGAGACTGCTTTCTGTGATTTCCCGTAAAGTGGCAAGCGCTCCTGCCGCAATGACAGGATTTCCTCCAAAGGTGGTTATATGCCCGAGCTTCGGATTGTCCGACAGCAGCGCCATATGCTCGCGTGAAGCCGTAAAGGCACCTATGGGCAAGCCACCGCCCATGCCTTTTCCCATAACAAGAATGTCGGGCACGATGCCGTACTGTTCAAAAGCGAAGAGGGTGCCGGTACGTCCAAACCCCGGTTGTATTTCATCAAGGATCAATAAAGCGCCCATCTCGTTACACCGCTGCCGCACCTTTTTCAGGTAATCTCCTTCGGGCATAATAAATCCGGCCCCGCCCTGTATGGTTTCAAGTACGACCGCAGCCGTTTCAAAGGTAATTAAATCCAGGTCTGCCGGATCATTGAACTGTATCGCCTTACAATCGGGTAGGAGCGGCTCAAAGGGTTGTTTACGGGCCTCATAACCCATAATGCTCAACGAACCCATGGTATTTCCGTGGTACGCCTTATGGGCATAGAGGATCTGCGAACGTCCCGTTGCACGTCGGGCCAGTTTCATCGCACCTTCCATGGCTTCTGTGCCGCTATTCACGAGATATGTAGTTTCCAAAGGATCAGGGAGCAGTGCTGCCAGTAATTCGGAAAGTTCCACAGCGGGCTGCTGAATAAACTCTCCATACACCATTACATGCAGGTAGGAATCCAGTTGATCCTTTACGGCTTTGACCACCCGCGGATGACAATGTCCCAGGCTACATGCGGAGACTCCCGCTATAAAATCCAAATAGGACTTGCCGGACGAATCATAAATATAGCTTCCGGATGCATGCGAAACTTCCAATGCCAAAGGATGTGGAGTTGTCTGCGCCTGGTATTTAAAAAAGCCCTCATGCATTAGTTGTCCTTTTTAGGCAGTAGGCTGCGCACCGAAGTGGAATCGCGTTTTGGGAGGCCTTCCTCTGTTTCCTTAGGCCTGGTTTGCGGTTTGGGATCCTCAGGCCTGTTTTGCACGTCTTTGGGTGAAAGCTTTGAGTTTTCAGGGAGTTCAATGTCTTCTTCGGGTACGTCGTCGAAGAATTCTCCTTCGTCTTCAGGCAATTGTAAACCGCGAATTTTTGGCAATACGGGTGGTGGTTTTCCCTTGAAGAGGTCTTCCACCGAGAGCAGGCGTTCCTCACCTCTCCAGTTAAATCCTGGCAGTATACGCGCATTTTCCGGGTATAGTGATGGCGGATAAAGCTTGGACTTGGCTTGTTTGATGAAACGAACACCTATGATCTGCTGGTTCTCCAGGTACATTTGTATTGAACTGCACACTGTGTTGTTTATGCCTACCAATTCGTCTTTGTCATTACGTGAATAGTAGATTACCTGTGCATTCTTTATGATATTCACCGTATCCAGCTCGTTGTTGGTGAATAGCCCTATAAGTCGTTCTCCCTTTGTCTGGTTATAACCCGCGCTATCCCGCTGAATCAGAAAGGCATTGTTGAATACTTTGAGCGTATCCAGTTGCTCGGTTTTGGTATTGGACAGGATGTGGATGGTATCGCCCGTCATTTGACTCAGTCCGCTCCAAAGTACCGGTTCCCGGATGAGTTTGGTAATACCGATCTTCTGATTCAGAAAAATCGAGTCGCACTTACCACTGGTAGGTTCTTCCCCCGGTTTACCGGGCTTGAACATGCGTGCTCGGTAAAAACCTTTAATGATACGATTTTCGGGTTTGCCTGTCACACGCAGCGTATCCGCGTGCACATACATGGAGTCATTATCCCTAAGGGTAACGGCCACGGCACGTTTGGTAATAAACATGGAGTCCTTTTCCCTGAATACCTCGGCATAGTGACCACGTATAACACTTTCGTTCACTGTGTCGAGAACTTTGATATTGTTGGTGGCCGAAGCGAAACTCCGGTTCCTGTCGAAATAAATACTATCCCCGTATAAAATTCGGTTTTCGTAATCCACACGCGAGTTCTTTACGAAATATCCGGTGTCATCACGAGTGTCGTAGTACCCGCGTTCGCAATAGATGGTGCTCGTTTCACTTTCTATGGTCGAGGGACCATACAGATACGCGCCTCCCGTTTCGGAGTAAAAATCCAGTTGTGGAGAATACACCGTATACTTTGGGTTTCGAATAACCACTTCCGAGAGAAACTGATATTTTTTGGTTTCCGCATAATAACGCCCTATCCTGCTGGTAAGAACACTGGCGGTATCCCGAACGGTGCCTCCCGTTCTGTAAAAGGCCTGTTGTTTAATGCGGTCAAAGTAGAGGGTATCGGTACGCAGGGTGGTCTTGGGCTCAGTAAGGATCACGTCTCCGCTGGCAAAAGCAAACTGGGTGTTACCGCTGTACTCGGCATATTTGCTATTCATGGTTACCGTATCGCCCTGGGTGATCTTTACCCGGCCATAGGCTTTTACGAAGTTTTCATTGAGGTAGACATAAGCCTGATCACACCACATTTCTACTCCTTCATGAACAATATATACCTGCCCTTTGTTGTCTCGAGTATAGATAACCGCATCCGGGAATTCAGGCTTCTTTTCCAGATAACCGGATTGCACGGACACCTTTGTTTTTTCACTTTCCTCCTGGGCATGGAGTAACAGGCCCGGAAAGAGCAAAAAAACAACGAGTATGTAGTTCCAAAGTCTCAACAATGATATCGTTACGGTAAGTAACGAAAATACGAAAGAAACCGTATGTTACCGGTGTATGGTTTGTTTTCTGTCCGGCCCTACAGATACGATCTTAACGGGCACTTTCAATTCCTTTTCTATGAAGGCGATGTAATCGTTCAGTTCCTCCGGAAATTGCGAAGCGTCTGTCATCTGCGTAAGATCTTCCTTCCATCCCGGTAATTCTGAGTACACAGGTTGGACATTTTCGGGTTCGATATTGTAAGGCAAATGGCGAATCGTATCCCCCTTATAAGTATAGGCCGTACAAACCTTCAGGGTGTCAAAACCACTTAGAACATCGCCTTTCATCATCATCAGTTGCGTGACTCCATTCACCTGAACAGCATACTTGAGTGCCACCAGATCCAACCATCCGCAGCGACGAGGCCTTCCGGTAGTAGCTCCAAACTCGTTTCCAACACGTCCCATGGTTTCTCCGTAACTGTCGAAAAGCTCGGTGGGGAAGGGGCCGCTTCCAACACGTGTGGCGTAGGCCTTAAAAATTCCGAACACCTCTTTGATCTTTCCCGGAGCAACTCCTAAACCGGTGCAGGCACCGGCGGCCGTTGTATTACTGGACGTTACATAAGGGTAGGTTCCAAAATCAATATCCAACAGCGATCCCTGGGCACCTTCGGCCAGGATTGACTTCTTGTCTTTCTGCGCCTGATGTAGGTATTCTTCGCTATCGATGAAAGTAAGTTCCTTCAATGTTTCGATCGCATTGAAGAATTCATCTTCCAGTTCTCTAAGGTTGTAATCTATTTTCACATTGTAGAAGCTGATCATCGCTTCATGCTTGTTGGCAAGTGCCCGGTATTTGTCTTTCCAACTGTCCAATTCTATATCTCCAACACGAATCCCGTTACGCCCGGTCTTGTCCATGTAGGTAGGACCAATTCCCTTGAGCGTAGAACCTATTTTCGCCTTCCCCTTGGAAGCTTCGGAGGCTGCGTCCAGCAAACGGTGTGTGGGTAATATAAGATGTGCTTTTCTCGAGATTAAGAGCTTCGACTTGTAATCGACATCAAACTTGTCGAGATTGTCCAGCTCTTTTTTGAAGATCACCGGATCGATCACAACGCCATTTCCTACAAGGTTAATAGCATTTTCGTGGAAAATACCGCTGGGAATGGTGTGTAATACATGCTTAATACCATCAAATTCAAGGGTATGACCGGCATTTGGGCCTCCCTGAAAACGTGCGATTATGTCATAGTTTTTTGTGAGGACATCGACGATTTTTCCTTTTCCTTCGTCGCCCCACTGTAGTCCGAGTAGTAAGTCTACCGCCATAGTTAGTTAGGAATTTCCTTGCCCGGAAAGCTCTTTTTCGTCAGGACGGGCTGTTTTTGCAGTTTTGCGGCTTCCGTAGAAATACAGTGAATGGTTGGTTATTTCCAGATCGAAAACCTCTTCTATTGTTTTTTTAATGGATTGAATACGCGGGTCACAGAACTCGATCACCTCTCCGTCTTCCAGTATGACATGATCGTGTTGACGATCGAAATACGATTTCTCGTAATGGGCTTGGTTTTGACCGAACTGATGCTTCCGCACCAGGCCACATTCCATGAGTAACTCTATTGTGTTGTACAGGGTAGCCCTGCTTACGCGATAATTCTTGTTCTTCATGTTGATGTAGAGAGACTCAATGTCGAAGTGGTCGTCATGGTCGTAAATCTCCTGAAGAATCGCATAGCGCTCAGGGGTCTTCCTGTGCCCCTTTTCTTCCAGGTAGCCGGTGAAAACGTTCTTGACGATTTCCTGATTCTTTGTTTCTGATTTTGTACTCATAACCAAAGGGCAAAGGTACTCATTTATACGCGGGTAACTTTATCGATCCCGTTTATTTTTTTAATGTTTTTAACAAGATTACTAAGAATGTCCTTGTTCTTCACTACCACCGTAATACGTCCGTTGAAGATACCGTCATCACTATCAAAATGCACACTCTTCATATCTATGTGCAGGTTGTTCGATATAAT